>NZ_LNDJ01000013.1 GCF_001444505.1 Psychrobacter piscatorii | reverse complement strand
TGGTGGGGCTGGAGAGACTCGAACTCTTTTTGATATAATCTAATATAAGTTAATAAAAAATTAATATAATTAAATCATATATTTATGTTTTTGCGTTTAAATTGATTTAAATAGTTTCGGCGGCAAGTGCGACAAAAACTGCGTCATGATTTACGGCTTACATCCAACGCCGACATGATCCGCAATGACATCTGCAATCTCACGAGCTACTAGCCATTTTTTAGCTTGGTACGTTGCAAGCTCGATCGGATTAGAGATAAAAAATAACTCTAAGATGATGCCGCCCCCGCGCACGTACCCAAGCCGTGAGTGCTGACCGCTATTTTCAGACTTAAACCCACCGTCGTTACCGCGAGTGGGGATGCCCATTACATCGCTGACCGCTTCACAAAGTGCTCGACAAATCACTTTATCTTTGGGTTGAGCTAATGCTTCGACACCACCAGCGGATTGTTTGTGAAAAGCATTACAGTGAAATTCAATCGCAACTTTGCCTTGTTTGATCAGCTTGATTGCATTACGAAGCGTTTGATTATCACTACCATTGCCGTCGGTAACAACTTCTATGTCTTTACGCTCAAGGTATAGAGCTACCATATTGCGCATATCGGTTGCGATTGATGCTTCGGTGATATTGCCATTTACTGCGCCTGGGTCTGTGTTGCTGTGACCTGCTGTAATTACTACTGTAGTCATAATACTTACCTTATTTTAGACATTAAAAAAGCCTCTAAATAGAGGCTGTATTTAATGCTGATTATTATTTGCCAAAAATTGCAAACGCTGCGTCTTTGATTTCCTTAATGACTTCAGCAAGCGTCTTGCCTTGCCACAATGCTACTGCTTGATAAACGATACCGATGGCGAGCATGCCGAATACTGCCCACATAAGCATGACAAAGCCATGCGTCATAACACTGTAGTTTTGCAATTCGTAATACTCAATAGATGCCTCGCCGCCATATAGACTAATCGTAACAGCGATCGTGAACTTAATGATGACGGAAATATTGACTTGTATCTTACCGTCTCTGCCAATGTCACCGCTTAGCATCAAACCAAGGATGGCACCGATGACAGCTGCAAAAACCTTAGGTAGAAACACCAAAAGCTTTAATAAAATAAGGTCCCAAAAGGGGGTGTTATTTGGCATTATCTCTCCTCAAATTTTAGATAATAAAAAACCGCCTTAGTTGGCGGGATTGGTTATTTAGCAGTCGTACAGACAATGATAATATTTAAGCTTTATGAAGACACCGCTATAATCATAACCAAACCCTTCTTTGACGTCGTTGTCTCTTCTATAGCTATAGCCACTTGAAACTTCGTACTTCTTGTTTTTTAGTTTTACACCAACGATACCATTGTAAGGTGATAATCTATGGATGTTATTTTCATAACCCTTTTGTACCGTGTCGACATGAGCGTCGAGAACCTCGGTCATGGTATGTTCTGTGAATAGTCCTACCTCTGCATGAGAAAGGCTAGATACTAGTAGTGCGAATACTACGTAAAGATATTTCATATTAGTCCCCTTTTATTAAAAGTTAGTCACATCAATCACCAGTGCGTATAACGCGAAAGTGTTACCTATCCATCTATCAGCCAACTCGCCATCTCTGTGCTCCACTGTCTCTTCCAGTGCAATGAATGAGTCTCGAAGCGCGACTCCTGAAGTCTTAAAGTCTGAGCCGCTTGCCCATAGAGGTTGCCGCACTAGTACAATGGCTGCGGTCTTACTGCCGTATGACTTTCGCCAATGGGTGACCCTGCCTGAAACTGTCGTTCTAGACTGTCTAACGTCAGGTATGTTGATAATGTCCAATATCTTCAGAGGTTTCTGGCTGCTGTTGAACACTATAGTGCCTGACGCATCGTAAACTTCTAGACCGTAGTTTTCATCAGAAACAGGTTCAGAGCTTGTAAAAGCATGCATAGTACCGAAGCCTTGCATGCGGTTTGTAGTATAGGTCTCACCATCTTCCAAAACTACTCTACGGCCTTTGAAGTAATTCTGGGTCATTATCTGATTGTTGTCAGGACGCCATGCGTAGATAGGTCTTGGGTCAGGATATAAATCACCTACATTGCTGCTGTTGGAAAAAAGTTTGTGACTAAAACTCAAAAGCGGGTGCGTATCAAGCACCTGCTTGCGCCCCTGGTCATCAATTACTTCAAACCCCGTTGCCATCTAATACACTCCCACGTAGATAGTTCTATTATTGTATGTACTTGAGTTAGTCACAGTACATGTACTACCATTGAACTCTACGTTTAAGTTAGTAGTGTCTCCTGTATGCCTATATTCAGGAGATACTATGTAAAATGGCGTTTCAGTAGCCAACAATGGGTCGCTAAACGTAACCGGGTCGCTAGATACTTTAAAAACGCCCAATATTTTCACTGTTTGAGACGAAGTGTCCAATACCATAAAGCCATCAGTATCCCAAATTTGTAAACCTTGACTCATAGATACTCCTTACCAAAGCCCCAGTCGAACGCGCAAGACATTATTGTCATCATAAACACTAAGTAAGCTATCTTTAATCTCAAGCCGAGCCCCACTTTCTGCTGACTTGAAGTGCCCGATAGTTGCAGATAATGCTGATAACGATGTGATGGTTGCTGTATCAATCTTAGCCAGTGTAATTGCACCATTTGCGATATAAGCATTTCTTAGATACGTGCCTATCGGGATAATGACACCATTAATCTCTTGCGCGGTTTCATAATGCACAAACCCCAGTTCTTTGCTGCCATTCGGTGAGCCGATATAGAACTCATCCGCTCTAACAGCAAATGTACCAGTCTTGCCGTCGTTATAAGTACCAGTGCCAACCACGTAGCCATTTACATCAAGCACAGTCGTTGATTGAGCGCGCAGCCCGTCGATGACTTGGTTAGATGTTTGAATGGACGATGTGTTGGTGCCAACTGATGATTGAAGGGTTTGCACCGCGGTTGCCGTTGCACCGCTTTCTGTTGTAACAGCGCTCAAATCCGTTTTAATGGTGGCGATGTTGGTCGTCGCAGTGTTCGCCTTACCTAATGCTTCGGTCGCGGTTGCTTGCGCGGCATTAGCGGCTGCTTGAGCGTCGGTGGCGGCTTTGTCGGTCACAACAATCCAAGCGTTACCGTCCCAGCGCTTTGGTGTATTTTTACCTCCTGTTGTGTCAATCCAAAGATTCTGGGGTAGTTGGCGGGCGGCGGCAGGCGTTTGCCACTGGTAGATCACTTCGCCTTTATTGCCTGCCAAGGTTGCCGCATTGTTAGCTGCCGTTTGAGCGGTCGCTGCATCTGTTTCCGCTTTGTCAGCTTTAGATTGTGCTGTGGCTGTTGAGGATTGCACGGTATTAATTTGCTCAGCTTGTGAGCCAAGCTCATTGGTCAGCGTATTGTTTACTGTAGTGATACTTGCAGTGTTTGCGTCTGTCTTAGATGATACCGTATCAATACGAGTAGACAGTGCACTATCCGCATTGGTGCGAGCAGTTACCTCCGTGTTAATTGCAGCCGCATTGTTAGCTGACTTGCTGACAAGAGTGTCAATGCGAGTAGATAACGCAGAATCTGCATTGGTGCGAGTGGTTGACTCACTTGCGATAGCGGCTGTATTTGAGTCAGTCTTGGTGATTACCGTATCAATGCGCTGACCCAGTGCTGTATCAGCCGTTGTACGCGCTGTAACTTCTGACTGTATTGCTGTTTTATTAGCCCCAGATTCAGCTGTTACGGTGTCAATGCGGGTAGATAGTGCAGAGTCCGCATTGGTGCGAGCGGTTTGTTCGGCAATGATAGCGGCGGCATTATCATTTGTTTTAGCGACCGTCGTATCGACACGTCCTGATAATGCACTAATAGCGTTTGATCTTGTCGTCGCCTCACTTGCAATAGCAGCCGTGTTTTGCCCTGTAGTAGCATTCAAAGTATCAATACTGCTTGCTAACGCCTCATCCTTAGTCGCTAGTGTGTTTAGACTTTGAGTGACAATCGCATTGCTATCTGCAACATCGGATTGCAATACGGTGATACGCTCATTGGTTGCATAATTATCGCGCGCCACCGTTTTTGCATACGTCCACTGCGTTGAGCGCGCCGCATCGGTATAGCGTGATGCATCGGTATAGCGCGGCTTATAATCAGCAACCATGGTGTTGATTTGTTCAGCTTGCGCACCAAGCTCGTTGGTCAGCGTGCTATTAATATCGGTAATATTAGACGACAGATTACCAATATCGTTGCTAAATTTGCTATCCAGTGAGGTGATGCGATCCGCTTGCGATTGCTGTTCTGTCGTGAGCGTTTGCATGTTTTCAGTAATAGCAGACGATAACTGCGATACTTTGGTATTCAGCTTGCTATCGAGGGCAGTGTTTGCTTGGGTGAGCGCCATCACTTGGTTTGCGCGGGTTTGCTCCTCTCTTAAAAGCGCGGCACTCGATGCGCCAGGTGACGGACGCCCAACCGCTATCCAGTCAATCGAATAGTAGTTTAGGTTGTCTGCGCTTGACGCAAGTTTTAAGCCAAAGCCGTTGATCGTACCTGACCACGGCACATCAATATCGAGCGTGGCAATGTTATTTATATCAAAAGCAGGTTCATCAATGACCAAGCTGCCGCCCGACCAAGTGATAAGACCGCCCCATGTCGGAGATTGCTTTTTCTGTATGCGCAGTTTGACATGATGATAGCCGTTGCCGTTTAACTCAAATGCAGGGCTGCTGATGGTTTCTGTACGAACATTTAACCAGCCGCTCGCATAAGTGCCTGCGGTCCAGCCATCACTGCTGCTGTCAAAATGCCAGATCTGATAGGGGTCAAACTGTTCACCAACCCCGGCGGATATTAAGCTGATTTGCTGAGCTAAGCCCTCAAAGCGCGACGCGGTTGCTTGTCGCTCTTGATGTAATAACCCTGAGGTGATTTGCGTCACATCATTGCCGGTATAACCACCAACCATTTGCGCGGACAGTGTAGATACTTGCTGCGCAACCGCTTGGTTTGCCGTGACATTCAAACTGATGCGCTCATTAAAGCTGGCGGATGCGTTTTGATAATCAGCGGACAAGGCGCGGATAGACTCGGCATTTACATAATCAGCATGAGCAATGGTTTTGGCGAAGCTCCACACCGTCGCACGTGATTTATCCGTGTACTTGGAGGCGTCCGTATAACCAAAGCTCATCTCTGATGACAAATAATTGAGCTGTTCTGCTTGCACCCCATTTTCATTGATGAGGGTTTGCTGACGCTCTTTAACGGTCGCAAGCTGACTATCAGTTGCAGACTGTGCCACGGCGACGGTATTGATGTCATTGGCGAGTGCATCAGCAGCATCTTGTAATTGCTGTTGCTGCTCGGTAGCGGACTGCTGTATGGCAGCGACACGCGCATCACGCTCTGCGCTAATTTTATTATTACTGGCTAAAATATCAGCGATACGCGCTTGCGTCTCCGCACTTATTGCATTGCTAGCGGCTAATAAACCTGCAATGCGTGCATCACGCTCAGTATTGATTTTGCTATTAGAATCTAAAATCGCGTCAATGCGCGCTTGCGTCTCTGCACTTATTGCAGACTCATTCACTGCAATTTTATCAATTTTGGTTGTCAAGGCAACGTCTAACGAGCTGCCATTGATTTTGCCTTGTACCAAATCAAGCACTTTGTCAGCACTATCATCGGTCGTACCGCTAATCCAAGATGTCCAATCGCTGGTATTGCCCAATTTATCGACGATACGGCCGCGATAATGCTGGGTTAAACCACCTTGCAGACCATTTACCGTATGCGTGTCGGTATTAAAAGCAAATTGGCCAAGCGGGGCAACATTGACATCAGGTGCAGACGCGACTTGTATCTCGGTATAAGCAGTGTCCCCGCTGCCTGGTGCAAACATCCAATCAATGCGCATACCAAAGAGCAAGCCAGTTGCTTTAATTGATAGCAGTTTTGGTGGTTTGCCTGCTTTGCCCGTGATGGCGGTAAGCATTGATGTGGTTGGTTTTGAGATGGCATCAAATGCTGATACAGCACGGACACGCGCCAGATAATTACCACTGTAAACGCCGTCTATTTCAGCTGAGATATTTCCCGTGCGTGGCAGCTTAATCCAGTCGCCATCATCTTTGCGCCATTCAACGTCGTATGCGACCGCATCTTTAACTTGGCTCCACACGATAACGAATGTGGTGACGTTTTGCGCTTGTACCACACGGTTACGCGATGACACGGTGACACTATCGGGTGCTTGAATGATATACGGATTCATTGGTGGCACTGGTGGGCGCTGCTCAATGATGGTGCCATTATCAATCTGTGCATATAGGCCCGCATCATACTGCAATGCGGTATACGTGTATTGAGTGCGGTCCTCATTTTCAGTAATCGATAAGACGATAAACGGCATGGTTGGCAGCTCATCGCTATCAACGGCCCAGACGTTTTCTGCAGCAACGGGGTCAAATGCTGCTTTTACGGTGATGTTGCGTCCTGATACGCTTAAGATTTCGCGAGTTTGGGCGCGACCAGACTCTAAGTTGACGCTTAATCTATCGCCAGCTTTTGCCGGTATATCATCACGGTCCACAGTGATAACCGTGTAATTGGCATTAACCGCTGATATGCGTCCGCCATTATTGGCACCCGTAAACATCATATCGGCAATATCGACGCGGCTGCCAACGCTTGGCAGTGAGCCGTCCAATCCCATGGCAAAGCTGACGGTTTGCGTACGGTTTTGCTCAGAGAGTAATGCCGCTAGTCCTGCTCGGTACGCTTGGCCTTCGCTGGTACAGCCAACAACTGGCATATCAAGCGGATTGATGCCATATTTTGCAATCGCACGCTCGTTGCGGACGGTCACATAATCGGTCTCGTAATTGTTATCGGGGTTTGACCATGCAACTTGCACAAGCGTATGACGGTCATCGATGGCGGTACCGCTTTTGACGAATGCGCCATCAACGACGTTTGCACGGGTAATCACATAATCAGGGTCACGCGGCGTATCGGCGTCGAGGACGATTTGTGCGCCGTCCCAAAACGACATGCCGCGAAAGATGGCGGCGATATGCTGCAAGACTTGGTATGCTTGCTCAGCGACTTGCAAATACAAATTACAAGTGAAGCGCGGCTCAGTGCCGCCTTTGCCGTCATCGACTGGCTCATCACAGATACGCGCGATATGAGCAATGGCCCATTTATTAATCATAAACGGCTTTAAGCGGTCGCCAAGGCCATAACGATCATTAGTGATTAAGTCGTAATACACCCACGCAGGGTTGTTGGTATAGTCCGTTTTAAATTCACCCGTCCAAATGCCCGTGCTGGTACGGCTAACAGGGTCATAATTGACGGGCACTTTAAGATAACGGCCATACATATCAACCGTCATTTTGGGGATATTGCTAAAAGTACGGGCGTCAAAGGATAAGTATAGTAATGCGGTATGTGGGTAACGTAGCTTTGCATCGATAATCTCAGCGATGCTATCAATCTGCATCTGATTAAACTTGCGCTCATTATCGCCGTCAGCGGTGATTTTACGCACACGAATTTGCCAGCCTTGCTGTGCTTCAGGCAGTTTGATATTGTGCGTGCGCTGATAGCGCCCCGAGGTTTTGGCTTTGATGCTGGTATCGAGTACCGTTACATAGCCGTTGCCATCGGTTTGCACGTCAATTGCATAGTCGACTTTGGTGCCAATGATGTCATTTTTATCAGTCGTGTCGCTGAGGCGTGACCAAGATACATTGACGTTGGCGCTAGATAACTGGGTATTGGTAATGGTGCGAATCCACGGCGTACCGCTGCGAAGTATCGTACCAATACCAATCTCACTACTGAGACTTGGCAGCCCTGCAATGTGCGTTTGATCAACCGTGCCGTTGCGGATTTCCCATTCGACGTTTTCAAAGTTTGGATTGCCGTCAGCATCCAGTAGTGGCGTGCCGTCCAGCATGATACTGGCCGCGCCGCTTACCAAGCCTTTGACTTCACCTTCCGATAACGCATATAAAATCTTAACTTTACTAATAGAGGCGACATCGTCTTTGGCAATAGACGGCTGATGCGGTTTTTCTTGTCCAGCTTTGGCGCCTTTGATTACTGATAATGACATTAGGTATCCTCATTGACGATCATCATACTAATAACAGCACCGCCCCAGTGGCAGCGGCCATATCCAACGGCGACAGGATTGCCTTCAGCGACGGTAGTGACGGGCCCACCAAACGCATAGCTGGGCTTATTGCCGTCCGGGTCTTGCGGGGTGATTGTAGGACGAGGCATAAGTAAAGCGGCAGCGCCCCCAAGCATAAGTCCGGCACCTGCGCCAATTAAAGGCTGCATGCCAGGAACAAGAAACCCTACGCCCACCAACGCAGCGCCCGCAATGACTTGAATCCAGCCCATTGCATCACCGCCTGCACCAGTGATTTTCGGTACGATACGGATGACTTTTGCACCCGTTTTCATCTCCACTTCATCAGCGCTAATGCTTTGCTCGTTATCGTCATAAAATACGGCAAAAAAAAGACCGCTTTCATGGGCGGTCATCATAAATTGTCGAAAGCCATCGACTTGGTAGCTCAGTGCTTCGCATGCCTCGCGTGTCGATTCGACATCAAAGTCAAAGGATTTGCCAAATTTCTCGGCTAAGATGCCGTGTAGCTCGATACGTCTTAGCATGATTACCTCACATAAATGATTGATGCCGCACAATAATAGCGCTGCGCTCTTGCCAAATATTGCCGTAAATCTCACGGCGGGAGCGGCGGCGGTAGGGATGATGTAAGACCAGGTGATCGCCAATAACTACCTCTGATTGCTCTGAAGTCAATTGACCATCATCACCAAGATAGATAAGCGCATGATTGACATGGGCGGTTGGTTGCACGCGGCATAGAATCACATCATGACGCTGCAAATTATCGACTTGGACAAAGCCTTGTGAGGCAAAGTTATTCACGTAAAGGTCTGCGTTGGCAGCGTCTTCCCACCATCGGTCAGTCCGCTCAAAGTTATCTATCTCAATATCCAGCTCACGGGCATAGTAATCACGCACGATACTAAAGCAGTCGAGTACACCGTGAATGTATTCGCGGTTAATCAGCGGGACGGTGTACGGTTTGGATTTATGGACTTTGATGTCAATTTCAGGATAACTGACAATCACCCAGGGCAATTCATGGAGTGGCATTTGCAGCTTATCAAAGGTGCTGGGCTTGGTACTGCCATCAGGGTGGCTGTGGACAATCGCTTCAATTTTGCCCAGCTTTTCAGCGCGGACAATGTCACGCGGACTGATGACAAACTCATTGTCACTGTCAGCAATATTTTCGCACTCGATATACGCGCGATTGACAATAACGCCGCAAGACTCACGCGGATAGCAAGCAGCCGCGTGATTGAGTATCGCGGCGCCTGTGGCTTTTAAAATATACATATCGACCCCTTAGCGGCCAAGCATGGATGCGGATGGAAAGCCGCCAAATGGCAGTGGTTCGAACTCACCAAAACGCAGCTTACAATCGCTTAAGCAGCCACCGCATTTATCCAGTGCAGGATTGTCTGTTGGTGTGCCGTCTTCTGTAAACATCGCCGTGCCGGTATAACCGCAGGATTCACCGCGATACTTACCTTTGACCGCCCAATCACAATATTTGGTAATGGTGCGACTGGGTATCATCTTGCGCTGGGCGGTGAGCGGCGTTGATAACTCAAACGCCACTGAGCTGTCTTGCTCACTCAGGGATTCATGCGTTTTCTGGTTGATGGTCCAGTACTGGTCAGTGTATTGCTGGCTGTCCGCCGATGGATTGCCCACGGTAAAGTTTGCCGCATCAAGATGTTTGGCCAATACACGGATGACGCGCAATTCCGCACCGACAAAGTCACTGTAAAACGCACACATGGCAGTGACGGCACCATTAATACCATCAATATTATTAGCAATAACCAATGTGGGCGTAGATGGACTGCCATCACCTCGTATCTCTAAGCCATCGGTTTGAATGGCGACTGGCTTATATTCTCGACCCGCCCAGATAATATCGCGGCGGATGATGTCTTTTGTGCCGGTTGGGTCAGTGTGCCGCGTCATATCGGTATAGCGTGATTTATCTGTATAGCGGTAGATAAACTCCCAGTCCTCATGTGACATATGCCCATGCCACCGCATGACACCTGCGCCAAGTTTTGTGGCATCTAGCTCATAGAGTGTGACAAGACCCGTGACGCTGAGTTTTTGTAGGTCGGATGAGAGCATGACAGATCCTTATTTCGCTTCTAATATTTCGATGCGGGCTTCTAATGCTTTGATAATTTTATCTTGCTTAATAGCGATAGCATGACTCATTGCAAGCAGCGCGTTAATATTGATACCCTCAGCTTGGCGCTCAGCAAGCGGCTGCTCTGTTACGTTGCCGTCTGCATCCGTGACCATTTCTGTCTCACGCCACAGCGTAAACGCAGGGTCATACGCGCCCAGTTCTTCCGCGCTGAACGAGTAATAGTGATAAGCAGGATTGTCTGCCTCAGCCGTTGAGCGATATACAATAGGCTTTAACGCCATTGCATCTTCATATCGTGCATCGTCAAGCTCAAGCGGCGCAAAAATATCTTTGTAACGCTCAGATGATGTTGAGCGCTGTAATACGCCGTTAGATGCTACGACTACGTTAGCCCCTGATGCGGTTGTTGTCTTATATGTTAATTCGCTTGTGCTAACAGACTGCCATGCAGCATAAACTCCAGTGGATCTGTCTTTTACCCGATAGCACATGCCGAGCGCAGATGGGTAGGCATAAGCAAATTGCACTGAACCACCGCGTATTGAGCTGATGGTATCTATATGCCACGCGCCATTGTAGGGTAGATTGCCGTCTATCGCAGTGCCTGACACAACCACCCTAGAACCTATTGGGAGTGAGGACGTGTCGTAGCCCTCTGTATTTATTAACGTCATGTCAGCCGAGAACGCCGCTTTATATGTATGCTCAGCTAACGGTACTTGACCTGCTGCTGCGCCCAGCAATCGACTAGCCGCATTGGTTTGGTCACTAAAGTTATCTTTTACTTTCTTACGAAAAACATACTCGTTATCACCCGTTTGAGCGTTGCCGGTGCCTGGGTCTGGTATCTGTACTGCCATGGTTATCTCCTAAACACTCATAAACTGCTCAAAGTTGAGCGTGATTTGCCAGTAGTCGCCCTTGCGCTGCGGTATCGATACCCCAGCGCAGGTGTATTGTTTGGTGTTGCCGTGTGGGTCGGTCCATAAGAAAGGCTTGACGCCTGCATGTTCATCGATAAACGCTTCGATGGGTTTGATAACGGTATCAAGCGCGCCCGTCTTAGTGCCTGACCAGTTCTTAGTCGTGTTATTAATACCAATAGATGACAGCTGCGCATAGCCATCGCCAAACTGTGTTTTGTTCACGCGATACTGTTTGTCAGCAGTTGCGCCCATATCCATCTGCCACGGGAATGTTTTTATCATAGGTTTGCCCACAAAAAAGCCCACTGGGTAGTGGGCTTTTGGTTGATTGGTTGAAATTAGAGTGTAGGTAGTAGCTGAAAGTTGCCGTTAGTGTCCGCACGTATGCGATATCTTTTATCGTCACCTTTGTTTAGGGTGACTTCTACAGCGTCACTTACTGAAGGGCATAACCCGCCACGCGTATCAAATGACAAAATATGACGACCGCTTGGTACATTTAGCTTCACCGAGTCAGAAGGTTTAAGTTTTGCTACAACTTTATTGTCGATAGATAGTTTAGCAGCGCAAGCCGCGCCCACGATGCCGCTGTCGCGAGTGACTGTGATCAAGGCGCTATTAGCAGTTGCTGTGCCATACAAAGTCGGGCTCACAGTGCTAGTTGATGTAGCGACTTTAGTTGAGCAGCCGCTTAGTAAAGCGATAGTAATACTAGCGCCAATCAGTAATTTCATAATATCCTCAATATAGGCAAAATATTATAATACCGACTTTTGTTGCGGGCGTCTAACATTACCTTTTTGCATAGCGACGGTCTATCTCGCCATTTGGTCGCATCATTTTGCGAACTTCACTGACAACGACAGCTGCTATTCCTTGTCCGACTTGCTTACCGTATGCGCTGTTTGATTCAACAGATGAGTTGCCATCCATTGTGACAGCTACGTTGACGTTGACATTTGGAGCGCTAGATTGGCGCTCATAAGTGCCATTGCTCATCGCCTCAAGCTCTGGACGATATTTACGAGTAGTGGGTGCATCCATAACCTGTTCTCGGCCATGGACGAACCCAACAATTTGGTCTTCCGGTGCGTTCCCAGTGTAACCACCTGTTTGATAACCCGGTAACTCCAATGTCATCGACGATGCTGCGCTAATAATGCGTCCAAACTCAGCAGCGATGGTCGCAGCGCCTGCTATTTTTTGAGAGAGCGTAGCACCCTCAGCCATTGCATCGCCCCATGCTTCATACATATTCAAACCGGCAGATGCCATCACAAACGATTGCTGTGCGCCAAACATAATCTTGTAAGCGATATTTTGCTCACCAAGCATGGTTTTGAATGAGCCTGCGAGACTGGCAGCGGTTTGCTCAGCACTTGATAGCGTGAGTTGGGTTGATGCTGTCTCAAACTCAAGACGCGCGGCATATTTGGCTTGCTCAGCTTGCTCAACGGCCAGTACTTCAGCTTTGACGGCATCTTGGATAATATCAAGGCGTGCTTGATACTGTTGAGCGATTGCATAATTTGCGCCTGTACCGTTCATATCTGCTTGCTGGGCGTCAAATGGATCTCTGGCAGCAGTTTGCAGCTGATTGGTGTCATATATCTGAGCGCCGGCCATTGCGTTACGTAATGATGATTTTTGGCCGTCATCGATGTCCGTGCGTTGGTCGAGTTCTCGGCGCTGGTCAGCATAATCAGCTCGTAAAGCAGCCAAGTCTGATTGGCCAATACTGGTTAAGTCTCGCAGTTCGCGCTCAAACGCATAGCGACGTTCATCAAGTGCCAGTTGCTCAGCTTGGTTGAGTGCATCAATTTTAGCTTTGCGCAACTGCTCATCCATATTGATTGTTAATTGGATTTCGCGGCGTTCAAGCGCATACTGATTACGGATACGGTCTACATCAGTTTGCTCAGCTTGCTGAGCGTACTGCATCTCGCGATCATGAGTTAATTCAAGCTGATTAAGTTCGTATTGGGCCTTTTGTTTGATTAAAGCTAAAGCTTGATTACGGGCATCCTCTGTCAACTCAGTATCACGGATAACTTCAGTTGCTCGATACATTGCATTTTGAGCAATGATTTCGCGTTCAGACCTCGCAAAGTCACCAAAAGAAGCTAACTTTTTAGCCTGTGTGTCTTCGTAATTTGCGATGTCGATGGCGGCGCGTTGCTCAGCGTCTTTAACAAAAGCGATGCGTTCATCTTCATTAAAGCCACTGGAATTAATCTTTTCGATTTTGTCAGCAAGTTGCATCTCAATGCGCGTCGCTTGATTGGCATACTCTAAGCGAATAGCTTCACGTTGTTGAGCTTGCTGCTCAAGGATGCGTAATTGTTCAGCAGCTTGTCGTTCCATCAATGAGGTTTGTGCTGAGATGTTTCCAGCTATATTAACGCTACCGTCCAAGCCACCTTTCATGAATGCAAGATATGCATTCACTTTCTTGACGTAGTTTTGAGTCTCTTTGAATGGTGGGATTTTATTGCCATACTTAGCGACATTTCCTTCGCCAGCATTGTAACCTGCGAGTGCAAGATCAACAGAGCCGAACTTATTCATCAAGAAGCTAAGATATTTAGCAGCTGCTTCAGCAGATTTGCCAACGTTTGACTCTTGACCTCTTATGCCAAAGCGGTCAGCAGTGCCTGGCATAAACTGGAATGCGCCAGATGCACCAACTGGGCTACGAGCATTGGCATTACCACGTGATTCTTGCATACTCACAGCTGATAACAATCCAGTTGGTAGGCCGTATTGTTGCTCTAAGTTGCCATAACTAAACTGTTTTGCTTGGGCCAACACTTTGCTATTTACTGCTTGAGCCTGAATACTTTTCACAGTTGAATTCGCGGCTTTCTCAGCAGACTTGGCAGCGGCTTCAGCGGCTTCTTGTTGGGCTTGATACTGCTGACCTGTGATGCCAAGTGTGCGATTTAGATTAGCCTGTCGCTCGTTTAACTGCACAACTGAGCTAATTGTCTGACTTGCTGTACCGGTACCTAACTTATCTATACGGTTTAATTGATCAGCAGATTTTAGCCAGATGTTTGATATATCACCTGGAATCTCTGCAAAGATTTGGGCAGCAGATCGATTGTTTTCTAAGAAGTTTTGGCCCATCTGAAAAAATGCGAACGGGCTATCCCAGTCAACGCCATTGCCTAACTGCGCTACACCAGCAGCAAAGCCGCCAATTGCTGTGCCAATAGTTTCAAATACAGTGACAGCACCTACACCAATTTTTGAGACAGACTTTAGCATCTGACCAAAATTATGTCCTGCAATACGTGCGGCATCAGCAGCATCGGCAGTACCGACTAGCTCACCAGCCGCATCTGACAATACAGGAATAAAACCAGCAACAAACTGGGTTTTAGCGCCATCTACAGACAGCTCTAATAGATCAACTGTTGCTTGTAACTCTTTAGTCGCCCTTATAGTTTCTGCATCCATAACAGCACCGGCGTTTGCAGCAGCATCTGCCCAAACGTCAAACCCTGCGCCGCCATCGGCTAGTAGTGGTATTAAGGTTGTTGCGTCACTAGCCATCGCTTCCATATAAAAAGTCATCTCATTTTGACTGAGATTGGCGCGTTCTAGGTTGTCATAGTATAGCTGTAGTGCTTGTGGTCCTGATAGTTCTCTGAATTGCTCAGCAGTGACACCGATTTGCGGTGCGATGTTTTCAAAAAAGTCGGCCATACCGCCGCCGCCACTTGATAAAAAGTCACCTATCTTGTCTGACGTGTCTTGAAATATTGCGCCTAGTGCATCTTGTTCGATACCCATTTTTTTAGCGCCGACAGTATAGCGCTGAATTTCTTTGATAGATGAATTGGCGACATTGGCAGTATGTTGTAATTCATTTGCCAGTGTGACTTGCTCTACGACAAGAGCAGTGGTCGCTGCGGCTGCGGCACCAATGGAGGCACTAACAGCAGGGCCCATTTTATTCGCGTATTCACGCATATCACTGAATGCGATTTTAGTTTGCGATCGGACATCGGCGATAGATTGATTAAAACTGGCAGAGTTGGCAGCCAAAATGATTTCAAGACGGGATAAGACTGCCATTTTATATCTCCATTAAAAAAGCCCCATCATTTCTGATAGGGCAATTATTCAGCAAGATCAAACATTGCTGCCATCTGAGCGGTTTGTCGCTCTAATTTGGCGATTTGTGCCGCCCGTTCTCGACGTTCTATTTCATCCGGTGGCAGGGGGTCAGGATTGAAAGCAAGTATCTCAGACAGACTACCTTTATAACCGGCAGCGACTGCTTCGAGCCTTGCTGTCTGTACGTCACTACGATAGCCACCCCACGGGTCAAAGCTATAATAAGCCATCCATTCAACCAGCTCATCGTTTGATAGCTTGGCTGATAGCTCAGCTACTGTCATGCCAAGCTGCAAAGCAAGTTTAAATAAGAAGCGCCGGTTGGGACGGCTTAAGAGTTTTTTGTAGCGGCCTCAATTTTTTCGGGACCAATATTGTTGAGTTCATTGTATTTCAAATGCACTGGTACCGTAATATAAGCTGGCCATTTGCTAATTTCTGGAATCTGTTCGTCAGTAAATAAGCGTTCACCTTTATCATCTACGACAGCATAAGCAAACGTAACGGCGCGCTGTGGGTATTGCTTAAGTTCGCTGTCAGAGTAGTATGCTTTCTTTTCAAACTCTTCACGTTCAGCGACGGTATGGATTTTGACATTGATATCACCATCCAAATGAGGATGGGGCATAGTAATATAGCCAGATGGTAGTTCAGCGACGCTGGCAGTGATAAGGGCAGCAGTTAGTTTTTTTGACATTTTATTATCCTAAGTTTTCAATAGTTGATGAGAGTGAAGCCAACAGCGCTGTCAGCTTCATTTATCGATGTTTATACAGTAGTAGTGGTGATATTTGAGACGGTTAATGAGCCTTTCATACGCAATTTTTGCTCTTTATTAGTAACCTCTTCCCACTTCATAAGTTGTGCAGTAAAGTTCTTTGTACGGTT
Organism: Psychrobacter piscatorii; assembly: GCF_001444505.1. Lineage (GTDB taxonomy): Bacteria > Pseudomonadota > Gammaproteobacteria > Pseudomonadales > Moraxellaceae > Psychrobacter > Psychrobacter piscatorii_B. The sequence continues at coordinate 42,733 of NZ_LNDJ01000013.1, read as the reverse complement.
AAGCTTGACAAACTCGTACTCAAAAGCTGCATAACTGTTGTCTTCCCACATTTCATCAAGCTTTTGGTGAGTGGGGTCAGTAGGGTCATAGACGATTTCAAAGTCAATCTGTGAGTTTTTCTTAAAGTCTACAACGACAGTAACTTCTTCTTGATCATCTGTCGCGGTGATTGTATCGCTGGTTTTCTCAGATGTTGGAGGTGCGCATTCTAGCAAAAGTGGAATTTTGGTAAATGCGGTGCCATCACCTGTCAAATCCATGTTTAATCGGTAAAAACTATCAACGATGTTTTCTTTAGCCATAACGGTGGTCCTTGTGATTGATTAAAAAATAGTGCCCCAGATGCGGATATCAGCAGTCTGTCGGTACAGGTCGGGGTCAGGGAATGGGCCACGGCCACCAAAAGCCGCGCCTTCTATCTCATCGCTTATTTTCTTTAGTGCGAGCTTCATAGTGTCGTCGGCTTCACCATAAGTAGGTGCGTACACGTCGATTTGGATAGGCACACGCTCGTGTCCAGTGTGCCCCTCGTTGGTAGTAACATCGATAGAAGTTATTGGTGTATAAACAATGTAAGGCTTGCCCTTTACTGTCTCGGCGGCGGCTTCTGGAACTTTTAATGGGTAAACGCGGCCGTCGACCAAAGGGTTTAGCACTGATCTGATGAGTTTGGATGCGTCCATGTTTATCGCTCATATCATTAGTCTTGAGTCAGTTTATCGATGCGTTTGGCTAGCTCTTCGCTAAATAGCTGTATAGCAAGCTCAACATTCTGTTCAAATGCTGGTCGTAAGTAAGGAGTTGCTACCATTTTGCTAGTTCCGTGCTCTTTAAAGTACCAATAGAATGGGTAAGGGTTTTTACGGCTCTTTTTGACAAGCACAGCAACCGATGGCATATCGGCTTTTTTAATACGTTGCCGTCCAATCGCTTTTTTAAGATCGCCTTCATCTTTGGGTGCGCGTTTTTTTGCGTCCTTCATGATGGGCAGCGCGGCTTTCATCAAAGCGCCTTCGAGCGTTTTTTTCTGCGCGGACAGAGTTAATTCTGCCAAAGCATCGTCTAACTCGTTTAACCCACGTACTTCAAACTCAACGTTCATTAAATCGTTAGACATGAGATACCTTACATATAATGATTTTCTTGTTGTCAGTAGGGACGGGCATTACCGTGATTAGCTCGTAAATCTGGCCATCATTAAGATTTTTTATTTGGTCTGTCTGGTTAATATCTGTCTGCAAATCCACATGTAATTTGGCAGTGATCGTCATACCCTCTGTGTGTGCCTGAATAACAGCATTTGCAGATAAGGGTAGCCACTCGCAAAATGTTTGAGAGACTTGAGCGAAGGTGGATATTACAGCGCCGTAGTCATCTTGAGTCGTAGTCGCTCTTAATATGCCGATGGGTGTATTTAGTTTGCCTCGACTGATCTTTACCATGTCATACTCCCATCTTGCGATATTTATTCAGCAGCCTGTCGAGCGCGTGGTTCATATGCAGCTGCTCAGTTTGCTGCGCTTCACGGTTTTGGTACAAATCACCGATGACAAGTAGAGCCGCGTGTCTTAATGATTCTGACAATTGGCCAGATGGTGTTAAGCAGATATCGTCTGTTAGCTCACGATCTAGCTCATCTGCAATCAATTGAAATGATGTAGGGATAAGCCCCGCAATATACGTATCATCTATCTCATGTGTGACACGCAGGTGCGATTTGGCTTGTTCAAGCGTGATAGATGCAGTGATCATAGATGATGCCTATATTGAGTTAGGGTAAAAAATACCGCTGGCAGACGTGCTACCAGCAGCTAGGAGAAGCGTTTCAAATAATAATTATCTAACCTTATGGTCCGACGTTAACTAGGTCGCCTGTCACAGCGGCATCAGGCATGACAACACCAAAAGCAGCACGCATCTCAGCGCGGATAGTTACCAAGTTTTTGCGGAAGTTGTCGCCATCCTCAGTAGATAATTCAACGGTGGCGTCTTGGCGAATATAGCCTTCAGTTGCCATTGTGATATTTCCTGACCAAAATTTTCCGACTGGCATAGCTGGTGACTGCATAACTTTGAGCCCCCATAGGATCGGCTGTACCGCAGAGCCTGGCGAACCAAAGATATAATGACCGTCGTCGCCCTTAACCTGCTCGATGGCTGCCCAGTCTTGCGGATTTAGAATGACGGTCTCAGGTGGCAAAAAGTTAGCGTAGGCTTTTGCTTTAGCAGTACTGATAGTGTCGATAGCGTTGTCATTGGCGACAATAGTCAAGCTATTACCAGCTTTCATCAAGCCTTTAAAGCTTTTGGTATCACCGTTGATGACCAAGTATTCAAGTTTTAAGCGCAAGCCGTAAGACATACGACCTTCGATATACGCAGCCAGTGCAGGAGCGTCGGCTAGCACCTGGTTACTGACACGTATCCAGTGCGCGATAACATCAATTTCTAATGAATCAGGACCAAACTCAAGCGTTGATTCAGGCTTTAGTTCGCCCTCAGCGACGATATCTGCCATAAAATCAACAGCGCTTTCGCGGACATAAGGGATAAGAGGTACAGTAGTTGGTATCCAATTAATCATATTAACGATGGTCAGCGGGTTTTCAGTAGCTCCGACCATTTTTGAATCGTTGATATCACCTGCGGTATTGATACTACCTAGCATTACTGTGTTACGGGTTGAGACGCCATCAATTTGCACTTTACCGCGAGACTGCTTGATTGCTTTGATCTCTTGCGATAAGCCTTCATTGCGAGAGAGTAGGCCGCCGATGCTATTGGCATCAAGGTCACCGTCTTGTACGCCGCGTACCATCTTTTGTTCAAACTCTTCAAAGCGGGCTGATAGCTCGGTGACGCTCTCAGCACTTTTTTGTAGCTCAGTAATAGCATCGCGAGTTTCTTTGTCATCTTTGTTTTCAGAAAGTAGCTTTTGCTTCTCTTCGATAAGATTGTCGAGTGTGGCCAAGCGGGCTTTAAGCTGACCAGCGAGCTTTTCATATTCATCTTTAGACGTGCCACCAGCGTCACGGGTCATAACACCCATGCCAGACATAGCACCAGCGATTGCAGCAGTTTTAAAATCACGCATAATATTTTCCTTTAGGCAAAAAAATAGCTACCGATTGGTAGCATTGTTTAGGGTTTGATTGGTGTTAAAAGAGATGGTTTATTTGTCTAAAAACGCAAAAGGATCTTTAACTTCAGTAATATCACCAGCGCTGGTGCCCATGATACTGTCGAGTTTGGATATAAAGTGGCGCGCATCGGCTTGATCAAGCCCTAGCTTGGTCAGCATATCGCAGGCATCGCGTTCATCAGCTAAGTTGTTAATGGTTTCTGCTTGGCGGTTGATGCGAGCACTGCGGTCACTTGGCTCATCAACGACACTGATTTCAAATAAATCTGCGCGTTTGATCAGAATATGACCGTCTTGCTCTTCATAATCCATTTCAGTTGGGTTATAAAAACAAATGGATAAGCCATCAACCGTGAGGTGACGCATCATTGCAGCAACAGCAGTGGCCAGCGGTAAACCTTGAGTGAGTTCGCCTTTGACACGTAAGCCGATATCATCCTCTTCAAACTCTACCCATCGACCAACACGCATAGCGGCGTTGGTGTCAAACATGTTGCGCCAACCGTGGTTGTAATACATATGCACGGTTTTTTCGCGATTGTTGAACGCGCTAATCATATCGGCGAACGCACCACGGGCGAATTTCTCGCCATGCAAGTTGATGCTATCCCACTTAACCGCATAGCCTTCAAATGTATAAGTAGCAGCGCCGTCTTTATCAGGTTCGGCAAAGCGTATTTTAGTATCGATGACTGGAATGCGGCGTGTACTGACAGAGTGCAGTAGCTCACTGCGACCATCGCGACAGTGCAGCGTTTGCAGTGAGTGTTTATTCATTGCTGGTATCCTTTGATTGGTCTAGTGAAGATTGTTTAGCGACAACATTAAGAGGCGCAAAGCCCAGCTGCATATAGAGTTCGTCGCCACCTTCTTGTGGCTTCCATCCTTCAGCGCGGCGTACCTCGTTGGGCGTTCGCTGTCCAGATGTGATCTCAGTGTTATACATCTCGACACGTTCTTTGCGACTTGATCGCAAAATAGCGTCCGCATCAATTTCAAACTGGTAGTTGTCCCAGTCTTTACGTGGAATCAGTGTTGTCAGCATTGATAATTCAAGGCGCTCAAGGTAGGGCCGCAAGTTAAATTTGTGAAACGCTTCAATGATTGCTGAGATGCCGCTGCCCCAGTTGCTAGATTGCGTGCTGTCATTAATTAAAATACTAGGTACACCGAACATACGCGCAATCTCTTCTAAGCTAAATCTGCGTGTGGCCAATAATTCAATGTCGCTGGGCGTTAAACTAATGGCTTCAAACTTCATATCGAGTGGCAGTACCGGCATAAAAGTTTCATCACCGCTAACTAAGTCACCTAATTCCTTTCGCAGTGTGTTGCGTTGCTCCTCATTGGGATTGCCTTTGGTCATTATTGCACCAGTTGGCTTCGCTCCATTGCGCATGAGTGAGGTTACTTTATCGTCTGAGGCATCTGCCACAGCGACGGCTTTGGCAGCGTGTTGCAGCGGTGAGAGTCCTTTTATACCGTTGCCAAATAGCTTTACATGCCAAATATCAGATTCTTTAAAATCACGGCTGAAAGCTGATGTGACCTGGTGGCGGTAAGTAAGAACATCATCTTTCAAAATAACCGTCATATTCGATGAGTTGATAATATCTAGACTCAGAATACGAGAGTTCTTATCACCTACGCGTGTAATTCTGACGTATGCATTGCCATCACTGACCAAGTTGAGCATCAGTTGTTCCATAAACTCAATGCGGTTTTGACGTTTATTGGGTTTATATCTCAGCAGTTTCATGACGTCATGATCAGCTTTGGTGTCTAAATAACCATCTTTGTCTTTGGTATATAAATCAATAGGCATACTAGCAATAGTTTCAGCAAGCAATCTGATCGATGCAAAGACCGCCGTGACGGTCATTGCGGTATCAAAGGTGACTGGTTTTGCTGTTTTAGTGACAGTACGAGTAGCGTTTTGATTGCCGTCCACGGGGTCACGCGGCGCGTAACCAAACCATGCGGCGACGGTTTGTATGAGTGCCATGTTATCCCCTGAAGCTTACAAAGTCGTTTAAGTAGTCACCAAGCTGTGTCTCAAAATCTTGGCTCGGCAAGTCGCCTGTTTCGTCGTAGTACTGTGCGCGATTGGTCGCGATGATTGAAGCAACAGCGCCGTCAATTTTGCTAGCGTCTGATTCCTTACGAGGGAAAACATTGTCATTGGCGTCTTTTTTGACAGTGACGTTGCCCATACACCAACGCAATATGGGATTACCGTCGTTGAGTACACGCTTTGCAGGTAACAGCGCACCAATATGTTTCATTGGTTCGCTCAAATAAGCGACGCGCTGTGGCACTTCGACCATATTGAGACCTTGCTCATTTAGACGCATAGCTAAATATGTGGCATTAAAAGGGTCATAACCTGTTTCTTGCATATCGTAATTTGCAGCATCATCAACAATATCGCGCTCAATGCGCTCAAAGTCTGTAATATTGCCATCGGTAACAGTTAGCCAGCCTTGGCGTTCCCATTCAATAAAGCGTTTTTGATTGGGATTGTTAGGGTTGTCGAGCTGTGCACGGTTGATATAAAAATTTGCAAACAAGTAATAATATGATTCGCCATCTATCTTTTTGACAAATAATTTAACGCGCGATGCCAAATCAACTTTGGATGCCAGATCAAGACCACCAAAGCATGGGTAGTTTTTAAACTGTTCGGGTTTCAATGTTTTGTCGGTAGCATCGTCCCAGTCTTGCATGTTGAGCCAACCGCTGCGAGCAGCAACCCAAACGCATAAATGCTTGGTTAAAAAGTCAGCTTGAGCATCAGGACTAACAGCAGCGCGTTGATATTCAGCTTCGAGCGCGGCTTTATAAACCGAAACACCGTAGTTGGGGTTTGCTTTGCGCCAACTCTTAGGGTCACGCCAATCATCAGCATCGTCTATCGTATAGATAATGCCAAAGTAACGGTCATGTGATTCAAGCCCAGATAAAACCTTGGCGACCAAAGTGCGTTGCTCGTAGCAAACACCGTCTAAAATAAAACCGGCTGTAGTGATAGCGAATAGAAGCGGCTGCTCACGCGAGCCCATGCCCGTAGCCATGACTTCATAAGTATCATTTGATTTGTGCGCGTGAAGCTCATCAATGACAGCACCATGTACATGTTTGCCATCAAGGTTGCCGCCATAGTCACGACTAAGCGGTTTAAATGCTGAGTCAGTACCAATAGAGCTGACAGCATGGGCCGTTACTTCTATACCCATTGATTTTTGCATGTCAGGGCGTTTGCGTACCATGCCTTGTGCAACTTCAAAAACAATACGCGCTTGGTCGCGAGTAGTTGCAGCTGAGTAAACTTCAGCCCCCATTTCCCCATCCGCAAAGCAAAGATAAAGTCCAATGCCAGCAGCTAATGTTGACTTAGCATTTTTACGCGGTACTTCAACATAGGCATAGCGATAGCGGCGTTTACCGTCAAAATCTACCCAGCCAAATAAGTTGGCGACGATGAATATTTGCCAAGGTTCAAGTAATATTAGTTCACGTTTTTTTGCGAGTTCGCCTTTGACGTGAGGTAGTAGCTCTATAAAACGGCAAGCCTTTGCAGCAAGCTGACTGTTAAACTCGAACTCAAAACCTGATTCATTGTCAGCGCGTTTGAGATCGGTCAGGTGGCGTTGGCACGCTTGACGCACATAGATGCACGCATCGATAGTGCCATCGACTACATCTGTTGCGTATTGCGTCGCGATATTAGCGTAGGCAATAGCATCGGACATAGTGTTTTAACCTTGTTTATTAAACTCTCCAAACTCATCGTCGCCAAATAAACTGCCTTGAGTCACATCGACTTTGATACTGGAGCGTGCAGCAGGAGATAGACCAAATTCGCGGCCCAATGATATAAGCTGTTTTTGTAATGTGTTGCGGATACTGACCAGAGCTGTTTGTACTTTGAACCCGTTTGGTGTTGTACCAATCCAGGTATCAACATCTTCGAGCTTGGCGCATACATCGCCATAACGCGCTGACGTCTCGGCATACGCACCAAACAAGTCACCATCGATAACGGATAGCAATCCGAGTGCGACTAGCTGCGGTGCAATTTTGTCCCACTGCTTGCGCGATTTGGCATCTAACCAGTCGGGGCAGGGTGGTACGGCTATTTGGGGTTGTGCAGCATTGCTGGCAGCCTCACGGTCACTACGGACACGGCTACCTTGCAACACTTTGAGCTGCGTCGGTTTACGTGGACGAGACATAGTGTCACCTGAGAATAGTTATTGTTTGGTGGGGTATACCCCCTACAGAGTTTTGACCATGCGAAGATTCTCTTGGGGGCGGTGGTCGTGGAGGGCAATCGTGTTTACTTTTTACCCCACCCTGCCTTGAGCTGGGCGACATCATAATCAGATAATTTATTATCGATTGTCGTTGTTTTGATTGAGTGACATGAGTAGCAGAGAGGCTGCCAGTTTGTCTGATCCCAAAATAGTTCCTGGTCGCCGCGATGGGGTGTGATGTGATCGACTACATCAGCGCCTTTGATGATATTTTGCAACATGCAATTTCTGCATAATGGTTCGTCAGCTAAAAATAATTCACGCGCTGAACGCCACCTGGTATCGTATCCGCGCTGGGCAGATGATGGTCTGTTATCTATACGTTTGAGCTTGGCAGGTTCTGCTTGCTTGATTTGCTTTGCTTTTTGATGCTTAGGTTTTGGCTTGTGCATCTTGCAAACGCCGTTAGCACCAGCACTCGCGTTGCAACCTGAATGGCTACAAAGTGTCGTTGGCATCATTGGCATAAAGATTGTCCAATAAAAAAGCCCGCTGCGGGGCAATGGGCTTTCTTATGATGTTTGTTTTTTGATTAGGCAGGAACTTCGAATATGAGAAATACTAGGCGAATCTGTCCCATTATTCAAGTAGCCTCTGAATAGCCAACCACTTGTAATTGTATCTTAGCCCTTGCTGCTGCTGCGTTTTGGGCTATATCATTTAGTATAAAATTAATATAATCAGACATCTGATGTCGTGACCATGTTTGTTTTGGGATGGAGGAAAATGCTGCGCGTTCGCTATCGTTCCAAGCATAACCAATCGTTTCGTTGATTGGATACTGACACTCAGCTAATGCAGTACAGACTATCTTATTAATATATTTTTTCGGTGCGGCTTTATCCAACAATTTGGTTGAGTAGGTATCTGTCAGTCTTGCTTGGATGGTTGAATCAAAGCCATCGTTTAAATAATGATAACAGTCAGACTCTATATCATTTAGGCTTGCATAAGCTTCCGCAGCTGCTCTTAAATATTCTTCTCTCATGGTCATTCCTCTAATTTTATTATCCGACAGCAACTACTTATTGTTGTCGGTTATCCTGTCGGACAGTTAAACCCTTTAGTTATATAGCTTTTCTATTACTTCCGACATATCCGACATGTCCGACATCAATATTATTTGTGTACGTGCGCCTGCATGTATAATATTGGTCGGTTGCTGTCGGATCTGTCGAGCGTATGCTGTGTATGGGCTTGTTGCTGTCGGACGTGCTGTCGGACGTGCTGTCGGTGTTGTCGGATACATTAGCGGATTTCCTTATCAACGGCGCGGCCAAGCGCTTGGTTGAATGAGATTGCCTCATTCTGCACGACTTCGACTGCATTGTCAGCCCCTTTATCAAATAATATTTGCGCTTCTTTCGTTATCCAGAGACGAGTTGTTTTGCGCCTAGATGATGGGGTAGGGAAGCAGATATCTTTGCGGCCATCATGCATATACCTATCGACCTCAGCATTGAAATCACGGTCACGCTTGGCAAACTCATTACGCTCGTTGCACCAACGTCGATATGCTTTGAATAGCTGTGATTTAATACAGCACCCATAGGGCATATTAGTTTCACCATCTCTGATATCACCAGCTGCCCACTCGTTGTAGAAAAGCACAGGACTGGGTAAGCTTGCATCAATAAGCTTTTGTTTGTCTTGGTTGAGCGGTGGCTTGCTGTGAGCGTCAAACTCACCCATATCTATCGCCATCAGATAATGGTAAAACGCAGCAATACCATGATTATTAATCTCATCAAACAGTTCATCAAAGTAACCTTGTGGCGGTACGTCATCAACTCTTATAACAAAGTATCGTCTGTCGCCTAGATCTAGCTCAAGTGGTATTGTTGAGTTAGAGAGGAATACAAAGTTTGCATGGTTTGACTCTTCATGGCTTGGTAGCATCTTCTCATTAATCAACAACTTTTTACCTGTTACAAGATGCTTTAGTTGGCCTTTAAAATGGTTACGCTCACTACGGCTTACAACTTCTTCACATAGAGCAAACAAGGTTTTAGATAACCAACTATTAAATTGAGACTCAAGTTGCTGTTGGCCAATCGTGCGATGATGACCGCTATCGCCTTCGCCATATATGCGAGTCATAATTTTCTCAAATAAGATGGACTTACCAGGGCCTTCATTGCCGTACATAACCACAGCCGTGTCCATCTTTGCGCCTAGATTCTGCAATGGATAAGCAAGCCAACGTAGCAGCCATGTATACTCATCTTCTCTATATCCGCATAGTCTCTGAATATGAGCCAGTATCTTTTCGCAGTGACTCGCATCATAGTAAGGCTGATCAGGTAAACCTTTGAATAAGTTGATCGTGTTGGACGGTAGATTGCCTGAAGGCTCAAACACTAAGTCCATGACGGTCTTACGGTCGCTGGCTTCTTGCCATAATTTAAACATCTCATTGTTACCAACGGCATGTCTAAGATGGCCTATACGCATACGCTTTTCGTTGAGGTTGTCCCATACAGTATCAGTACCGTAGACCAAGTATACGTGCTCAACCAACGCATCAAATGTCCAACGACCAAAACCCTCTGAAATATTTGTCTGATGTTTAGGTTTGTTTTGCACTAAATTTTGCGGGGCGTGGGGTTGTTTTTTCTTAAGCCATGCATTGATAGGGTCGCCGATTAGCTCAGTGTAAAAGCCATCAGTAAAGCCAAGCGCGCCAAGTGCGTCAACGGTTGTATTTATTTCAGTAACCCAGTCTGCATTGTACTCGGACTTGCCCAGCCATTCGCGAAAGTCATCATGTACTGGTAAAGCGATGGCACGGCCTTTGTACGCTTCGATTGCATACTTAAGATTGCTGCGCTCAAAATAAACGACATACAATGCAGGGTGCTTGGCTTCTTGCATGATGCCAAACACTTCGCCAATCGATCGACACAGTATCACAGGTGCATTAGGCGTCTTATCGCCAAATGTAGCAAACCCACGTGGATAACCTGTAGGGGTGTAGATGACTGGTGAAGCAAAAGGATCGAATGCATAGTCATCACCAGGTAAATGAGCTAAATCACTGACATTACCCGTTGAGTCGTGCAGTTGGATGACAACATAACCGTCAAGGTCAATGTTACGCTGACCGATTTGTACAGTGTGACCGGCTGGAACCATACGCAAGCGACCGTCTTCCCATTTATGATGATCATATAAAATATGATCAGATGGTAGTACTTGGCATTCGTTCCAAAACTGGCTAAGTTCGTCCCGCTGTTGTTGCGTGAGTGCTTTCTTCTTAGCCATTATTTCTCTCCATGTTACGTCTTGCTTTTTCTACTATCGTTTGTATCTGACGCTGCAAAGCCTGAGCGTCACGTTGGATTTCAGCAAATTCATCAGGCTCAATGATCTTGTCTGCATAAGCATCAAGAGACGTACTGTTCAAGTCTGCAAATTTTTGACCGAGCAAGGCAATATCGGTCATTTCATCGCTTTGGTCAGCATCACTGGGCAGCAAAAACCACGCCGCATTGCCGTGTGCGCAGCAGATAGCATCCATGATTAGCGGTGACTGAGTCGCACTAAGGACTTGTTCGATCAGCATGGGTGATAGTGTGTGACACGTGCGTTTTGGATTAACCTGCAAAACTGCTGTGTTGTAAGTCAGACCAAATGTCTCACAGATACCGCCAAGTGTGCCGCGTGGCTTCATCGCAGCTTGATAGACTGCTGCTTCGAGATCTATTACGCAGTTTTCAGCACGCTCAGCTGCTGTATATTTTTTCTTCGACATATTAATCTCGCTATTGTCGTGTGATTATTTCAGCAGTGTTGCTATGCTAGTTCTTGTTGATTACTTGGATCGTTAGCAGGTTCTGGAGTTGGAAATATATCTGGGCGTAGTTCGTGGCATGGAACGCCAGTTGCCAAACTAATCTTTGCCACATACTTAGCAGATGCCTTTTTATCCCTAGATACCATGACACCTACATTTGATGATGTGCGTTCAAGACCAATTTTTACTGATAACTCTGCTTGTCCACCTGCACGTTTGATTGCTTTTTCTAAAGCTATTAGTGTCGGTGGTTTAAGATCGATGGCTGTCATAAAAATTACCTTTGTCTTTATAAGTTAGCGACATAATTACATTTGTAAGTCGTATTGTCAATTACTTTTGTAAGTAGCACATCATTTCATTTGTAATTACTATGTTCTAAATTGTAGGAGGTATATATGGAAACGGGACTAGAGAAATTAGATACGCTGGCTAAGCGTGTGAAGTTTGTGCGACAAGAAAAAAAGCTTACTCAAGCTCAATTGGGTGAGTTGATAGGAGCTGATCCATCAGTGATAGGTAATTTAGAGCGGCGTAACGGTAAAAGTAGTAGCTACACTGAAGCATTAGCGAAAGCTCTGGGTGTTAACTTGTCATGGTTGATGTCAGGTTCGGGTAATAAATATAACGATAAAATACAAGAGATTGAGGATGCTCAAGTCGAACAACCTGAGTACGTTGTGATTGGTGGTAAGACTGATTATAAGCTAGTCAACGTACCTTATAGGGACTTAAAGGCTAGTTGCGGCGGCGGCTACGTCAATCTAGAACACCCTGAACAGAAAGGGATGATTGCATTTACAGTTGAGTTTTTGCGGGAGAATGATCTACCAATTGACGGCAAAGGGTTGCTATTAATGCATGCGTGCGGTGACAGCATGGGCTACACAATACCTCATGGCACACTCATGTTAGTCAATACCAACGAAAGTGAATATGATAATTTCATCAGCAATAAAATTTATGTCTTCAATGCTGACGGTGAGTCAATATGTAAGAGAGCATTCAAAAACCTAGACGGTACAGTAACCTTGGTTTCTGACAATACTGATAAGAGTAGATATCCAGACCAGATCATTGATAAAGATAAATTCTATGAGTTTAAGCTAGAGGCACGAGTAAGACATACCTTTACTAAGCATTGAGCTGCCCATCTACAAAGATTTACAGAAAAACATCAGATAAGAATAGGTAGATTGTAATTATAAAAAATACTTATTTCTATTAAAAGTTACAAAAGTAATTGACAGAACGAATTACAAATGTAATTATGTACCCGTAATCAACAAAACGGGTATAACGTCATGTCTCAATATCAAACCAACGGATCTGTCCCACCGACTCGCGCTCAACAAGAAATTGAGCGCCTACAAACCATCTTGTCCGAGCGCAATCAACAGCTACAAGCTGCTGAGCAGATAATCACTCGCACACAGATTAACCATAAGCAAGCGCATAAAACTATGCGTTTGCTTATGGTTTTTTGCGTTTTATTGATTGTCGTTTTGTCTTGGGGAGGTGCTGCATGAGCAAGCTAATCACACGCTTTGAAATCGGTTTTGATGACGAAACCAAAGCTGAAATAGCAGCGCTAAAAGGTAAATTGGACGAAGTAGCGCGTGGCCTGTTGGCTAAAAAGGAAAGTCATGCTGATGGGTTGCTTGCTGCTATGCAAGCTGAAGCCGCTAATGATGCACCTGAGTCTGAGCTTTTACAGTTAGGCCAGTGGGTGTTTGAAGGGCAGGATGAGAAGTGGAAGTCAGCAGCATTAAATTCTGACGGTCGGGCATTTAGACATAACTTACCATCGTCACACGTCTACTTCCATAAAGGCGTTTGGAGAAGTAACTGTTTTGACCAGCATGAGATTGAGCTAATAGATGGCGCATTCGATACTAGTGATTTTTTGCCTATACAGATTGATCGTGAAACTGTCAACGATGTCGATTATCTAAGCGAGACTGTGCCTGAAATACAAGGCATGGAAGCCAGTGACATCATCATTGATGAACTGGGACGCGATTACTCACACAACTCAAACTGTCTTAGCGCTATAGTACCTCAAATCACTCAAGCTGACATGCAGCTTATCTTTATCAAAAACCTATCTGATGTCTTAATCCAGCGTATGCATAGCATGGATCGCTTTAGTGAGGATGACTATGCGATTGGCGGGGATAAGTTAATAGCATGGGATATTTTGATTTACGAGCCATTGGGTGCTTACGCGATTTTAATGCGCGGACCTGACCAAATTAATGTTGCGGACTTATTGCTCATTAGGGAGGGTGGGCCAATGGCAGATGCGGGATGGAACACTGAGAGCGAAGCATTTGCAACTTTGCGGACAATAACCGAAGCCGAACTACCAGCATTTCGTGCGGCGTTGGAGGCTTGCTATGCGTAAAATTCAATCCTTCAATGTCACTGCACAGCTTGCGCTTATCCAATCTAAAGCGCAATTGAGCAATAGCGTAAGCCGTCAAGCGCTAACTGACGCTATTAGCACATGGTCAGAGCATCAAGCCAAGTATGACTATGAGCGTAACCAAACCGATTTGGTCGCTATCAATCGCAACATCAGCTTGATCGTGACACAAGTAACCAACCGCATATGTCGCATTAACCCGCTGGTTTGGACTGAATTGCTAAAGTTAAACGCTGCGCTCAATGTCGGCATCATCAACAACATCAACTTTGAGCCACGCCCAGTACCAGTCGTGGCTGCGAACACTGATGCCAACGACAGCGAGGTGGCGTAATGTCATTGACTCAATCAGCAAAAAAACATCCTTTATTAGTCAATATCAATGGCGCAGCACATATCGGCGTGACAACTGCGTGTCAACGTGTCGCTATGTGCCTGAATGCTCAAGCAATCAGTACCGAAGTGATCAATGTTCGTAGGGGTATTGAAGCTGTCGAATTTGAAGGCGACTACATACTTGATAAATACAAGCACTTAGATGTGATCTTGCTAGACCGTCACCACTATACAGCGTCTGCTATCAAACGTCGTCTTCAGCAACCGCTTTGGGTGTGGCAAGAAGATAGCGTAAAGCCAAGTCTTAGCGTATTGCTCAGTTGTCATACCACCGTGTACAAGCGCTTTATTAGATCCAATGAAGAGCCGCGCACGGCGCTGGGTCATCACGATGCATATCTATCATGCGTCAAATCACACTATGGCACGACAAATCATCATGTATTAGATATAGACGGCAAACATGGTCATTTGTATGCAGCTGGTACGATTAAAGGCTTGGTATTACGGGAGTTGAAACGATGAGTAAAACATTATCGCTTAGCCGTCGAGCGCATCTATTTGTCAAAGATGGTCAGTTTTTTATCAAGTTGCAACGTCAAAATCAACGCGATCCAAAGCGTGATGATTATTACATCGTCAAAAAGTTTGAACTGGAACGCTTAAAAGAGATCCACGCTTGGGTCGGCAAACAGATTGAAGAGAGTGAGGCGGCAAATGTCAAAGCAGATTAAACGAATCACGTTTGCGCCAAACAATTATGGCTTGAGATGGTTAGACGTGAACATGCGCAGTTGGGAAATAGTCAGCGCATGTGCGGAAGGGCGTCATTTGGTGGGCCGAGCATGTCGCTTGGCTGACCGTGGCAATAAGATTGAATATCGCACTGGGTCAACCTACACGACTATCAATGCGACTGTTGAGAAAATGGGGTAATTTATGGCTGATGATGCAGATCGCGCAAACGACTATGTTGATTTAACAATGTCTCATTGCTTGAGTAGAGCGCCTAAATTTGATGGGCCGTCACTAGCTGAGTGCATGGAATGTGGCGAAGATATACCGGCTAAACGACAATCAGTGGGCGGTGTAAAACGCTGTGTAGATTGTCAGAGTGTATTAGAGAGAAGGGGGCGATGATGAGCACAACAGGTTTGTTTGCTGGACTTCTGTACTTTGTATTGTTGATGGCTAGTATGGTTTTATTAAAAATATGGGCAGATGGCGATATTCTTTTAATCCACTTCGGCGGCATTACCTGGTTTGTGTCGATAGTTTATTGGAGTTGGTCTTTTAAAAAAAAGGGGTTCGATTAAAATGGACGTTATTGAAATTATCAAATCAAATGTTCCTTTAGACTGGGTAACGCTCCCTCAATTTGGTAAACTTATTGGTCTACCACACGAACGCTTATACATGGCAAAAGATAAATGGCCACAAGGCAAGGTGTGGAAAAGGGTTGATAATAAGATTTACTTTAGTCTAAATGGGTGGAATGAATGGTTGGACCAGCAGGGTATCCAAAAGGCGTTAGAGTACGAAACGACAGCGTCGAAATTAATATCCCAATCAAAGGAGAAGGGCGCAGGTACTTCGTCCTCCCGTACACGGCGACGCCGAAAAACATTGCCCAAGCGGGAAAACTACGAGCTAGTTTAATGGCTCGTAGAAAGTGGGAGGATCTGACGGTAACAGATATTGAATTGGCTTGTAATATTACCGACGAGACAGCAGCAGATGATAGACCGCTTTTTGCAGACTATGCGCAGCTTTATCTTGATAGCTTAGATAGCGGTAATACAGGTACTAGACGTAAATATAAAGGCATCCTCAAAAATAAGTGGATGCCTTTTTTTGCGTCTATGGCAATTGCAGATATAACACCGGCCATGGTGCGCGCTGCGATTGCACAGAATGACTTTAGTAGCACCAAAACTGCTAATGACGCACTCACGCCACTACGCGGCGTGTTTGATTTAGCCTTTATTGATGAGATTATTGAAGAGTTGCCCACTAAGCGTATACGTAATAAAAAGACTCAAAAGGATGAGCCAGATCCTTTTTTACCTAATGAGCGTTTGGCCATACTTAACTATATGCAAAGCCATTGGACAGGTGATAAAGAGATTTGGTATTTATACTTTGTATGGCAGTTTTGGACTGGTTGCCGCCCTGGTGAGTCCCTAGCCATAGACTGGGCTGACATAGATATAACCAATCGACTGGCAAAAATAAGTAAGACATTAAGCAGCGGCAAAGTGCAGCTATCAACTAAGACCAATGAGATTCGCAATATCTATCTAAATGACAAAATTTTGGTCGTACTGGATAGACTCAAGGCGCTCACTGGCCACCAGTCACGTCTGTTTATCAGTTTGCACACCGATGAGCCATGGACACGGCCAGATAAGTTGTCCGAAAAGTTTCAAGAAGTGCTACCAGTGATCGGTGTAAGAGCGCGACCGGCTTATAATTGCCGTCATACTTATGCAACGACAATGCTCAACAGCATGATCGATGTTTCTGCAGCGGCGTATCAGATGGGCCATGATATCATCACGTTTACCAAAATCTATGCGAAGTGGATCAATACAGAGCGTATGCAAGCTGAGATGATGAAGCTTGATTATGGTGGTTGATTTGGATTTGGTTATCGATATAACAGAATGAACCAACAGCAGTTACATAGTTTTTACGAAAGGCTCAGCAAATGCACAAATAGTTGTATAAAGCATAGAGCCTGCTGCTCCCTCGGCGATGTTTCTAAGTGACGCCCAAAACTCTTTAATAGGAGAAGGTGCATCTATCTGTGCATTGATAAGAGCAATTGCTTCTTTCGTGGAATCACGCTCGCTTTTACTGTTAGCTTCTAAATCTTTAATTTGATTAAGTAAATGCTTTAAATCAGCATTGTCTATATCATCGCGTATATGCATTCCTATACCGCACCTTGTAGTTTCTAAACTACCAATTTGCAAATTGCTTTGACTTGTAGTACTGACACCCATACCACAATCTTCAGCTATTAAACGGCCTACAACTATAGCCATTATCTGTCCCTCTGTTAGTTTTAATATAAATCATTATCGAGGTATTTGTATGTAGTTGCAAGTAAGTTGGTGAAGTGAAAGCAGAAACTGCGCCAAAAATGCGACAAAGACGATTATCTTGTTTACTTATCAAATTTTAGGCAATAAAAAAACCTGCCCGAAGGCAGGTTTAGTATAGGTTTGAGACAATTTATTCACTATCCGAAAATGGTGGGGCTGGAGAGACTCGAACTCTCACACCTTGCGGCGCCAGAACCTAAATCTGGTGCGTCTACCAATTCCGCCACAGCCCCATTTTTCGTTACTCTATCATCAAAAGCGATTAAGTTCAAACGCTATCTAGACAGTTAACTGATTCGGTAGTGCGTCTCAGTGGTTGGCTATTATATAGAGTTTGAATTTTTGGTCAACCCCTATTTGCGATTATTTTTAGTTATTTTGCATTTATTTTTACGTGTTTTTATAAATATTTGATTTTAATAGGGTTTAAATATGATGCGTTCAGGCTTTAATTACTCCTTGGATGGCACTCTAGGTGCAGAGATGTCTAACTGCTGTAATTTGCGGGTTAGGGTGTTGCGTCCCCAACCAAGTAAGCTTGCTGCCTCTATCTTTTTGCCACCACTATGGTTGAGTGCTGCTGTCAATAAAACCCGCTCAAACTCAGGCGTGGCCGTTTGTAGAATATCAGTTTCGCCTGTATTGAGAGACTGCTCAGCCCAGATAGCAAGAGCTTTTTGCCAATTTGGACTGGCAGGAGCTTGAGTGACTTGATTATTTTGGCTTTGATTATTCAAGTCATCGTTATTTTGCAGTTGAGGGTTTTCTGCATTTGCTTGTGGTGACGAGTCGTGTTCTTGGTCTAGCTCTGAGTCTAGAGGCGTGTTCTCTAATAGCTCTGGTGGCAAGTCTGTGGCCATCACGGTGTCGCCCGTGGCCATCACTGTCAGCCATAGGCAGACATTCTCAAGTTGACGCACATTGCCGCGCCAGTCAAAGGTCTGCATCATCTGTAAGGCCGCAGGATGCAAATGTTTCGGTGTTGTGTTCATTTGCTCAGCTGCCGACTGCATAAAGTAGGTCGCTAATGCAGGAATGTCTTCGGGGCGTTTACGCAGTGGTGGCAGCGGTAGACGAATGACATTGAGACGATAAAACAAATCTTCACGGAAACGATTTTGTTTGACTAATTCTTCCAGGTTTTGATGAGTGGCGGCGATGATACGGACATCTACTTGGATCGGCTGCTGTCCACCAACGCGGTAAAACTCGCCATTGGCCAGTACGCGTAACAGACGTGTTTGGGTACTAAAGGGCATGTCGCCAATTTCGTCCAAAAATAACGTACCGCCATTAGCCTGCTCAAAACGTCCTTGGCGAGTTGTCGTTGCACCAGTGAACGCGCCTTTTTCGTGACCAAATAATTCAGACTCAATCAAATCATGTGGTATGGCTGCCATATTAAGGGCGATAAATGGTTGCTGTTTGCGCGGTGAGTGCTGATGCAAGGCACTGGCAACCAACTCTTTACCTGTTCCTGACTCTCCGGTGATTAAGACCGAGATAGGGGACTGCGCCAATCTACCAATGGCACGAAACACGGTTTGCATGGCTTGTGACTGACCGATGATACCGCTCGGATTGCTATTAGCTTTAGAGGTAGTTGTCACCTCAGCTTTATTTTTGCTGTGTTTAGAGTGTGTACTGGTAGGTGTTTCAGGTGTTATATCACTGTCAGCGCGCGCGTCAATTGTGGTTTGGGTATCAGATTCGTTCGAATAATGGGCTATCGCCATATTTGGCTGGTAGTTGATCGCTTTATAGATAGTGGCAACAGCATCATCTAGGTCAAAGGGCTTTGGCAAGTATTCAAACGCACCGGTCTGATAGCTATTAATCGCAGAGGTGAGGTCTGAGTGCGCTGTCATAATGACAATCGGCATGTCCGGAAAGTGCTGGTGTACCCAGTCACTAAATGATAATCCATCCATCATTGGCATACGAATATCAGTCAATATTACATCTGGCAGCTGTGTGGCTGACGCTTGCTGTTTTAGTGCATCATTGAGCCGAGTCCATGCTGCCTGCGCTTGGGTAAAACTGATAACGGTCAAACCAGCATCTTCAAACGTATCTGCCAATACCATACGCAGCGCTGCATCATCGTCGATTAACCAGAGCGTTGCAGGCTGATCGCTGGGTGCATTATTGACGGTGACTATTGGAGAGTGTGCATCGCTTTTAGGGTTTTGGTTGTCACTGTATTGGGTCATGTATCGGGCCTAATGAGCAATTGTTATTGTCGGTTTGGGATTGGATGTCTTACAATTTAGCAGTTTTATGCCGCCGTGTGTTCTATGATTCAGTGACGGGCTGGGTAAAAGGCAGATATAGTGTAAAGCGTGTTTGCTTGCCGTTCGCCTCCTCTGTAGAGCTCACATCAATCATACCATGATGATGGCTGATAATATCTTGTACGATAGATAAGCCAAGACCAGTACCTGCTGCACGACTGGTCACCATCGGGAAAAATATTTGTCCGATAAGTGCCGGATCAATGCCTGAACCATTGTCAGTAATAGTGATTTGTAGCACTTGCTTGTGCTGCTGCCCGACAATCGTATGCTGAAAGGCAACGCGCGTTTGAATGTGCAAGGTTGGCTGATAAGCAGTCTCTCTATCGGTCTGCACATCGGTTAATGGTAATTCCTTAGACGTAGAGAGTTTGTTCTGCTGTAGCGTTTGCTCAAACTCAGTCATAGACTCACAGGCATTATTCATAATATTTAAAAATACCTGAATCAATTGGTCTTTGTCAGCACACAACTCAGGCAATGACAAATCATAATCTCTCTGTATCGTCACTTGTGGGTATTGACTGACTACCAAGGTCAAAACATGCTCTAGTGGTTCATGGACATTCAGCGTTTGCCAGTTTGGCAGCTGGTTTGAGCCAAGCAGTTGAGCAATCAGATGTGTCAAACGGTCAGTTTCTGAGATGATAATATCGGTATAGTTACGCAGCTTTTGATTCATTTTTTGCAAATCATCGTTTGTGCCAGCGCTAGTGTCCTGTGAGATGCTGAGCGCGTTAGAGTGACTGTTAGCCGCCGTCGTATTCGCATCACTGAATTTAATAAACTGTCGCTGTAACAACTGCGCTGCACCCCGAATGCCCGCAAGTGGGTTTTTGATTTCATGCGCGACCGACCGTAGCATGTGACGAGCAACCGCATATTGCTGCTGCTGGCGCTGCTCCTCTGAGATACGACTTTGGCGGTCTTTGCCCCACATCTCGATAATAAAATACGACTGCTGCTCGTAGATAACAGGCGTCACGCTATAATCGACTGAAAGTAGTAGGTTGCCATTCAAAGGCGTCTGGATGACATGATCATGGTCAATGAAAGGCTGTTGGTAGTTTTGTGCTTGATTGAACCGCTCTGTCAAAGAATAGAGGGGTTCATCCAGAGGTTTATTTTCACTATCATCACTGACATTGTCGATAGAAGCATTTTCTTTTAGTTTTAATTCATCGGGTGCCAATAGCGTCAAGATAGACTGGTTGATTAACCTCCCACTACTAATAGCCAGTAATTGCTCCGCTTGAGCATTTAAACGGGTTATCGATAACTGATCATTGACCCACAAAATAGCGGTGAATAGATGCTGTGATACGAATGCTAAATCAGGGGTGGTTTTGGTGGTGATAAAATCAGCAGTCATGGATAGTGCCCAGAAAAATAGGATGTTTGAATCAATATTTAACCATAAATCAAGACTATAGAGCGGCAAAACTGGTGATTTTTGCAAAAAAAACGTACAATGCGCTCAGCCAATTTATCTCTAGCAAGGTCAGCCATGTCCAAAACTTCTACCGAGTCAGTGAACACGACAACGACAGCCCCTACGTCAGCCGTAAAAGACACTGCCACTATCTTTAATCCTGCAAAGCCATCAATACCGCAAGAGCAGAGTCAGGCAGATATCAGTCAAGCAAATACTGACCAGCCCTATCATCATAAAGCCAACCACAATCAAAACCGCAGCATTGCTCAAAGCAGCGATGCTACTTCAGCTTCGACGGCTAATGCAACTGCCACGATGCCAGTGAGTGCAGCGCCAAAGATTGGGTTTGTGTCACTAGGTTGCCCCAAAGCCTTGGTGGATAGTGAGCGTATTATCACTGAGCTGAGCCGTGATGGTTATCAAGTCGCAAGCGACTATGATGGTGCGGACTTGGTCGTGGTCAACACCTGCGGCTTTATTGAGTCAGCGGTGCAAGAGTCGCTTGATGCGATCGGCGAAGCAATTAGTCAAAACGGCAAAGTAATTGTCACCGGTTGCCTAGGCAAAGAAGCGGACAAAATCCGTGAAATGCATCCCGCTGTACTCGCAGTGACAGGCGCGCATGCCTATGATGAAGTGATTACAGCCGTTGCACAGCACGTGCCAAAGCCAAATCGCAGCTTGGATGCCAATTACGACCCAAAAATAGACTTGATCAATGAAGCGGGGGTCAAACTGACGCCCAGTCATTATGCGTATCTAAAAATCTCAGAAGGCTGTAATCATCGTTGTACGTTCTGCATTATCCCAAGCTTGCGCGGTGATTTGGTATCGCGCCCGATCGATAATGTGATGAATGAAGCACTGGCGCTCAAAAAAGCGGGTGTGAAAGAGCTGCTCATTATCTCTCAAGACACTTCAGCCTATGGCCTTGATCTCAAGTATAAGACCAGTTTTTGGAATGGCATGCCGCTCAAGTCTAAATTCTATGACTTATGCCAAGCACTGAACGATTTGGGTATTTGGGTACGCCTGCATTATGTCTATCCATATCCGCATGTAGACAAAGTCGTCGAGCTAATGGGCGAAAAGAAACTGCTGCCTTATCTCGATATTCCGTTTCAGCACGCCAGTCATCGTATTCTAAAAGCAATGAAACGTCCTGCGCACAGCGAAAACACCTTGGCTCGTATCAAAGCATGGCGTGATATCTGCCCTGATATTGTGATTCGTTCAACCTTTGTGGTTGGCTTCCCGGGTGAGACTGAAGAAGATTTTCAGTGCTTGCTTGATTGGCTAGTAGAAGCGCGACTTGATCGTGTGGGGGCATTTACGTATTCAGAAGTAGAAGGTGCTGTCGCCAATGATTTGCCAAACCATGTGCCTGAAGACGTCAAGCAATCTCGCTACGAGCGCTTGATGGCGCTGCAACAAGAGATCTCAGCGCAAAAACTACAAGAAAAAGTCGGTAAAACCTTAATGGTATTGGTCGATGAGATTGATAGTGATGAGAATATCGCTATTTGCCGCAGTTATGCTGATGCGCCTGAAATTGACGGGCATGTCTATGTTGATGACATTACTGCTCAAGTCAAAGTTGGGCAGTTCCTGAACGTGACGATTGATGATGCCAGCGAATATGATCTATTTGCCAGTTATCAAGGTTAAGTGTTCGACAAGATATACGAGTGAAAATTGCCCAATAGCGGGCAGTTTTTGCTACAATTAGCGCAATTTAGCCTGTTTAATATGCTTGTCTTTAAGTGCAGCGTTACGGGCAAACTTGATTTGTGTTTTACCCATAATTTTCTTTATAATTTCATGATAATAAGGTGACCTCATGTCTGACAAAAACCCGCGTTACGCCCGTATCTTGCTAAAACTCTCTGGTGAAGCCTTGGCTGGTAGCAAAGACATGGGTATTGATACCGAAGTGCTCGATAAAATGAGCCTGTCTATCGCTCATTTGCGTGGACTAGGTGTTCAGGTTGGTATCGTGGTTGGCGGTGGCAACTTATATCGCGGCGCACAATTACAAAAAGAAGGTTTGGTTGGCCGTGTGACGGGTGATCAGATGGGTATGCTAGCCACTGTCATGAATGGGTTGGCGATGCGTGATGCGCTTGAGCGTCGTAATATCAAAACGCGTTTGATGTCTGCATTGCCAATTGGTGAAGTTACCGAAAGCTATAGCAGTCGTAATGCGATTCGCTATCTCAAAAATGGTGAAGTGTGTATCTTTGTTGCCGGAACAGGCAACCCATTCTTCACTACTGATACGGCTGCTTGTTTGCGTGGTATCGAAATCGAAGCTGGCTTAATACTTAAAGCGACCAAGGTCGACGGCGTTTATGACAAAGACCCAAGCCTACACGATGATGCAGTCAAATATGACGGCCTGACCTTTGATGAAGTGTTAGAGCAGAAACTTGGCGTGATGGATTTGACTGCTATCGCGCTATGCCGCGAGCATAACGTACCGCTACAAGTGTTTGATATGACCAAACCTAATGCATTGCTAAATGTCATCATGGGTGAAAACGAAGGCACACGCGTTTTTCATTAATTAATTCCCTGAATTGATGTAGCGTTGATCGGTCACTTCAGAGAGTGGCTAATAATGAAAAGTAGCTAATAACAAATATCCCAATAGCAAATAAAAAATTTGTCGATAGCGACAAATAAGGACACACAATGATTAAAGAGATTAAGCAAGACGGCGAAGCACGCATGCAAAAAACGTTGGAAGCGCTTGAGAGTACTTTCAGCAAAGTTCGTACTGGACGTGCACACCCAGGCATGTTGTCAGGCGTGATGGTCAGCTACTATGGTTCTGATACACCGCTAAACCAAGTAGCCAGCGTGAACGTTGAAGACTCACGTACGCTATTGGTTCAACCGTTTGACCGTACGATGGTACAAGCAGTAGACAAAGCCATTCGCGAAGCAGACTTGGGCTTAAACCCAATGACAGCGGATGTGATTCGTGTGCCCATGCCAGCGTTGACCGAAGACACCCGCCGCGATATGCAAAAACTTGCTCGCGGAGAAGCGGAGAGCAGCCGTGTGTCTATCCGTAATATTCGCCGTGATATGATGAATGACATCAAAGATCTAGCAAAAGAGAAAGAAATCTCAGAAGATGATGAGCGCCGTGCTAACGATGACATCCAAAAAATCACTGACAAGTATATTGAAACTATCGATAGCCGCCTAAGCAAAAAAGAAAGCGACTTGATGGAAGTTTAATAAGAGCAGTTTTGCCATCCATCATTTATGGCAAAACTTAGTTCAGAGTATTATCTACATTTTAGCAGCCAATATCTTGTAGTTATTGGCTGTTTATTATGATATGGATAATATGATTTATTAATGTGAGTGCAGTTTACTGATATTTCTCAAATATATTGTAAGCTATAAAAATTTTGATCGCTAAATTATGATAAATTTGTGAATTATTTACATGGCGCTTTTAATCGCCACTGCACACGTTATTATTATTTTACCTTAACAATAAGCAAGTTTGCCTATGTCCACTTCAGCCGTTATGGCTCCTAACATTCTTCCTCGTCATATCGCTATTATCATGGATGGTAATAACAGATATGGCAAAGCCAATAATCTGGGTAAAGGTCAAGGTCACATAGCTGGTAAAACTGCTTTAGACCCTATCGTAGAATATTGTGTCGAGACCGGTATTGAAGTACTGACTGTTTTTGCTTTCTCTAGCGAAAATTGGCAGCGACCACCTAGTGAAGTTGCACTATTAATGCAGTTGTTGGCATCGACCATTGATGAGCAAATGCCGCGTATGAAAAAATACTGTATTCGCTTACGTTTTATCGGTGATTGCAGTCAGCTTAGTGAAGAATTACAAGCGTTAATGGCGGATGCCGAAGCAGAAACTGCAAGCTTTGATGCCATGACATTAGTCATTGCGATTAGCTACGGTGGACAATGGGATATTGCTCATGCAGCAAAACAGCTGGCACAACAAGTGCAGGCAGGTGAGTTGAGGGCTGAAGATATTAGTGCAGAAATGCTCGGTGAGCAAGTACAACTGGCAGACGCTCCAGCAGTAGACATGCTGGTTCGTACCGGTGGTGATTATCGAATATCGAATTTTTTATTATGGCAAGCGGCCTATGCGGAGTTGTTTTTCACGCCAACTTTATGGCCAGATTTTGTTCCAGAAGAGCTGGCTTCGATGATGGCTGAGTTTGCACAGCGTCAACGCCGTTTTGGTAAAACCAGCGAGCAGGTAGGGATAGAGCAGCATAGTCGCTGATGCAATAGTAGCCATAAAAATTCAGACAGTATTCTCTAGGTCGCTAATACCGCTTGCTTACGAGATGATAAACCGTTTTAATGAGGGTCAATGCTATTAATGGGCACAGGTCTATCAACTGTTATAATGCATTTTTTTGACTGTACCTTCTTCATTATTATAAGGCTCGATAAGTATGTGGCAACGAATTAGAACGGCAATAGTTCTCGTTATTATCGTTGGTATTGCAATGTTTGCGAGCCAAACCCCTATTTTATTCGCACCGCTTTTAGCCGTTGGCGTCATTATCGCAGCTCATGAGTGGGCGAAGTTGATGCCGAAGTGGCGTCAACCTATTGTCTTTGTGCTATTAGTTTTAGTGATAACTGTCGTATCGCTTATGTTGAAGGTGACTTGGTTATTCTGGTGGACGGCCTCGCTTGTCATATGGCTGATGGCACTGTCTTGGGTACGTGCATTCCCAACACAGACAAAATGGTACGGAAAACATCTAGCGTTGTTGGGTGTGGTTATTTTGACAGCCTCTATTACTGCGATTTTTTACCTCTGGCAGCTATCAGCATGGTGGCTACTTTATGTGTTTTTATTGGTCTGGTGTGCTGATAGCGGTGCTTATTTTGTTGGTCGCAAGCTTGGCCGCCGAAAAATGGCACCCAATGTCTCACCCAATAAGAGTATGGAAGGATTGGCCGGTGGTTTGATTACAGGTCTACTGGTAGTCGTTGCGATCAGTGTGTTTAAGCTACAACTGACGGGCGCAGCGCTAGTCGCCTTTGTGGCACTATCGGCACTAACGATTCTGGCTTCTGTGCTTGGTGATCTTTTTGAATCAATGCTCAAGCGCCGTGCTGATGTCAAAGACTCTGGTACCATCTTACCAGGGCATGGTGGTGTACTTGATCGTATTGATTCATTGCTATCTGCAACTCCGATATTCGCACTTGGCTTTTGGGCGATACAGCAGCTAGGTTTGATTGTGGTATAAGACTTTGATTGTGGTATAAGACAAAGTCACTTAGCTGATTTTATGGTGTGATAGGTAAGCGAAGTGACCGTTTTGGTTAGTCTTTTACAACGGTCTTATTTGTTACTATATAGCCTTATTATCCTTTATATTTTTTAAACCTCATTTATTCTTTTCTCATTTTCTAAATATTAAATATCATAGGCATTAATGGTTATGACGCAACGCATCGCCGTACTAGGCGCGACAGGCTCGATTGGCGATAGCACGTTAGCAATATTAGCGGCGCAACCGCAACATTATGAAGTTTACGCATTGTCAGGCTACTACCGTTTAGATAAGCTATTTGCGCTTTGTCAGCAGTTTTTGCCTAAGCGCGTCAGCGTGCCAACAGCCGCTGTGGATGATTTTGCCAAAAAGCTTAAAACAGCAGGGATTGATAGTGATGTAGTAGGGGGCGAGGAAGGTCTAGTAGATATAGCCACTGATTCACAAACTGATACTGTCGTTGCTGCCATCGTAGGCGCAGCAGGACTGCCTTCTACCTTAGCCGCAGCACGCGCAGGTAAGCGTATTTTGCTCGCCAATAAAGAAGCGCTGGTGATGGCAGGGCAGGTCATGATCAATGCGGTCAAAACGCATAACGCTACGTTGTTACCCCTCGACTCTGAGCACAATGCTATTTTCCAGTGCTTACCACTCGCTATTCAGCAAGACAATACCCAAATTCATCAGCCAAATCATGGTGTACGCAAACTGTGGTTGACGGCTTCAGGTGGCCCATTTTTGCAGCAGTCTTTTGAGCAGATGCAGCAAGCAACTGTCGCAGAGGCAGTCAAGCACCCTAACTGGTCAATGGGCCAGAAGATATCTGTCGACTCAGCCACAATGATGAATAAAGGGCTTGAGTTGATCGAGGCTTGTCATTTGTTTGATTTGCCTGAAAATAAGATAAATGTGGTCATTCATCCACAAAGTATCATTCACTCAATGGTAGAATATAGCGATGGTAGCTTTTTGGCACAGCTTGGCAGTCCAGATATGAAAACCCCAATTGCCCATGCGCTCAGTTACCCGAGCCGTATTGATAGCGGTTCGCAGCCATTAGATTTATATGCACTTAGTTGTTTGGAGTTCATTGAGCCTGATCTGCAAAAATTTGCCTGTCTACGCCTTGCTCGTCAAGCAATGCAAGCAGGTACGCAGGCGACTATTGTACTAAATGCAGCCAACGAAATCGCAGTGGCGGCGTTTTTGGATGGACAAATTCGTTTAACTGACATTGCTGATATCAATGAGCGTGCCTTAAACGATATACAGCTGCCACCATTAAACGAAACGGCTGACATAGAAGATATATTAGCCATTGACAAGATAACGCGTCACCTTACTGATAAGCTTGTGGCAAAATTGGCATAATCGTAGCAATCATTAGCCATAAATAGCCTCTTGGTTAAAAAATGGTACTAATAAACGATATCAGTGAAGATGTTGATGTTGATAAAAGATGCTAAGCAACAATACTGAGAAAAGATCATGACGTTTTTATTAACGCTTCTTGCGGCAATATTTGTCTTAGGTCCACTCATTGCCTTACATGAGTGGGGGCACTATATCGTGGCACGGATGTGCGGCGTCAAAGTATTAACATACTCTATCGGTTTTGGCCCTAAACTATTTGGTTGGACCAGCAAAAAAAGTGGCATCGATTATCGTATCTCAGCATTGCCACTCGGCGGCTACGTCAAAATGCTTGATGAGCGTGAAGGCAATGTCGCAAAAGATGAACAGCATCTTGCGTTTAATTATCAGCATCCGCTCAAGAAGATTGCGATTGTCGCCGCTGGGCCTATCATGAATTTCATCATTGCTATTGCGCTCTTTTGGGTGTTGTTTATGACGCCGTCTGAGCAATTGGCTACCAAAATTGGGCAAGTACTGCCAGATACTCCAGCTGCGATGGCGCAGTTACCTGTCGGTGATAAGATTGTTGCGATTGATGGGCACGATGTACAGACGTGGGAAGGTATCAATTATCGCCTTGCAGGACGGATGGGTGAGACAGACAATGTGAGTATTACACTACAGTCAGATGCTCAAACCAATCAGTCGATCAAAACCTATCAAGCACCAGTCACACAATTTATGCAGGGTGATGCACAAGGTAAAGATGCATTGACCAGCTTTGGTATGTTACCGTGGCAGCCACAGATTGCACCGATTGTCGGTGAATTGGCGCCTGATGGTGCGGCTAGCCGTCAAGGTCTACAGGTGGGCGATCGTATTACCGCCATCAATAATCAAAACATTGACGATTGGATTAGCGCCACGCGTATTATTCGTGATAATCCCGAGGTGTTACTTGATTTTACCGTATTGCGTGATGACAAAACGGTGCAATTGCAAATTATGCCGCAAGGTAAAAAAGACAACTTGGGTAATGATTACGGTCAAATTGGCGCCATGGTTGATCAGACTGAGATTGTTATTCCTGATGCCTACAAAACTACCGTGGTTTATGGCCCTGGCGAGTCATTGGTCAAGTCGTTCGAGAAGACTGAGCAGCTAGCCGTGATGACGGTAAGCTCGATGGGAAAAATGCTCTCAGGTATGATTGGTCTGGATAACTTGTCAGGTCCGATTACCATTGCCAAAGTCGCCAAGCAAAGCTTTGATATCAGTTGGCAGATGGTATTATCGACGGCTGCATTGATTAGCCTGAGTCTTGCTGTATTGAACCTGTTACCGATTCCAGTATTGGATGGTGGTCATATCGTTTATCATTTTATCGAACTGATTCGCGGTAAACCGCTCTCTGAAGGGGTGCAAATGGTGGGGTTAAATATCGGTTTACTCTTACTGGCAGGTTTCATGGTGTTAGCAATTGGTAATGACATCAGTCGGCTGTTTTGATGGTTGAATGACAAATACAAGCAGTAAAGCGCGATATACTAATGGTTTAAAGACCCTTATGTGTGGATTGTTGGTATCATACGCAAGATGCTTTGTGTCATCGCCTCTGTACTAATCGTAATTTTTAGTTTATTTTGTGATGCTTTTTATATAAAGTGTTCTGAGTCAGCCGAGTGTGGAGTGACAACTTCGCGCAAAACGGGCTAGACAAAATGTGCTTTTTACCTTAACTTTAGCAAGTTTTTTATTGACGGATAGTGTTTATGCGTACGCCTTTATTTATGAGCGCGGCTGGGTTGCCGTTAGTTGTAGCGATGATGAGTATGCCGGTACAGGCTGCAGAATTTGTAGTGACTGACATCGGTTTCAATGGCTTACAACGCCTAACCCCTGATAGCCTCTATCCGGTTCTACCTATTACGGTAGGAGATACGGTCAATGACAGTAGCTTAGCGGCCAGTATCAAGGCACTGTATGCGACTGAAAACTTTGCTGATATTCAAAGCCGTGTCGAAGGTGGCAATCTAAGGTTTGATGTTATTGAACGTCCAACCATTGCCGAAGTGAATTTTGAAGGTAACAAGCTCATTCCTAAAGAAGGGCTTGAGCAAGGCCTTGGGAATGCTGGACTGTCTGTCGGTAATGTACTGAAGCAATCGACCCTGCAAGGCGTTGCTAATGAGCTGCAACAGCAGTATATCAGCCAAGGTTACTACAACAGTAATATTGAAGTAGATCAGACGGTACTTGATGGTAACCGCGTCA
Source organism: Psychrobacter piscatorii (assembly GCF_001444505.1). GTDB lineage: Bacteria > Pseudomonadota > Gammaproteobacteria > Pseudomonadales > Moraxellaceae > Psychrobacter > Psychrobacter piscatorii_B. The sequence continues at coordinate 12,945 of NZ_LNDJ01000013.1, read as the reverse complement.
AGCTTGATGTGCGCTTTATCGAAGGTAAGCCTGCCAAAGTGGTTGATATCAATGTGATTGGTAACAAACACTTTAGTGATGAAGAGATCAAAGATGTCTTTGCTGTAAAAGAATCATCATGGACACGCTTGCTATCAAAATCTGATCGATATGCACAAGAAAAACTGGCCGCCAGTTTAGACAATTTAAAAGCATTGTATCAAAACGATGGTTATGTGCGTTTCGCAGTAGATAACGCGGTACTCAATATTAGTGAAGATAAACGTAGTGTGTTCATCGAAGTCAGTTTGAGTGAAGGTGAGCAGTATCAGTTTGGTGACGTCAATTTCTTAGGTAAGCCTACTTTTAATAACGACGAACTAAAAGAGTTGGTTACTTTTGCGCCTAATGAAAAATATTCACAGGCCAAACTGGATGACACCACAGCTGCGCTCAAAAGACGCTATGGTAACGAAGGGTATTATTTAGCTCAAGTTAGACCCGTACCACGCATTAATGACGACACCAAAATGGTTGACGTGGATTATTATATCGATCCTGCACGTCCTATTTATGTTCGCCGTATCAACTTCACAGGCAATCTAAAAACTCAAGATGAAGTATTGCGCCGTGAGATGCGTCAGTTAGAAGGCTCTCTTGCCTCTAGCGAAAAAATCCAGCTTTCACGTACACGTCTTATGCGTACCGGTTTCTTCAAAGCTGTTAACGTTGATGTAAAACCAGTACCCAATCAGCCAGATCAAGTAGATGTCAACTATACCGTAGAAGAGCAACCTTCTGGTAGTTCAACGATTGCAGCAGGTTACTCGCAGAGCGGCGGTGTTACTTTTCAGTTGGATTTGACCCAAAATAACTTTATGGGCACTGGTAACCGCGTTAAAGCCGCACTATCACGTTCAGAGACACGTGATTCGTATAGCTTAGGATATACCGATCCATACTTTACAGAAAATGGCGTCTCGCAGGGCATCAGTGCTTACTATCGCGAAACCAAATACGATGATAGAAACGTCAGTAATTATGTCACTGATGCCTACGGTGCTACGCTAAATTATAGCTATCCTGTGGATGAGACCAAGCGTGTCAGTGCTGGTCTAAATGTCGACAACACGACAGTACGTGGTGGCCGTTTCCTCGGCATATCAAACGCACAAGAAATCATCGATGACGGCGGTACTGTTGAAGACTTCACTGGAGATTTCGAAGGTCGTACTGGCTTTAAAAATGATTATCAGACTTACAACTTACTATTGGGCTGGGACTACAGCACACTAGATCGCCCAGTGTTTCCGACCAAAGGTATGAGCCACACTGTTGATGCTACCATTGGCCTTGGCGATTCTAGCTATCAGAAACTCGTTTATCGCGGCAACGTGTATTATCCGCTTTATAAAGATTGGATCGCGCGCGGTTATACCAAACTTGGCTATGGTAATGATTTGCCATTCTATGAAAACTTCTACGCGGGTGGTTATGGTTCAGTACGTGGTTATGAGTCTTCAACGTTAGGACCTAAGTCACAAGCTTATTATGATGCTATTAACGATCCCGCTAATCAGACGTATAGTACAGAAGAGGTTGGTGGTAATGCGTTAGTTAGTTTTGGTACCGAGCTAATTCTACCAATGCCGTTTAAAGGCGATTGGGCAGATCAAGTGCGTCCAGTACTATTTGCTGAAGGTGGTCAGGTATTCGATACAAGTGACAAAGAAGACCGTACCTTCGTTAATCCTAGCACTGGTGAGGATACAGATGTACCACTATTGACCCAAGACAATAATTTCCGCTTTAGTGCAGGTGCAGGTGTGACTTGGTATACACCAATTGGTCCAATTTCACTCAGTTATGCCGTACCTTTTGGTGATAAAGAAGGGGACGAAACTGAAAAAGTCCAATTCCAGATCGGTAATACATTCTAGATCGCCAATATTATCTAAATATATCTAATCGTTCTCAAATATTTGTCTAAGTAAGTTAGAATGTCATTAGTTTCCAGTAGGTCGTCAAAACACATTGTTATTTTGACGACCGTTTTATATATAACAATAGTCTATTAATAGTCATTATGATAACGATTGAGCAACTTATCACTCGGATTGAGCAGCGTCAGCCCATTATCAATAAGGCTGATATTAGTGCTGAGCAGTTACGTCACCCATTTAACAGTGTTGGAAGTTTAACTACTGCTGACCAAAAGCAGCTAAGCTTTTTGGCAGACCCTCACTATATCTCTAGTTTGTCCGGTAGCCAAGCAGGTGCAGTATTGGTCACCCAAGCGTATCGTGACCAAGTACCTGAGTCGGCCTTGGCGTTGGTTGTCTCTGACCCATACCTAGCTTATGCCAGCGCTAGCCAACTATTTGCCCGTCAGTCACTATCTGCTGGAATCCATCCTAGTGCTGTGATCTCTGATAGCGCTGTGATTGGTGATGAGGTTAATATTGGTCCTTTTTGTGTCATTGGCGACTATGTGCAGATAGGAGCGCGTAGCTCACTTGATGCCCATGTAGTGATCGAGGCGCATTCTGAGATCGGTACTGACAGTGTTATCAAATCGCAAGTGGTTATTGGCCATGATTGTGTCATTGGTAACTACGCAAGATTGCATGTGGGTGCGAGTATTGGTGCCGAAGGGTTTGGCTTTGCGCCTACCAACAACCCTAGTGTTTCAGGCTGGGAGCGGATCGCTCAGCTAGGCCGTGTGATTATTGGTGATCATGTACGCATTGGTAGTCACACCTGTGTCGATCGCGGCGCCATTGATGATACGGTTATTGGCAATCATGTTATCATTGATAATTTGGTTCAAGTTGCTCATAACGTACGTATTGGTGACGGTACTGCCATTGCCTCCCAAACGGGTATTGCCGGTAGTACGACGATAGGTAAACGCTGCATTATTGGCGGTGCTGTCGGTATCACAGGGCATATCGAAATTACAGATGATGTGGTTTTATCAGGTATGACCATGGTTACCAAATCTATAAAAACTGCTGGTTCTTACTCTTCTGGAACTGCTGCTATGCCAACTGCTAATTGGCGCCGTGCAGCGGTACGCTTTCGTCAGCTTGGTCGTGATTAATGCGAACACATACAAACAATAAACATCCAAAACATAGCAAGGAAGCCTCATTATGAGCAATGACCATATAGATATCCCAACTGATGAAGACATCAAAAGCTTGGCTGAGCAAGGTCTTACCCTGCCACTAACGTATCATACGATTAAGCATTATTTACCACATCGTTATCCTTTTATGTTGGTCGATAGAGTGGTCGCTTGTACACCAGGAGAGTGCATTACGGGTATCAAAAATGTGACCATTAATGAAGAGTTTTTTAATGGGCATTTTCCTGACGAGCCAATCATGCCAGGGGTATTGATGGTAGAGGCAATGGCACAGGTTTCAGGCATACTTGGGTTCATTACCGCAGGTCTGACTTCAGAAGATGGCTATCTGTATTTGTTTGCTGGTGTGGATAAAGTGCGTTTTAAGCGCCGAGTCATTCCTGGTGATCAACTCACCATTCGTGCCAAGACAGTGATGCAGCGCCATGGTATTTATAAGTTTGATTGTACGGTGCATGTCGAAGACGAACTCGCTGCGAGTGCTCAAATCATGATTGCGCGTCAAGAGCAGCAAAAAATCAAAGACAGTAAAAGTGCCTAAGTTTGTAATAAGTTAGCATTCATAAAGCGCTATATCGAATCGATCTTCACAATTATAATGAGCTATTATATTGATATTTAACAAAGCAGCGGATATTGGCCTCATTCATGAAGCCAAACTGGCTGTATTTGGCTGACTATTTATTTGCATTAAATGATACAAGGGCCCACATCATGAGTCAGATTCACCCTACAGCACTCATCTCACCATCTGCACAGATTGATGAGACTGCCATCATTGGTCCCTACTGTATCATTGGTGATGAAGTGTCAATTGGACCACATACTGTGTTGCATAGGCATGTCGTTGTAACTAGGTTGACTCGTATTGGTGCGTATAACCAGTTTTATCAGTTTGCGAGTGTTGGAGAGGATCCTCAGGATCTAAAGTATGCAGGTGAGCGTACTTGGCTTGAGATTGGCGATCACAATACGATTCGCGAAGCTTGTAGCCTACATCGCGGTACTGCACAAGATAGTGAGCTAACCAAGATAGGTAGTCATAACTTGTTGATGGTCAATACTCATGTGGCGCATGATTGTGTGATTGGCGATCATAATGTGCTGGCAAATAATGTGGGTGTTGCAGGTCATGTGACTATCGGCAGCCATACAATCATCGGTGGCAATTCAGGTATTCATCAGTTTTGTACAGTAGATGATTACAGCTTAATCGGCGGTGCTAGTTTGATTTTAAAAGACGTCGCAGCGTTTACGATGGTGTCTGGTAATCCAGCAAAAGCTCATGGTCTAAATATCGAAGGCATGCGCCGAAAAGATTGGTCGAAAGAAACCATTGATGTCCTACGCCAAGCGTATCGTACTATTTTTAGATCCGGTTTGACGACAGCGCAAGCTTTAGAGGTTCTGCAAGGTGAGCTACTATCTCAAGAGCCAAAAGTTCAATTGTTGATTGATTCACTACAAAAAAGTCGTCGCGGGGTGGTACGTTAAACGCATATTGAGCTACGATAGAAGCTAGGCTAGATAGTCGTTTTTTACAGTTTTAATCTGCCTAAATTTTATTAATAAAAGATAATATTGCTAAAAGCCATAACCAATTGTTATGGCTTTTTATATTTATGAGTGCTTGACTTTTTTGGTCGCTTAGCAGAAACTGAGCGTTTATGATATTGTAAACAATTCTTTCTTAATGTTACGGGGCACTTCACATCGAAGGCACTTCACATCGAAGTGTTCACTAAATAGTTTGATAGTAGTAGTCACTATTTATGATGATCAAGGAGGATTGTCAGTAGCGTTATTTGAAGTACGAGGACGCAAAAAATGGCTATCAATAAACAAGAACATGCACAATGGAGCTCAAGTTTTGGCTTCGTGTTAGCAGCAGTAGGTTCAGCAGTAGGTTTGGGAAATATATGGAAGTTTCCATATATGGTGGGTGAGAGCGGTGGTTCAGCTTTCGTTATCGCTTATTTATTCTGTATCGCGCTAGTCGGTTTTCCAATATTAGTTGCTGAATGGCTCATTGGTCGCCGTGGACAAAAAAACCCAGTCAACACGTTTGCGGATGTGGCTGCTAGCGAAGGTAAATCTCGTAGCTGGACCATCGTTGGTGCTACTGGTATTTTGGGTGGCTTTTTAATTCTATCCTTCTATAGTGTGATCGGTGGTTGGGCACTTAACTATATCACCAAAGTGGCGTCAGGCAGCTTTACAGGTCAAGATAGTGATTCTGTGGCTGCGACCTTTGATGCGATGCTAGCATCAGCCGGTACATTGACGATTTGGCACACCGTATTCATGATTTTAACGGCCGTTATCGTTGGTATTGGTGTAACGAGTGGTATCGAAAAAGCAGCCAAGATTTTGATGCCACTATTGGGTGTGATCCTTTTCGTTATCGTTGGTTATAACATAATGAATGGCGGTTTTGGTGAGGCAGTTGCTTATTTGTTCACGCCAGACATGAGCAAGCTGACGGCTGACGTTATGCTTGCAGCATTAGGTCATGCCTTCTTCACGCTATCGATTGGTATGGGCATCATGGTTGCTTATGGTTCGTATTTGGGCCGCGAAGTGAACTTGCTAAAAACTGCACGTACCGTTGTTATTTTGGATACGGTTATCGCTTTGGCGGCTGGTTTAGCCATTTTCCCAATTATCTTTAGTAACGGTCTAGATCCTGCGTCAGGTCCTGGTCTGATCTTCGTCAGCTTACCGATTGCTTTTGGTAGCATGAGTGCGGGTATTATCATTGGTGCATTGTTCTTTTTGCTTATTACCTTTGCAGCTGTCACCTCATCTATCTCATTACTAGAGCCAACGGTTGAGCTGCTAGAAGAGCGTACGTCGATGAGCCGTACCGTATCGACTATCGTTGCCAGTACTGTGATTTGGCTATTAGGCATTGCCGCATTGCTATCGTTTAACCTATGGTCTGAATTTACTATCATGGGTAACGGTATCTTTGATGCACTAGACAAGATTACCAGTAAGTTACTGTTACCTTTAACAGGTCTTGCGGCTATCGTATTTGTTGGTTGGAAAATGGATCAGCGTAGTATTCAGCAAGAGCTTGGTTTATCTAATGCGACATGGCAGCTTTGGCAAATTGTTGCAAAATTCATCGCGCCAATCGCTGTGATCGTGGTATTTGTTACCTCACTGATGGGCTAATAGTTATTTACAATGATTTAGACATGTAAATCATTGAGTGATAAAAGCAGTACACATAAAAAGGGCTTAAGAATTATCTTAAGCCCTTTTTATGTCTAATAATATCAATAAATACTAAAATGGATTAACGCAAGTTTAACTCAGGAATGGTTTGTCCACGCTTATTATAAAATTCGCTAACGAATTCATCAAACTGATCTTGCTCAATGGCGTCTCTGATCCCTTGCATCAAACGTTGGTAATAGCGTAAGTTGTGAATGGTGGCTAGCTGAGCACCCAGCATCTCTTTACATTTATTAAGATGATACAAATAAGCACGGCTAAAGTTTTGGCAAGTGTAGCAGTCACATTCAGGATCTAATGGGCCTTCGTCGTTACGATACTGGCTATTACGGATACGTACCACACCAGCATTGTCTGCATCGCCCGTCACAAAGTAATGGCCATTACGCGCGTTACGAGTTGGCATCACACAATCGAACATGTCCACACCGCGGCGTACGCCTTCAACTAAATCCTCAGGCTTACCAACGCCCATTAGATAGCGCGGCTTATCTGCTGGCATATCATCAGGCAGGTAGTCTAGGACGTCTATCATCTCTTCTTTTGGCTCACCAACCGAAAGACCGCCGATAGCATAACCATCAAAGCCGATATCTAGCAAACCTTCGAGTGATTGCTGGCGCAAATCGGGATACATACTGCCTTGTACGATACCGAATAATGCGTTGGTGCTACCCAGTCTATTGTGCTCATCAACGCAGCGTTGTCCCCAGCGTAGTGATAGCTCTAGAGATTTCTTTGCTTCATCATGAGTCGCTGGATAAGGGGTGCATTCATCGAACTGCATGACAATGTCTGAGTTCAAGCTGTACTGGATTTGCATGGATTTTTCAGGAGAAAGAAATACTTTGGCGCCATCGATAGGCGATTTGAAGTTAACACCTTCTTCGGTAATTTTACGCATGGCCCCCAGACTGAATACTTGGAAGCCGCCTGAATCCGTCAAAATAGGCTTGTCCCAATGCATGAACTTATGCAAGCCGCCAAATTTATCAATCACTTCCGTGCCTGGGCGTAACCAGAGGTGAAAAGTGTTGCCTAAAATGATATCAGCACCAATGGCTTCGATATCACGTGGCAGCATACCTTTGACCGTACCATAAGTCCCAACAGGCATAAAGGCAGGCGTCTGCACGTCGCCATGATTGAGATGAACGGTGCCGCGGCGTGCACGCGTTGCACCGCTGGCTGTTTTATGTAAGACAAATTGCATATGTTAACCGATATATGAGCTATGAAAATGGCGCTAATTATAGCATTGTTAGGGATTTTTTGGATATTGATATTCATTCTGTCAATATAGTCAGTCAGTATGCAGCAAGATGACGGAAAGTGGCGCGTACAATTCGCGATGCCCAGTAAATATACGATGGAGACGTCACCAAAACCAAATAACCCAGAAGTGGAAATCGTCGAAGTACGAGCTCAAAATTATGACATTATCAAATTCTCAGGATTTACTGGAAGTGATAAAGTAGATAAAAGGACATAAGAACTGCGAAATTGGATGCAAAGCAAACATTTAACGCCTACAGCTGAGCCAGAATTGGCACGTTACGATGAGCCATGGGCATTGCCATTTTTACGTCGTAACGAGGTAATGATTGCGTATGAGCAAAAGTAATACAAGGATACTAGGGTATATAGTCATTGTTCTTAGCCATTTAGGTTATTGACCGCACAAAAAAGACAGCACTTGCTGTCTTTTTTATCTGATATTTTGGTTATTCGATTTAGTTGTTTTGCTCACGAATGATATTCAGCATACGGCGCAATGGCTCGGCTGCGCCCCACAGTAGCTGATCACCAACGGTAAAGGCACCTAAATACTCAGGGCCCATTTTGAGCTTACGTAAGCGGCCTAATGCAACTGTTAATGTACCAGTCACTGCGACTGGCGTTAAGCGATTCATAGTGGCTTCTTTGTCGTCTTCGACCAAGTCTAACCACTCGTTGCCGCTATTTTTTAGGGCGGCTTCAATCTCTTCTAGAGGGATATCTTTTTTGAGCTTGATGGTTAGACCTTGCGCATGGCAACGCATTGCCCCGACACGGACACACATACCATCGATAGGAATCGTGCTAGCTTCGTCATTACCAAGAATCTTATTAGTCTCAACGCCGCCTTTCCATTCCTCTTTTGACTGCTTATTTTCTAACTGTACATCGATATAAGGAATCAAGCTACCGGCAAGCGGCACACCAAAGTACTGTGTAGGGAAGTCTGCTGAACGCTGTGTCTGAGCGATTTTCTTATCAATATCAAGAATGGCGCTAGCAGGGTTGGCCAGCTCATCTTGTACAGCGTCATGCAAAACACCCATACCTGAGATAAGCTCACGCATGTTATTGGCACCAGAGCCACTAGCCGCCTGATAGGTCATCGCGCTGACCCATTCGACCCAATCTTTATTAAACAGCTCACCAATAGCCATCAGCATCAAAGATACGGTACAGTTACCACCGATAAAGTCTTTTTTGCCACTGGCTAGGGCGTCATCAATGACGCTGCGATTGACTGGATCAAGAATGATGATGCTATCGTCTCGCATGCGTAGCGTACTTGCCGCATCAACCCAATAGCCAGTCCAGCCGCTATCACGTAGTGGTTGGTGAACTTTTGACGTATAATCACCACCTTGGCAAGTAATAATCACATCACAGGCAGCGAGTGCTTCAATATCATGAGCGTCTTTTAGTTGGCCAGTTTTAATACCGTCGAATTTTGGCGCATCACCACCAGCATTACTGGTTGAAAAGAAGACAGGCGTAATACCGTTAAAGTCATTTTCTTCTTGCATACGTTGAATCAATACTGATCCTACCATGCCGCGCCAGCCTACCAAGCCTACTGTTAAATTACTCATGAAATTCAGTCCTATTTACAATTATTTGTTGCATCACCAACCGATAACAATGCCGTGAATGGTACAAAAAAGCAAGGCGTTTTGGCTATTATTTACTCGTTTTCCATACACTATTAACTATGTGTACTATAACTTTACGTTATTATTAGAGTCGCGCTTAGGTATTGGCAAAATATATTTGGTTCCCTATAAAGAATAAGGCTCTCGATAAAATAGTTAATATTTTGATTGGGCAGGTATTGTAAATTTTTATGGCAGTTGTTGCAGAATCACGACTCATATATAGGCGAAAATCTCATGAAATGCTAAAGTAAGCTTCTAGCATTCATACTTGACGTCAGTTCAGTTAGAACTCAGTTCATTTAAAACTCAGTTCATTTAAAACTCAGTTCATTTAAAACTCAGTTCAGTTAAGATAATGATGTGCATTGTCATGGAATGAATGGCACAGCACATGTCATTATTGGCCCCATTATCATCTCAATAAACGGTTATCACATACTATGGATCTCTCACTATTATATTACAGCTTACAATGGCTCGCAGGATTCATCGCATTTGTAACGATCTGGGGTTGGGTGCCACTGGATAATTGGTGGGTACGTGGCGTCGAATTCCCACGCATTCAGATAATGGTACTGGGCATTATTGCTTGGATTGGCATGATCATGTTTTTCTCAGAGTGGCAACTGGGACAATGGTTGTTATTTATAGTGCTTAGTATCACGTTAGCGTTCCAGTTAAGAATGGTATTGCCGTATACCAAGCTATGGAAAAAAGAAGTTCAAAAAGCAAAGGACAAACCAGAAGGGCAAGTACATCAATTAAAAATCATGGTCTCAAATGTGTTAACACCCAATGATGAAACACAAAAATTGGTTGATTTGGTCAAGCATAGACAGCCCGATATTTTAATTACGCTTGAAACTGATAAAAAATGGGAGAAAGCCTTACAACAAATTGAGTCTGATTATCCATATACGGTGAAGGTTCCGCTGGACAATCTATATGGTATGCACCTGTACTCTAAGCTTGAGCTCATAGATCCTGAAGTGAAGTACCTAATAATTGATGACATACCTTCTATTCATACGCAGTTACGCTTGCAAGGTGGTCGAGTGATTTGGCTATACTGCTTGCATCCTATGCCTCCAAGTCCAACTGAGGCTGATAAATCTACCACGCGTGATGCCGAATTGCTGATGGTTGGCAAACACATCAAAGAAAATGAGCAAACCGCGATATTGGCTGGTGATCTCAACGATGTGGCATGGTCAAAAACCACGCGCCGCTTTCAGCGTATTTCTGGGCTGCTAGATCCTCGTATTGGTCGACATTTTATCAACACCTTTCATGTCAAATATCCTTTTCTGCGTTGGGCATTGGATCATATTTTCCATAGCGCTTGCTTTACAGTAGTTGATATCAGACGTATGCCGTCTATAGGGTCTGATCATTTTCCTGTCATGACGATTTTACAATATGAGCCAGAAGAAACGAGCAAGCAAGAAGGCAATGCGCCTACTGCAGAAGCAGAAGATGTAGCAGAAGCAGATAGCAAGATTGAAGAAGGTAAAAAAGAAGGCAAGAAAATGTCAGATGAACGCAAAGAAGCGCAAGGCAGTTTTAGTTGATAAGAAGTGTGACGTATAGGTTAAGGTTTACTCTTATAACGTAAGCATATGCTTACGTCAAATAAGGTCTTTAGCTTCTATTCGTACCAAATTGATTGTCCTATAATACATTCATCAACACAAGGATACGCAAGGATGCAGTGTTGAGACGGTATCAATAAAAGAACAGGTCAGCCCGCTGTCTTATACGTTACTGTTTATGACTTAGGATGAGTCAACATGGAAGAGAGATAATAACAATAACATGAAGCACTGAAGCCCCGAACCAATCGCCCTAGGTTCGGGGCTTTTCTTTGTGCATCCTTTATCGGTTTGTAATATTCCTGCCATACATAGCTGAATAGATTGGTTTAACCGTCTGTTAAGTTAATTGTACTTAGGCGGTTTGCTATCCATTATTCTAATTAACTGGCAGTCAATTTCTAAATAAAAAAAGGGTATATGCATTGGCATATACCCTTTTTCTGTGCAAGCTAATTAGTATTATTAGCGTTCAGTGTATTAACTTATGACCAAGCAGTTGAACGTAAGTCTTTAACCGAGTACTTGGATGTAAGCACCTGCACGCAATTCTTGCAACCAGTCTTCTTGTGCTTGAGGCGCTAGGCGTTGATACAAAGCTTGGCGTGCCATATTGCGACGATATTGCTCGCTCACATCCTGCTGACGCTTACCGTCAACTTTTAGGATATGCCAGCCGAATTGAGTTTTGAATGGAGCAGAGTAGTCACCAACGGCTGTGTTTTTCATTGTGGCTTCAAATGGAGCCACCATATCTTCTTCACTGACCCAATCAAGATCACCACCGCGTCCAGCCGATCCTGGATCGTCTGAATAGGTTGATGCTAAGGCAGCAAAATCAGCGCCATTACGCAGTTGCTCATACAAATCATTAATTTTCTGTTCAGCCAGTGCATCTGTCTGTAACTCATCGACTTTTACTAAGATATGACGAGTGTGCCACTGCGGAATTAGCATGGTATCACTGGCTTTTTTATCAGCCAGCTTAACGATATCGATACCTTCAGGCGTTAGTAACGGCTCACTAACTGCACCAATATCGAGGTTGGTAATTTTGCTTGATAGCTCTGTCGGTAGGGAGGCCGCTTTGTGAAAGCCCATATCGCCACCTTGAATAGGGATAGGATAGCTACCTTGGCTTGCAGCAACAGCTTCAGAGACATTGACATTTGGTTCAAGTAAACGAGTACGCAACTCCTGTGCAACTTTTAGCGCTTCCTCACGTTGAGCTGCTGACAGACGGCTGTAGTCATCTATATAAGGAACGCGTACATGCACAGTTTGGTATTCACTTTGGTTCAAACGTTTTGCTTCAGGCGACGCCAAAAATGCATCAATATCTTGCTCGCTAATGCGTACTCGGCGACTGATTTGACGCTGCTGCAGCTCTTGAATAGCAGCATCTTCGATCAGTTGAGCACGTAATGCGGCATAACTACCAGGACGCGCGGCATCTAAGCGTTGCTGTAATGCTGAGATGCTATTAAGCCCTTGAGATTGAGCAATTTGAGCAAGGCGTTGATTGATCTCGGTCTCATCAGGAGATAGGCCGACACGTTTTACCATTGATAGTTGCAATTCACGCAAGATAAGCGCGTTTAGTACCTCTGACTGCAGTTGCGCTGAGTTTGCAATAGGTTCTCCTGCTGCTCGTGCGCGGGCTTGGGTTTGTGTAATGGCATCGACCAATTCACTTTTTAGGATAGCGTTTTCATTGACTAAAGCGACAATACCATCGGTGCTATTGGCAGGTGTCAAGCGACTTACTGCATTCTGATTAGCAGTAGTCGAGGCTTGTGCTGTGGCAGGTTTCACAGGCGCTGCTTGAGCACTTAATATCAGTGCAAGACTGGCACTCATAGATAGCAATACAGCGCGGCTGGTTTGACGTAAAGAAAAAAATCTCATGATGCTCCTCATCAATGTCATCGCATCGGATGGTAGTCGGTCAACGCAATCCAATACTTAATAATCAAATATTTGACAGCGTGGCCTATAGTAGGGTTATAGATAATATCTTATAAAGGGGCTGTCCTAGATAACTAGTTCA
>NZ_LNDJ01000012.1 GCF_001444505.1 Psychrobacter piscatorii | reverse complement strand
CACTTAACCTAACTGAATCAAGGTGAACGGTGATATCGAAATGTTCTGTCTGTTTCTATAGCCTGAGCTATACAAGATAGATTAATTAGACTTGTATACAAACCACTTGGGTGTTGTATGGTCAAGCCAAACGAGCAATTAGTACAGGTTAGCTACACACATCGCTGCGCTTCCACACCCTGCCTATCAACGTCCTAGTCTTGAACGGCTCTTTAGGGAAATCTAATCTTGAGGTGGGCTTCCCGCTTAGATGCTTTCAGCGGTTATCCCATCCGAACGTAGCTACCGGGCAATGCCACTGGCGTGACAACCCGAACACCAGAGGTTCGTCCACTCTGGTCCTCTCGTACTAGGAGCAGATCCTCTCAAATTTCCAACGCCCACGGTAGATAGGGACCGAACTGTCTCACGACGTTCTAAACCCAGCTCGCGTACCTCTTTAAATGGCGAACAGCCATACCCTTAGGACCTGCTTCAGCCCTAGGATGAGATGAGCCGACATCGAGGTGCCAAACACCGCCGTCGATATGAACTCTTGGGCGGTATCAGCCTGTTATCCCCAGAGTACCTTTTATCCGTTGAGCGATGGCCCTTCCATACAGAACCACCGGATCACTAAGACCTACTTTCGTACCTGCTCGACTTGTGGGTCTCGCAGTTAAGCGCGCTTTTGCCTTTATACTCTTCGACCGATTTCCGACCGGTCTGAGCGCACCTTCGTACTCCTCCGTTACTCTTTAGGAGGAGACCGCCCCAGTCAAACTACCCACCATACATTGTCCTCGGTATTGTGATACCTGAGTTAGAACCCCAACATGACCAGGGTGGTATTTCAAGATTGGCTCCACCAAGACTAGCGTCTCGGTTTCAAAGCCTCCCACCTATCCTGCACAAGTCAGGTCAAAGTTCAATGTAAAGCTGTAGTAAAGGTTCACGGGGTCTTTCCGTCTAGCCGCGGGTACACAGCATCTTCACTGCGATTTCGATTTCACTGAGTCTCTGCTGGAGACAGCGCTGCCATCATTATGTCATTCGTGCAGGTCGGAACTTACCCGACAAGGAATTTCGCTACCTTAGGACCGTTATAGTTACGGCCGCCGTTTACTGGGGCTTCGATCAAGAGCTTCGCTTACGCTAACCCCATCAATTAACCTTCCAGCACCGGGCAGACATCACACCCTATACGTCCACTTTCGTGTTTGCAGAGTGCTGTGTTTTTAATAAACAGTTGCAGCAGCCTGGTATCTGCGACTGCCAGCAGCTCAAGGAGCAAGTCCTATCACCATCAACAGCGTACCTTCTCCCGAAGTTACGGTACCATTTTGCCTAGTTCCTTCAGCAGAGTTCTCTCAAGCGCCTTGGTATTCTCTACCTGATCACCTGTGTCGGTTTAGGGTACGATTCGTTTATAACTATTGCTTAGAAGCTTTTCCTGGAAGCATGGTATTTGCCACTTCGCTGTACAAGTACAGCTTGCTATCAGATCTCGGTATATAATAGCCCGGATTTACCTAAGCTATAAACCTACATCCTTTCACCTGGACAACCAACGCCAGGCTGACATAACCTTCTCCGTCCCTCCATCGCATTATAAACAAGTATCGGAATATTAACCGATTTCCCATCGACTACGCCTTTCGGCCTCGCCTTAGGGGTCGACTCACCCAGCCCCGATTAACGTTGGACTGGAACCCTTGATCTTCCGGCGTGCGAGCTTTTCACTCGCATTATCGTTACTCACGTCAGCATTCGCTCTTGTGATACCTCCAGCATGCTTTACAACACACCTTCACAGGCTTACACAACGCTCCCCTACCACTTGAAAACAAATTCAAATCCGCAGCTTCGGCTCCTAGTTTGAGCCCCGTTACATCTTCCGCGCGGGCCGACTCGACTAGTGAGCTATTACGCTTTCTTTAAAGGATGGCTGCTTCTAAGCCAACCTCCTAGCTGTCTATGCCTTCCCACCTCGTTTCCCACTTAACTAGGAATTTGGGGCCTTAGCTGGCGGTCTGGGTTGTTTCCCTCTCCACGATGGACGTTAGCACCCACCGTGTGTCTCCCGGATATCACTCATCGGTATTCGGAGTTTGCATCGGTTTGGTAAGTCGGTATGACCCCCTAGCCGAAACAGTGCTCTACCCCCAATGGTGTTCGTCCGAGGCGCTACCTAAATAGCTTTCGGGGAGAACCAGCTATCACCGAGTTTGATTAGCCTTTCACCCCTATCCACAAGTCATCCCCTGGCTTTTCAACGACAGTGGGTTCGGTCCTCCGGTGCCTGTTACGGCACTTTCAACCTGCTCATGGATAGATCACTCGGTTTCGGGTCTATACCCTGCAACTATTCGCCCTATTAAGACTCGGTTTCCCTACGGCTCCCCTAAACGGTTAACCTTGCTACAGAATATAAGTCGCTGACCCATTATACAAAAGGTACGCGGTCACCCAACAAGTGGGCTCCCACTGCTTGTACGCACACGGTTTCAGGTTCTATTTCACTCCCCTCACAGGGGTTCTTTTCGCCTTTCCCTCACGGTACTGGTTCACTATCGGTCAGTCAGGAGTATTTAGCCTTGGAGGATGGTCCCCCCATCTTCAAACAGGATTTCTCGTGCCCCGCTCTACTTAATATGTTAACGCTAATGTTTCGAATACAGGACTATCACCTACTACGGTCAGCTTTCCCACGCTGTTCTTCTACATTAGCACTAATCGGCTTCTCCCCGTTCGCTCGCCGCTACTAGGGGAATCTCAATTGATGTCTATTCCTAAGGGTACTGAGATGTTTCACTTCCCCTCGTTCGCTTCCTAATAAATTAGGATACCTACCTTATGGTAAGTGGGTTTCCCCATTCAGAAATCTCCGGATCACAGGATATTGCCGCCTCCCCGAAGCTTATCGCAGGCTGTCACGTCTTTCATCGCCTCTGACTGCCAAGGCATCCACCATGTGCGCTTCATTACTTGACCATACAACCCCAAGTAGTCTTTCGACTTCTAAGTGTCATACAATCTAATTATGATAACGATATCACCTATGTTTATACGCTTGATTCAGTTCTCTTTACTTTTTTAATAACTCACCCCTGGGATAACAAACAATGTCGTTAAGAGGTGAGTTATTAAGGTTAGGAAGTGCGCGTGAACACGCTCTTCCTAACCCAGACTCATATCTATGTTTTTAAATAGTTCCTATGCTCTCGTCGAGTCATAAGTTTCTGTATAAAACAGAAAGAAGTAATCGTGTCTTTATTCAAAGATAAATCACTTGTTTCTATTTAATACCTATTTTATTTAGCACGCTAAGCTTAAACCGTAT
>NZ_LNDJ01000011.1 GCF_001444505.1 Psychrobacter piscatorii | reverse complement strand
AGGGTTCGAATCCCTCCTTCACCGCCATTTATTCAGTTATTATTAGAGTAGTAACGCAGCATATTGCGTTAAACATTCTTAATAGTTAAATCAAAAAATATTTTGTTTTTAATTAAAAAAGATGTTGACACAAGCGATATTATCTATATAATAGCCAACCTAATTTACTGAAATTGTTTTTAACAACTCGGTAAATGATTTGCAAAGTACGCGCTTGTAGCTCAGTTGGATAGAGCACTTGGCTACGAACTAAGGGGTCGGGAGTTCGAATCTCTCCAAGCGCACCATTTTGCATAATCAACTAAATCAATCGCCTGTCTTATGACAATTGGCGATTTTTTTATGTCTGCAGTTTTTGTGTTTTAGCATTACCTTTTGCTTAGTGACTTTAGGTCTTTTGGTTTTGTGATTTTATATTAGCCACCTCATAGCTATCCTATGTGATCAGGATGATTAGACAGTCATTTAGGATAATGTACGATAGGTCAGTCATTTACGGTACAATAGCATTACTATTCACTGCTTGCTATGAGCTCGTACCATGTCAAAAAATTCCTCTAAACGCCCGTCAAAGTCTATTAGCAAATCAAAGCTGCAACCGAGCGCTTTTGCGCAGCAAGATCCTAATGAAGAGCCCACCATTGCCAAGCCTATGGTTCGTGTCGTGGCTATTCTTTATGATGGCATGTTGATTCTGGCTTTGCTGTTTTTGGTGGGTACGATATTGACCGTAGTTGGCACGCTTTTGACGATGGAGACGGGTACCGAGTCTTCACAGGCTCAGTCGCTACCGCTTTGGTATCAAAACGCCATTATGACACCATCGTTTGTGCTGACACTGGTGGCATTTTATGGGATATTTTGGCGCCGTGGTGGTCAGACATTGGGGATGCAAACGTGGCGATTGAAAACCATCAATGATGCTGGTCAGTGGCTCACGTGGGGACAGTCGTTTAAGCGTATCTTGGCGGCGTGTTTGATGCCGCTGATTTTTGGTATTATCGGTAGTCTTATTGATGGGTCACGCGCCGCCTTATTAGCCAGCGCGTTTCTTGGATTGGTATTCAACTATGTTTTTTGTCTGTTTAACCCTCGTGGTCTCGCAGTACAGGATATGCTATCCAACACCATTACCCTAAAAATGCCAAAAGTAGCACATGAAGGGTTATGGCGCGGTTTTAAAAATCGTAAGAAAAAGTCTTAGGATTATAAAATAGCCAGCAAGGCTCAAAACATACAAAAGTGAAAGTTATATACTAACGCTTTGAATCAGCCATGCAGTATAACCGACAAAAAACAGCACCAAAGTAGCGCCCGACGTACGACCGAACTGGCGCTTTTTTGTAAAGGCAAACACACACAGAGCAACGAGTAATACCGTCAGTAGCCCCATTGCCATCACATCACGTGACAAAATCACTGGATCAGCAGCAATCGGGGCAATCACCGTAGCTAGGCCTACGACCGCCAATGTATTGAAGACATTTGAGCCAATGATATTACCTAGTGCCATATCGTGCTCGCCTTTACGCGCTGCTGACAAGCTTGATACCAGCTCAGGCAGTGATGTACCAACCGCAACAATCGTCAAGCCAATGATGAGCTCGCTGAGACCCCAGAGCGTTGCCAATTCGACCGCTCCCCAAACGATCGCCCGCGAGCTGATTACCAGCATCAGCATACCGAGCAGTAAGCTACCAAGTCCACGCGCTACGCTTGGCTCTGTCGCATCTGAATCTGCATTATCAATGTCCTCTTCATGCTCATGATAGCCCTCACGAATGCTCAATACGATTTGTAGCCCCAATACGGCGAACAATAACACCAATAATACGAGGCCATCCGCTTGGCTCAACATGCCATCACGTAGCTGCCACGCGGCGATGGCGGTAATTAGCAGAAGTAGCGGCAGGTCACGCTTTACGATGCCCTTACGGATGATGATAGGGCTAATCAGTACGGTTGCACCCAGTACTAAGGCAATATTGATAATATTTGAGCCGTAAGCATTGCCTAAAGCCAGCTCAGGACTGCCTTCTAACGCTGCTAATACTGACACAACCATCTCAGGTGCTGATGTGCCGATACCCAATATTAATACCCCAATTAAGAAGCTTGGCACACTAAACTTCTTTGCCAATGCTGTTGCTCCGTCAATAAAGACATCGGCACTCCAAACCAAAATTGCTAACCCAATCAGTATTGCAATCACTGCCAACCACATCGGTATGTTTCCTTATATATGATGAAAAATATGAGTTTAATAGAGAAAAATGGCATAAAAAAAGCCGAATCTTGATTTAGATTCAGCTTTCCTCATAGCATCGAGATTTTTAGTAATAATAGCAGGTAATTCAAAAATGTAACTTTGTGTTTATCTTAAATTTACCAAAACCTCACCATCCTGTCATATTAAGCAACTTGTACAGGAATGATATTTGCTGTGTCTTTAACTGTGTTGTCTTCGTTGCAATAGACCAGTTTTGGCTGATACGTCGATGCTTCAACTTCATCGAAATGCGCGTAAGCACAAATAATGACGATATCGCCCAAGTCTGCCATATGAGCCGCAGCACCATTTAATGAGATAATACCAGAGCCCGCCTCAGCACGGATAGCATAGGTGCGAAAGCGCTTGCCATTGGTCACATTATAGATATCGATAGATTCGTTTTCACGTAGACCAGCTAGGTCTAGTAGATCACCATCGATACCGCATGAGCCTTCATAGTGAAGCTCAGCATGGGTAACGCGAGCACGGTGTAATTTGCATTTAAGCATATTAAGTAGCATAGGTTGCTTCCTTAGCGTAACTGATATTAAATAACTAAATCAAAAGGTTAATGGGGACAAACCTGCCAAAATAAAAGGCTATTACCATAGAGGCAATATTTTATTCAGGTAATTTAAAGCCATTGATTTGTGAACGTGCTTTTTCGATATCACCATCTAGCAATAGTGGTAGTGCTTCAAAAGCCGCACTCAACGCGCTATCAATGGCAATTTGCTCATCGGGTGACGCTTTTGAGAGGACATGTCCACTGACTTTAGATTTATGACCAGGATGGCCGATACCCACACGCAGACGATGAAAGTCATTACCGATATGCGGGGTAATATCACGCAGGCCATTGTGACCACCGTGACCACCATCGGTTTTGAGCTTAATGCTACCAGCAGGAATATCGAGCTCATCATGAGCAATCAATAACTCGTCGTTTTTGATGCCATAAAAATTTACCATAGGCACGACTGACTGACCAGATTTATTCATAAACGTCAGAGGCATAAGTAAACGCACATCAGAGCCATGAATGTGCCCACGTCCTGTCACCCCATGAAATTTTTTGTCAGGGGAGAGCGTAATGTTGAACTGCTGCGCCAAATGATGGACAAACCAAAATCCGGCATTATGACGCGTAAACATATACTGCTGACCAGGATTACCAAGACCGACAATAAGCTTTATGGCCATAAAAACACCCTGCTTAAATTTGATAAATAAGGATAAGGTTTGAAATATTGATAGACAGTATATTCTCAAACCTTAGGGCGTGTTGAACATTCGC
>NZ_LNDJ01000010.1 GCF_001444505.1 Psychrobacter piscatorii | reverse complement strand
ACCCCTGTCAGATACACCGCCAAAAACCCACTACCGCCAATCAAGTTGGTCGCAGCAAATACCGCCAAGCCCGCTGAGAGTATCAAAATGGCATACATACCCTCTGCCAGATGTATCTTGGGTAATAACCGAGAGAGCAAATAACCAAAGAGCAGGCCCATGCCCAACCCAAAGCTCAGCTGTTGAAACAGTAAAACCAAAAAGCCAAATGCTGTCTGACCAGCAGGGTCGACGTTTAGAGAAATTAACCCCGTCACCAATAAAATGGCCAAGGGATCGTTGGCACCAGACTCTAGCTCAAGCGTGGCTTGGACACGGTCGTTGAGTTTGACCCCGCCATTACGTAGTAGAGAGAATACAGCGGCCGCATCGGTTGAGCCCACAATCGCAGCCATCAATAGCCCAAAGCGCCAGTCGACATCGAGCAACCAAGTAACAAATACCCCGAGCACCAAAACCGTGACCAACACGCCCCAAGTAGCCAAGGTAATCGCAGGTTTTAGACCGACCCGAAACGACTTAAAAGACGTGCGTAGACCACCATCTAATAGAATACAAGCAAGCGCCGCTTGACCCACAAAATTGGCCAGCCCATATTGAGAAAACTCAATACCTAAGATACCCTGCTCGCCTGCCAACATACCGACGATCAAAAACAGCAATAGCAAGGGCACACCCAAACGCGCCGATAACGTACTCGCCATGATACTGGCGAAAATAAGTACTGCCCCTACGAGGTATAGGATATTCAAGGTATCCATTTTTTAAAGCCCTGTTTTTTATAGTTATTGCATCAATATTGAATGAAGCATAATAGTACTTGATTGCGAAAATATTTCCGTTATCGCACTGTTATTAGATATCACGCCAGAGAGTTTCTCATCAGCAACGATTGTCAGAGCTATTAACACAAGAAATTTACACTGACTCTATATCGGCATTAAGAGTAACATCTGCTACTAAGTTTATAGACAATATTTCGAGAAAAGTTATCGAATATACCAGCGCGTACCTATGAACTTATGACCTTTGTTTAGCCATTTTTTATCCTAACTTTTGACAGTATTTAGGCCTACACAATTAAATTTAAATAGTTACGCTTGACTATTTAGCCCTGAATATACTGCCATGTCAGTACCAAAATGGCGGCGGCTACTGTCCAAGCGACAACGCCTAACAATAATGCCTTATATAAGCTCATATAACTGATGCTAAAAAATACCACCAAGGTATAAATCAAATGCGGTATCACACCCAGCATACTAAATATCAGGGCAACCCTTAAATCAGTAGGACTGCGCTCAGTACCAACAATGAAGTGACTGATGAGCGTAAACGTGGGGAAAAGAGGTGCAAGCGCCGCCAGATAAAAAAATCGCGTTTGTGCAAATAATTGAATTGCCAATACCATCAAAGCGCCAATGAGCATTTTTAGCCAGATCATGATGGATCACTCTCCTATTGAGTATGACGGGCTGAACATAGCCCAATCAGCCATCATACTAGAGTCTACAAATTGACATAAGAGGCATCGCTGATTAATTGACCCGTGTGATAAAAAAAACGCAAAAAACCCCATTTAGCTACGCTGCTAAATGGGGCTGTTACTTTTATTAAGAAAGCTTTTACGAATTACTTAATCCTTTTTTGGCTTTAGTGCCGCGCTGATGTCTGCTAGCAATGGGGGTATATCATGCTTATCTGCGATGACCTCAATCATTACTAGCTTATCGGTAGTCTCGGCAGCTTTGTTTAAAGCCGCTTTTAGCTCACCTGCTGTTTCTGCTTTGAGTAGTAAGCTATTCGCTTCGGTTGCGCCAAACGCTTTTGGCATGATCTGCCAATCGCATTTTGGGATATCGTTGTAGTATTGGTTTTCACCATGAATCGCACGCTCTACGGTATAGCCGTCGTTATTGATTAGGACGATGACTGGATTGATACGCTCTTGAATCATGACCGCCAGCTCTTGGATAGTGAGCAGTGCTGAACCATCACCAATCAATAAAACACTGCGTTTATTCGGTGACGCGATAGCAGCACCTAAGCTGGCTGGTAATGTGTAGCCAATCGAGCCCCACATTGGCTGCCCATAGGAGGTCACCCCTTCTGGCAAACGCACATCACTGATGCCAAAATAGGCCGTTCCTTGCTCAGAGAACACTAGGTTATTACGATCTAAGCAATCAGCAATAATGTGCCATAGGTCATCTTGGCGAATTGCCTCATCATCCCTGCCCTTCTGCTCATGTGGTTTGACTGGCTCACAAAAAGGCTTTGGTACGATGTCGATACCAGAGGTCATGACTTCGTGCAGGGCCTGTAATGCATCTTGCAAGGCAATCGGTGCAAAGTTCTTACCACTAATAGAAGCACGCTCATAATGCAAGTCTACTACTATACTCTCGTCAATATCTTGGCTAAATCCCGCGGTGGTCGTGTCGGTATATTGCACCCCTACTTTGATCAGACATTCGCAGTTTTCTACCGCGTCTTTGACAATGGGACGCGAGGCAACGCCTGCATAAGTCCCGGCCCAGCGCTCGCTGTTTTCATCAAGCAGCGTTTTGCCCCACGATAGCGTGGTATAAGGAATGTCTGTATCAGCAATCAGTGCTTTGAGCTGTGACTGCAACCCCAAACGATGCACCATCAAATCTGCCATGAGCGTCGTGGTTTTGTTTGGCAAGAACTCGGTGAGCGCTTGCTTGAAATCTGCCAATGCCGATTGACTGGTGATGTCTTCTTGGCTATCAATCAGCTTGGTTGTTGGCGGATAAATAGGCTGACGCGCAACGTCAGGTGATAGCAGCAGATAACCTGGGCGATGCTTTTTGAGAATCAATCGAATTACTCGATCAATTTCTGAGGCGGCATTTTCAGGAGTAAGCTGCGCTCGTGCTACCGTCACGGGCTCAACCATCTTAATAAAATGATTAAATACGCCATCGCCAAGCGAATGATGAATACGGCGTTTTGCGTCTTGCAAAGCTGTGCTTGGTGCACCTACGATGTGCAATACTGGCGCGTACTCAGCAAAAGAGCCTGCGGTCGCGTTAATCGCTGACAGCTCGCCTACGCCAAAAGTCGTCACCATGGCGGCAAACCCACGCTCGCGGGCGTAGCCATCAGCCGCATAGCCAGCATTTAGCTCATTGGTGTTACCCACCCAGCGCAGCTTATCAGAAGCAAGGACATTGTCCAAAAAGGTTAAGTTAAAATCGCCTGGTACGCCGAATATCTCAGAGGCACCTGCTTCTGCGACACGATCAAACAAATAATCAGCGATAGTATACTGTTGACTCATTTTTTATCCTTATAACTTATCTTCGTAAGTATTGATAATTGTGAATGTGATTAAATCATAATATGTATACCAGCTTATTTATGTATGCAAAGCTTTTGGAATACATATTATAATGAACCGTTATAACATACATTTGTAGATAGAAGACATGCCTATTTTAATAACTTCAATTTTTTTTATCATAGGTGTTGACACATAAAAAAAACTGCGTATAATACGCCTTCATCATCTGATGATAGTTAATCAAACGATGAATCAGCGGGATTAGCTCAGTGGTAGAGCATAACCTTGC
>NZ_LNDJ01000009.1 GCF_001444505.1 Psychrobacter piscatorii | reverse complement strand
AGATTGTTTGAGGTTTTTTTGTGTCTGTATATTTTTTCGATATGTTGTAGGCAAGCATGCCACAATAATGTTAGTTCCAATCAGGTGTTCTTATTTGTTGATACTATCAGCAGTGAAAATGTAAGGGCAAAGTGATCTAAAAATCGTCAATAGACCATTGTCACAGGCTTGAATGTTTTATTCTCGTACGCCTTACAGCGCCTTCTGTTGACAGCGGCATTTGCAGCCTGATATATCTGTTTGCCTAATAAATATAGATATATAAGGAATGCATTTTGAGTGATAGTAAAAAGCTAGATGTTGATATTGGACAAGACCATATTGTGATACAGCGCCGCTATGATGCATTAGGCGCAGTCAATGATTTACTTATCGCTATTTAGTTTTTGATTGGTAGTTTTTTCTTTTTAAAAGAGTCGCTCACCACAGATGGGACGTGTCTGTTTATTCTTGGTAGTGCACAGCTACTTATAAAGCCACTGATCAAGCTGATCAGCTTGATTCATGTAGGTCGAGTATACAACCGATCAAATCAGCGGTAAGTTATAGCGTTAGGTAATACCGCGCTTGTTATAACCCATAAGCTCTAACTATAAATACAATCAATTTATCCAATGTTACTCCCAAGAACAATAGCTATTAGTGCTAGAAGTAGTTTGGTTCATTGAACGATGGTGAGTGTTCTTTGATACTTCCAAAAGAAAAAATTTCATCCAAAAATCATTGAATTATTTCCATATGTCTATATTATTGGACATATGGAAATAACTACTGCTACTGCAAGCTTTGCTGCACTCTCTCAAGACACTCGTCTAAATGCTTTTAGGTTGCTGGTCAGCCACGAGCCTGAAGGACTCCCTGCGGGTGAGGTAGCCCGTCAGCTCTCTGTGCCGCACAATACCATGTCGGCGCATCTAGCAGTGCTGGCACGAGCAGGGTGGGTGGTCTCACAGCGACAGAGTCGGCAAATTATCTATCGGGCGTCGCTCTCACATATGGATAGCGTCATTCAATTTTTATTACAAGACTGCTGTGCAGGCCATCCAGAATTGTGTGCCTCACTCATCGACAGTTTAAGTGGCTGCAGGGTAAGTGAATCTGCTGAGCAAGATAATCATTAAACCAATAATCGATTCAATAAACATACTTATAAAATAGGTAAGATGACGATGAAACCTTTAATTTTTCATAATCCTAACTGCGGAACCTCTCGCAATACACTTGCTATTATGAAAGCATCAGGAGAGACGCCAGAAGTGGTGGAATATCTAAAAAACCCACCAACACGAGCACGCTTAGTTGAGTTATTAGCCCAAATGCAAATCTCTCCAAGAGAGTTGCTAAGAAGTAAAGAGGCGGTTAATGATGAGCTTGGCCTAGACAATCCTGAGCTTTCTAATGATCACATTATCGATGCCATGATCGCACATCCTATTTTGATCAATCGTCCGATCGTGGTGACTGATAAAGGTGCGACCTTATGTCGTCCTTCAGAGCGCGTGTTTGAACTGCTAGCAAATCCAGTCAGTAGCTTCACCAAAGAAGATGGAGAGGTCATTTATCATGACAAGCACTAAGGCCGAACCAGCATCAATAATGGAGTCTACTGCTTCAGCAAATTCTAGCTTTGACGATTTGCCCAATATCGATGTCGAAAATATTCAACCAATCGATATTGAGTCGTTAATCGCGCCCAATGACCCACGTCATGCGCCCAAAATATTGGTGTTGTACGGCTCTGTCCGCGCGCGCTCATTCTCTAGATTGGCCGCGGAAGAGGCGAGCCGACTGTTACGCTGGTATGGTTGTGAAGTAAAAATGTTTGACCCATCAGGCTTGCCACTGCCTGACGATGTAGACTCAGACCATCCCAAAGTGCAAGAATTGCGCGAGCTGGCACAGTGGTCAGAAGGCATGCTGTGGGTGAGTCCAGAGCGTCATGGCAGTATCACCAGTATTATGAAAGCGCAAATCGACTGGATACCGCTGTCGTTAGGTGGCGTACGTCCAACTCAAGGTAAAACACTAGCACTGATGCAAGTCAGCGGTGGCAGTCAAAGCTTTAATACGGTCAATCAAATGCGTATTCTTGGGCGTTGGATGCGGATGATCACTATCCCCAATCAGTCCTCTATACCCAAAGCTTTTTTGGAGTTCAATGACGACAATCGCATGGATATGTCGCCGCTATATCTGCGTCTTGTTGATGTCTGCGAAGAGTTGGTGAAATTTACTTGGCTCACACGCGGGCGCTCAGCGTATCTTACCGATCGCTATTCAGAACGCGTCGAGAGCGCTGAAGAACTATCGAACCGCGTCAATCAAAAGTCGCTTTGATACGGTTACGCTAAGACCGTCACGTTAATACAATCACATTAATATTATTATCTAAGTAAGGCTGTGCCATGCTTGCGTTCGCTATTTTTGTTGTTACTCTGGTGTTGGTCATCTGGCAACCGAAAGGGTTGGGTATCGGTTGGAGTGCGATGGGCGGCGCCTTGGTCGCGTTAGCGCTTGGCGTCGTGCAGCTATCAGATGTTGGTATCGTTTGGGATATTGTTTGGGATGCGACCTTTACTTTTGTGGCACTGATCATCATCTCGCTTATCTTAGATAGAGCAGGGTTTTTTGGTTGGGCAGCGCTGCATGTGGCACGCCTTGGCAATGGGCAAGGGCGACTGCTGTTTCCGATGATTGTTATATTGGGTGCGTTTATTTCTGCGTTTTTTGCCAATGATGGGGCGGCGCTATTACTGACGCCCATTGTGATTGCGATCTTGCTGCGCCTTAATTTTGCACCACCTTCCGCTTTAGCTTTTATCATTGCGACGGGTTTTATCGCTGATACGGCAAGTCTGCCCTTGGTCACCTCAAATTTAGTTAATATCGTTAGCGCCAATTATTTTGCTATTGGTTTTGGGCGTTATGCGGCAGTTATGGTGCCCGTGAATATCGTGTCTGTTGTGGCGACGCTACTGGTGTTGTGGATGGTGTATGCCCGTCATATCCCCAAGCATTATCCAGTCGATAATCTAAGTGCCCCTGCATCCGCTATTACCGATCCATTGGTGTTTCGCGCCGCTTTTCCATTGTTAGGCTTGCTATTGGTTGCTTATTTTGCGACCGAGCCGCTAGGGTTGCCTATTTCACTCGTCACAGGTGCGGCGGCTCTGGTACTGATGGTCATCGCTGGTCGTTTGTGGCAAGGCGGACGCGGCGCGGTGATTTCTATAAGTGATGTTGTACGCAAAGCCCCTTGGCAAATCGTCCTGTTTTCAATTGGTATGTATTTGGTGGTGTATGGCTTGGGCAATGCAGGTCTTACCGCCTATGGCGCGCAGGTTCTCAACTGGCTAGGAGGGCAGGGCGCAGTCATTGCCACAGTAGGGACTGGGTTTTTATCTGCCATTGTCGCGTCTATCATGAATAATATGCCAGCGACTTTGGTCGGTGCGCTCGCGATTGATCAGGCGCAAGTGCCCGCTGCGACGCGAGAACTGATGATTTATGCCAATGTAATAGGCAACGATTTGGGACCCAAGTTTACACCGATTGGCAGTCTTGCGACGTTATTATGGTTGCATGTGTTGGCAGAAAAAAACTACAAAATCAGTTGGGGACAATATATAAAAATAGGCCTGCTGATTACGCCTCCTGTGTTATTAGTGACGCTTTTGGCCTTGGTGGTTTGGCTGCCTATGCTGCCAAGCTAATTAAGACAGTAGAGTAAGTGCAGAGTTGCTTTCAAATCTAAGCCATAAAAAAACCCCCATCAAACTGATGGGGGTTTTGGCAAATGCCATAATTGAATCTATAGTGACTCAAAAGGTTTACTACTAAAATGTGGCTCTCCAACCTGGGCTCGAACCAG
>NZ_LNDJ01000008.1 GCF_001444505.1 Psychrobacter piscatorii | reverse complement strand
AACAATTTTATTTTGAACTGACTATATAAATAGTTATAAAAACTCGAAGTATGATTTCAAAGCTTGGTTACCTAGAGTAGCCAAGCTTTTTTAGTATTTAATAACAAGTACAAAAACAGTCATGCTTTTAAAGACTTAATAAGTACGACCAAGATTTATTGCGCCGGTAAGTGCGCCGTCTATCTTTGTAACACTGCTGCAATTTAAAACGTTATTGTTAAACCTATGTTTTGTTTTGTGTGATTAGTCTGCTATTACTTGAGCCTTTTACCGTTTTTGCTATGGTAATAGCTCAACAGCAATCATATAGGAGAGACTTATGAGTAAAAACAATAATAAAGAGCGCATTATCGATAATTCAGAAGATCTGAAAGATAGAATCACTGAGTCTATGGATGCCTTTAAACTGCGGGCAGATCTGTTAGTGGCGAATTTAAAAGAGGGCGGCAATGATGGTTATGATCACTCAACCTCTAGCGCAGGCGAGAAAGGTCTAAAGTCAGGCAAAGTATCCGAGCTTACCGTTATCGCACCGCTAAAAGACGGCGGCGCTGCCCGTCTCAAAGAGATTCTAAAAATAGCCGGGGGCAATCTAAAAGGCGCGACAAGGGTAGGCACTTTGCACGATTTGCGCTTCGTCTTTTTAGATAATGATACAAGAGTGCTTTTTTGCACCGCTTATGACGGTGACTGGGATCCTTATATTGATGATTTCGCCACCAAAATTCCTGAACTCATGGATATTTTATTCGGCAATGTCGAGGGCTGGCCGGGTATCAAAGACCCAAGTGTTAAGCAGTTTATTCTTGATCATCAGATTACCGCTGCAGGTTGGTACGTAGGCGTCCCGCATCTGACGGTACAAGATATTCGCCGTCATGAGCGTATTGTTAAAGGCATCAATAAAGCTTTAGATGAAGCGCAAACAAACTAATTTTTTAGACATTGTATTTTTAAGCGCATAAATTTCAGGGCTTTGATACGGTCATACTTTAATAACGATAAAAAATGAATAGGGCGATGTATGAGTAATGATGATAACAAACCTTTAACGGGATTGACCGATAAGTTGCAAGACTTAAAAGATGAGTTTGGCAATCGCATCGAAAACAGTGATTTTGAGACGTGGCTTAAAGGGGTGAAAGAGGAAGTCGGTGACGGTATTGAGATGATGGCTCGTAGGGCGCGCGGGGTCTTTAACCCCAATCTCGTCACCATGCAGCTAAAAGATATTCAATCCATCGTTCTACGTGAGCGTCCCGCCCCATATTTTGGCACGGTAGTAGCACTAAAAATCAATAATGCTGACGTTGGCAAACAAATGCTAGCGCAGGTGTTGCCTCATGTAACCGGTAGTGAAGACTGGCACAAAGACATGCAAGCCACGCTGTCTATCGTCATGACTTACGAGGGTCTACAAGCGTTAGGTGTACCGCAGTCATCACTTGATAGCTTTCCTGAGTCTTTTAAAGCAGGTATGGCAGCGCGTGCTGAGCAGTTGCGCGATTTTGATGTTAATGCCCCTGAGAATTGGATGGCACCTTTTGGGGATAAGGGTGATATCCATGTGGGCGCGGCTATTATCGCTGATACCAAAGATAAATGGCAGGCCAAACTTGACGAGCTTCGAGATAATCTTACCGATCATATCGATGTGGACAATCCTGCTAATGGTGATGTAGAAATCCTAATCGAGCAGGACTTTGGTTCAAATGACAACGTCAAAAACGTCTTTGGTTATCGTGATGGTATCAGTAATCCTGAGATTCAAGGCAGTGGTATTCAGACGCCTTCGAACCATGACGGCGATCCTATTGCCGCAGGGGAGTTTGTGCTCGGTTACGAAGGGGAGGCAGGGCTGGTTGCGCCTATGCCGCAGCCTGAAGTCTTAGGCAAGAACGGCTCGTTTATGGTGTTACGTGCTTATCATAGCCATGTTGCTGCTTTTAATAAATACCGCAAAGATAATACCGACAGCGAGGAAGAGGCGGAGCTGCTGGGTGCAAAAATGTGGGGACGCTGGCGTTCAGGCGCGCCGCTCATTTTGTCTCCCGATCATGATGATAAAGCGCTTGGCGATGATCCTAGCCGCAATAACGACTTTGGTTATAAAGACGATCCTTACGGTAAAAAGTGTCCGTTTGGCGCGCATATCAGGCGTATGAACCCACGCGATAGCGAAGATTTTATTTTATCCGATGTGCGTATTCACCGTATCGTTAGACGTAGCGTGGGCTTTGGTGAAGTTGTGCCACCCGATGTAATAGAGGACGATGGCAAAGATCGCGGTCTGTTTTTTATTGGTATTAATGCTCATGCTATGGAGACGGTTGAGTTCTTGCAATCACAGTGGATCAACGATGGCAACTTTATGAGCTTAGGCGAAGAAAAAGATCCTATGGTTGGTTTGCACTCTGGTGATAAAGGAGGAAGTGATAAAGACAGCGATGCAGATACCTTTACTGTTCCGGCTGATCCAATTCGCAAACGCTACCATGGTATTGAAACCTTTAATACCTTGCACGGCGGCGAGTACTTTTTTATTCCGAGTTTATCGGCGCTAAAATGGATTAGCGAGCTGTCTTAACTCTCAGTACCATTTGTAATAGTCACCACTTAACAATAATAATCATGAATAAAATTAGGAAATATAATGCTAAAAAAATTATTTAAACCCAAATACGTCCCTTACGATCCAAAATATATCGAATTAAATGCTGAGGACGAAAAAAACATTCGTACTATTACCGACGATATCAAAAGCTATATTGCGCGTAGTGACAAAGCCAGCAATATCGATTATCACACGCGTGATGCCCATGCCAAGGGGTACTGCGCACTAAAAGCCAAGTTTGAGATATTAGATGATATTCCCAAAGAATACGCGCAAGGTTTGTATGCTAAAGCGGGCATTCATGATGCGGTGATTCGTTTGTCCAACGGTTCATCTCGAGTATTCGCTGATCGTAAGTTGGGCTTTGCTCAAGGTCTCGCGATTAAAGTCTTTGACGTACCGGGTAAGAAGCTCGCTCCCGGTGAGGAGGACAGTACGACCTTTGATTATAACTTTATCAATCATCCGGTGTTCTTTTGCAATAGAATTGAGGAGTATACCTATCTATCAAGACTGTTTTTGGAATTACCTAAATACACGGAGAAGGGCGCGATCGGTAAAGCGCAGTTGGCGTTTAACTGGCTGACCAATTACGGCTCAAGATTACCAACCAAAGAGTCGATTAAAACCTTTAAAGCTATCGGCGGCTTTACGAGGATTGAACCAAAAAACACCTTGTTATACGACTTTCATTCGCAAGGTGTGGTGCGTCATGGTGATTATATGGCAAAGATACGGGCAACGCCAACAGCCGCTTCTGTCAAAAAAGTCACGCGCCGTGATGTCGATGTCAACGCCCGCGAAGAGGCGCTGCGACCGCTTATCATCGAGGAGATACGCGAACATGATTATCAGTTTGATATCCAGATTCAGCTATGCCGTAATCTCAAAAAGCAGCCGATTGAAGAGATTACGACGCAGTGGCAAGAGTCGGATACGCCCTTTGTCACCGTAGCGCGTTTAACCCTTCCTTGCCAGGACGTACCAGATGACGGTAATTTTGAGATTATGGAGAATCTATCCTTTACCCCATTTCGCTGTCTTGAAGAGAACCGTCCTATCGGAAACTTACAACAGTCGCGTCTCAAGGCCTATCAAGTCGCCTCCGAGACTCGCCATAAACTCAACGACGTCAAGCGCCGTGAGCCAAAGAGTTTAAAGGAGACGTTTGCTAAGTCTTTTTTTTAGACTAATCGTTTTTAGACTAATCATTTTAGGGTTTATAGATCAAAAAAAGCCAGTCATTATGTGACTGGCTCTTTTGTATCATGAGAATGTGTCTTGTACTAAAAACATCAGCTATTTAAGCTTGGCAATTTACGCTGTACTCGCGG
>NZ_LNDJ01000007.1 GCF_001444505.1 Psychrobacter piscatorii | reverse complement strand
CTGACTCAAGTAAAACACTCTCCGATATAGTCGGGGCGATTCAAATAGTCATGTGCCATTTTAGCTGAGAAACCTTGTGGAGGAAGTGGATCAACTACTTCACTTGCGCCATAACGGCAATTTAAAAATCTTAAAAAATATTTTGTATATAATTTAAAAAAACCACTGTCCTTTTTAACACCATACTCTAAAAGAATAGTTTCTGTACTTTCTTTCTTTTCAGTTTTTTTTTGCATTAGACATGCAGCATGATTTTTTTCAGATAACAACTTTTCCACTGTATTGAATGAACTCACATTAATCTCCTTGCAGTTGGTTTAAACGATCTTTCCAATATTGACCTTTATCTTTATCAAAAACCTCACGATTAACTGGATGACTGTTGTTTCCATAAGCTTGCCACTCTCTTTTTCATATTGTTTGATCATTTCGGTTTGTTTGCGATGCATGTCAATTTTTGTTCCTGAGTCTATTTTCTTATATTCAACACCCATTTCTTCAATTTCATCAGTAGAATAGCGCTTTTGGTTACCCTGCGTGACGGAATTACTATTAGCTATTGAAGTACGACTAATTATATAACCACGCAAACCCCCAAAAAAACCACCCTAGCCATTCAAGCTGGGGTGGTTTTCTATTTTGGTTTTAAATTCATCCTTTCTAATGCTCTAAGTCCTAAGCAGGCCAACCTTCTAATACAATCTTGCCATGTGCTTGCTGGTTTTCTAGCATTTGGTGTGCACTGCGTAGATGCTCAGCCGTGATAGTGCCAAGATGATAGGCAACGGTGGTCTTGATCTCGCCTGCATCAATCATGTTGGCGACGTCCGTTAATAAACGATGCTGTTCAAGCATATCTGGCGTATGGAACATAGATCGCGTAAACATAAACTCCCAATGTAGGCTCAGACATTTAGTTTTAAGTAGCTTGGCGTCTAGTGAGTCAGGATCATCGATGAGCCCTAATTTACCTTGTGGCTTTAAGCATTTGATGATTTCTTCATAATGCTCTTCGGTGTTGTTTAGACTGATGACATAATCCACCTCAGTGATACCTGTCTTCTGTAGCTCTTGAAACAATGGGTTACGATGATTGATAACATGATCTGCGCCTAAATCCTTTAACCACTTTACGCTCTCATCTCGTGATGCAGTGCCAATAATCGTGGCAGAAGTTCGTATTTTTAATAACTGCGTTAAGATAGAACCAACGCCGCCTGCCGCACCAATGACTAATACCGAGACGTCATTATCACGCTCATCACTACCGTTTTTGTCTGCCGAATTATTAGTAACAGGTACTTGCAGGCGCTCAAATAACATCTCCCAAGCCGTGATCGTGGTGAGTGGTAATGCTGCCGCTTCTGCAAATGACAACGATGCTGGCATACGCCCAACAATACGCTCATCAACCAGCTGATATTCAGCATTACTGCCCGAACGAGTCAATTCCCCTGCGTAATAGACCTTATCCCCGACTGAGAATAGGCTTACCTCGTCGCCAACCGCTGTCACGATGCCCGCCGCATCCCAGCCAATCACTGCATACTCACCCTCTGGTGCAGGACGCGATTGACGGATCTTATAATCCACTGGGTTGACGGATATGGCTTTGACCTCTACCAGAATGTCATGGCCTGATGCAGTTGGCTTATCAAGGGTAATGTCTTGTAGCGCTTGTTCGTTATCGATAGCTAGGTTGTCTTGATAGCCAATGGCTTTTATTGTCTGATTTTGCATTGTTTTTATTCCTAATAATAAATAAATTGAACAGAGCTCTTATGTGGACAGTACTGAAGTAAATAGCGCTTAACAGGAGGTAATATATTTTTAATATAACGACTGTAACACCTGCTGTGTTTGGCTTTCTAGCTCTGCAATGGCTTCTTTGTCTAACGCATCGGCATGCGGTTGACCAAATTCGCCCCTAGCAGCGCCATGTGCACCATCTTTGATATCGTTGTCAAAGTATTTACCCGTGTCGTCCGCGAACTCGTCCGAGACAGCCAATGCTGTTAAGATATTTGCGCCTTTATCTGCTGATGACCAGTGATGACCGTAGGCTTCATCAACCATCTTGGTGTTCAGCAGTGAGCCTGGGTTAACAGCGATCACATTGATACCATCGCTAGCGACTCTATCTGCCAAATCCATACTCCACATCGTGAGTGCCAGCTTACTTTGCGCATAGGCAGCTTTGTCATCGAGACGCTCTTGTCCTACAAATGCCTTATATGATATTGGTGCTTGAGCAGCCGAGCTCAGATTTACGATACGCGCTTTACTAGATTGCTTGAGTAACGGTAGTAGCGCGTTTGTTAACTCATAAGGCGCTAGGTAATTGACCACAAAGCGTACGTCCAAACCATCTTTAGTTATCGCTGATGCCGTGGTATAAATCCCTGCGTTGTTTATCAATACATCCAGCTTTGGTAGCTTTTCATTGACGTCTGTGGCCATCTTGAGTACAGCCGTTAAGTCAGAGAAATCAGCGACAAATCCATCAATATGATCTACCGCATCGCCTGTTGCCACTGCTTGAACTTCTGCAATGACGCTGGCAAGTTTGTCAGCATCGCGGCCATGCAGGTACACTTGATGCCCAGCCTCTGCTAGCTTTAAAGCAGCCAATTTACCAATGCCATCTGTGCTACCGGTAATTAAAATTGTTTTAGTTTTACTCATGATTGCAACCATCCTGATTATTTGATTATTTGATTATTTGATTATTTGATTATTTGATTATTTGATTATTTGATTATTTGATTATTTGATTATTTAACTTATGGTTATATTATTAGTTACACGCTACATTTTATCCGCCGTCATGGTATCCATTGTTATGAAAGTGTTGTACTTCATACAGCCACTATTGATCATTTTTCAGTATTATTTTAAAAGTGGCGAACGCTTTATATAATTGTTTACTATAGGAAAATCATAACTATACACATAAATATCTGATAAATAAAAAACGCTAGTAAGTGAGTACTTACTAGCGTTTGAACAACGACTGTCTATCTAAATCTTCAGTTAGCGTCAATTAACGTAAATCATCAACGACGGCTAGCATGGCGATAAGCGATGCTTCCCCTAACTGAATAGAACGCTCTGGTGACCAGCCCATCTCTGTATCAGGTAGATTATCGTTGTCTTTAAATGGCATCTCTAACGTATTGGCAAGACAATCAAAACGCTCAGCGACCCAATGGGTTGCAAGCGTCATGTTCGCCTCACCTGGCGCATCAATCTCATAGCCGACCTCGGTCTGAAAGTCAGCACTGGCTAATTTCAATACGTCTGAGAACCGATCACGTAGATGTGCGAGGCGCTCATTATAACTTGGCGTGCCTTGAGAGCCCGCAAGGAATGCATAAGGCAATGCTTCATCCCCATGCACATCATAAAACAGATCAACGCCCGTCTCTTCCATCTTCTTAATCACATAAAACACTTCAGGGCTTTTGTCCAAGCTTGGACTTGCCCACTCACGGTTTAGATTCGTACCTGTGGCGTTCGTACGTAGATGCCCGCGTACACTGCCATCAGGATTCATATTGGGCACAATATAGAAATTGGCTTTATCTAATAATAGCCTGCTACTGGCATTGTCGCTATCTAACAAGCTATAGAGTAAACCTTCGACCAGCCATTCCGCCATCGTTTCACCCGGATGCTGACGCGCAGTGATCCAAATATTGCGCTTACTAGTATCGCCATCACCAATTTTGACCAAAGTAAGGTCACGCTTATCAAGCGTGTCGCCTAAATGCTCTAATGTCACTAGCGGATGTGTCTGTACAGCGGCTAATAAATCTTGATGACGCTCATAGCTATAAGGGGCAAAATAAGCAATTTGGATGGTTTCGCACGCCAGCTCTGCCACGATGGTTAATTTGCCATCTTGATAAGAAGTAGGCAAACGAAACCAATGCTGACGATCGTAGGAAGCGACTGCTTGATAATTCTCCCACCCTTCTAGATAGGAAGCCTGCCCTGCATTCATAATATGAAGAACGTACTCCTCTCCAACCTCGCCAGAGAGACGGAAGTTAAACCATTGGAAAAATTCTTCGCCAACGTCTGGACGAATGGCGAGCTGAATATTATTTTTATCTTCTATATTAAGTACGTCAATATTACCTGCGTCAAAATTGGCAGTGATACGCATGATCGCTCCTTGATGGGTTGTGATGAGTGGATTTGATAAGCTCAATTGAGGCATAAAGACATATGATAGTCTGTTTTATGCTAGATATGGGCCAATC
>NZ_LNDJ01000006.1 GCF_001444505.1 Psychrobacter piscatorii | reverse complement strand
TTTAACTCAAGCAAGCTGTGCCATTTTTCAAAGGCAAACATGGTGCTCCAAAGTATCCAGAAGTTACTTTCAAAGAAGCTGTCGCTAAAGTAATCATTGACTCGCACATCATCTAATTCTTCTTTGCGTTTTAGTAGTAGACGTATCAATGCTAATTGGTCAGATTTTTTTAGAGTAACACCATTCGTTTCTTTGATTTTACCTTGCTGATGTACCAAACGAGCGATTGAATAGTTAGGATCATCATCGTTAATCAGTCTATATTCATCTAGTACGCTGTATGGCTCTGGCATCTCTACTGCAGGAATATCTTGGAAGACATCCCAAAAGTTCTCGTAGGTAAATTCCATCTCACGGCCACCACGTATGATGTAGCCATTCTTAGCATTACCTGAGCCATCCATGGAGCCGCCTGACACCTCTAGTTGCTCTAAAAAGGTGATATTTTCTGCCGGTACTTTACCATCACGAATGAAGTAGTAAGCACTGGATAAGCCCGCGATACCACTACCGATGATATAGACTTTACTGTCCTTATAAGCGTCGGTTGGTCTACCGATATTGCGTTGATAGTTGCCTATTTTGTCAGCAAACGGCAAGGTGTTTTGTGGGTAGTGGTGTGGATAGGCTTTATTAGCATCTGGCTGATGTGGAAAGCTGTCGATAGTTTTTTGTTTTTCATTAGTCTTTTTCATTATTATCCCCTTAGTGGGTTAAAGAGTCTTATGACTCAGTGTTGTTTTAAAATGAAGCTGCTATTAACTTAAATATTTATAGGTCAGTGACCAAATGAGAATGTAGTTATTGTTTACTGTTTAATACGTTATTAATTTCTTGTGATACTAAATTGAACCTACTTCTTAGTTCATTAGAAATATTATTTGGTAAGTCTTTTAGTCTTTTTAATTTAAAAGCAAGGTACATGCTGAAAAAGCCACTGGTTATCAGGGCTAAGCCAGTCCATATAACAACTGTCATGCCACCAAGTATAGGGTTAGATAATAAGATAAAGGAGAAAACAATACCGACAACCCCTATTACTGTTAAATACCCCCAATCAGAAAAGCCATATTCTTTTAACTCAAATGAATGGCTGACAGCACTAATGGAACGAAACAATACTAAAAAACCCACATAAAAAAGCAGGGTAGCTTGCGATACTGCCGGGTTAACAAACAAAAGAACACCAACAATTAACGTTAAAATCCCAAGGACTAAAAACCAACCCCAATTATTAAGTACCTCCTTATTTAATAAAGAAAATGCAATTTCAGAAGCGCCTGAAATAATGAAAGATATGCTGAATAAAATAGCGAGCGCAGCATAAGACTCAAGTGGTGAAACAAAGGTATATATCCCGGTGGCAATAAAAATAATGCCAACGACAAGTGGAATATACCAATGATTAATAGTTTTATTGATGGTGCCGAAGATATTTCTAGTGATTGAACTCATTTTTAATCTCGATATCTATGTATGTTGCAAAATAACGGCTTGATATAATATTAATTGTCTTTAATGCAAAAAAGCTACGAGGTAGATCGTTGTGATCTATCTCATAGCTTTTTGGCGCAGGTCGTGAAAAGCGTTAAAACATAGTCTACATGCTGCTCAATAAATTCATCAGAAAAAGGGTCTTTCCCAGATAATCTTGCAAATTGAGGGGCAAAGGTATAAATAGACGTGGCTGCACCCAGTAATAAGTAGCGAATATGCATACTGTCTCCTTGAGGAGCCAATCCTAGTTTTTGTGCTCTTCGAATAATATCCAGCTCTTCATCATAAATAGTGCGTAAATAGTTTTCGACAAACCAGTCAAGTCTTTCCGAATCTCCTTGATTAGCCTGTATCAAAAAATGATGAATATCGGGGTAGTTGGCACAAAACTTTATAAAATCTTTTAACAGCACTTTCACTAAAGTACGAGCTTCAGCATCTTGCATGTTTCTGCGCTTCTCAAAATTGTGTTCACTGTAAATCTCAAAACATAATTTTGCCGTGGCTTTCCACAACGCTTCTTTGGAACCAAAATGATGGCTAATCAAGGTATGGTTCACCTCTGCTTTTTTAGCAATGGCGCGCGTTGAAACACCATCAAAACCTGTTGAAGCAAACTCGGTAAGGGCTGCTAATAATATCTTATTTTTAGTTTGTAATGAGCGCTCTTGCTCTGCACGTTTCACAGGCTTCCCTTATTTATGTTAAGCTTCTTAATCCTTATATTAACCAACTGTTCAATTATCAAATGTTAAGTTATATTATCTTTTTGTTTTATTGTGTAATTATTATATGTAGTAGTAAGCGCACGGCAGTAGATTTGGTTTGCCAAGCATTAATTTAAAGGTTCGATGTTCAAGCGGTACAACTGTTTCGATAATATCCCTATAGAGAGCTTTTAGGTACGTTGAAGAATGATTTAGCGTATAGCAAGGCTATAAAAGAATTTCATGCCATTATCAATATTACTAAATATATTGAGCTTGAACACAGCTAGATTAAGATTCAAAAAGGTTTGGTCTATAAAATGCCAAGACAAATGTAGTTTGATCATTATCATCAGGCTGAGTAAATAAAACTTCTTAAGTTAATGTCTGCGGGATTGACAGCATAGGTCAATCAGCATCATATCGCTCACGAGTTTCACTGTGAGCGGCTCTAACCAGTAGCTCAGACTGGTTACAATGTATCTGTTGCTCACTAATATCGCGATTTATCCAATCGTCATAGCTTGATGGCTTAACATTTAGCACGCGGCACATAGTGGTGATGCTAAAGAAGTGCTGGTTGTCTTTGACAAAGGCGTACCTGATTAGCTTTGCTTTGCGAAGTACGCTGTCGCCTTTTTTAGGATCTCTCGTTTCTCTTCAGCTACTTTAAGCTGCCGCTTGAGCTGCTTTATTTCCTGAATAGCTGCCATAAGATTAGGATCATACTGCTCAGTTCCTGCAAGTTTGCCTTGATTAGCTTTATTGTGCCAATTAGATAACGTTTGCATCTCTATTTCGAGCTGCTGAACAGTTGCACTCAAGTTACGATTGTTGTCTGTTATCTTTTTGACAGCTTCTACTACAAATTGACTGCCATGTTATGCCCTTTTAATGCCATAAATCTGATATCGTTTTCTTAGGCTTATATGTGTGTAGCTCACGGTTGCAATCTTGCTTTGGCAGTGGATAATGATTTTGAGGTTAGGGCATCTATGCCTATTTTTTATCTGCTCAGCCAAATATTTACAATCATCCATTATGGCTACGTTTGATGCCAGCATAATTTTTGATGCACCATCCAATATTTTTTTAATGACAATCAAAGGAGATTTATATGAAAGCGGCACGTTTTTATGACAAAGGCGATATTCGTATTGAAGATATTCCAGAGCCTACTGTAGAGTCGGGTACCGTTGGAATCGATGTCGCTTGGTGTGGCATCTGTGGTACCGACTTGCATGAGTTTATGGAAGGTCCTATTTTTATTCCCCCTTGCGGTCATCCTCACCCAATCTCAGGAGAGTCTGCCCCAATCACTATGGGTCATGAATTCTCAGGCGTCGTTTATGCTATTGGTGAGGGTGTTGATGATATTGAGATCGGTCAGCATGTCGTGGTTGAACCATATATTATCGCTGATGATGTTTCTACCGCGCCTGGTGAGAATTATCACTTATCAAAAGATATGAACTTCATTGGTCTTGGTGGTCGCGGTGGTGGTTTGTCTGAAAAAATTGCGGTCAAGCGCCGCTGGGTACATCCTATCTCTAATAAAATACCATTAGATCAAGCAGCCTTGATTGAACCGTTAGCCGTTGGCTATCATGCTTTTGTGCGCAGTGGCGCCAAAGCAGGTGATGTTGCTTTGGTCGGTGGCGGTGGTCCGATTGGATTGTTATTGGCGGCAGTTTTAAAAGCCAAAGGCATTACCGTCATTCTCACTGAATTGAGTACCAAGCGCAAAGAGAAGGCTAAAGAAAGTGGGATTGCCGATTACATTTTAGATCCGACTGAAGTAGATTTGACTGAAGAAGTCATGATGCTTACGGATAACCGCGGTGTGGACGTGGCTTTTGAATGCACCAGCGTCAATAAGGTATTGGACTCGCTGGTTGAACTTACTAAACCTACTGGTGTGGTTGTGATTGTCTCTATCTGGAGCCACCCAGCTTCCGTAAATGTACATAGCGTAGTCATGAAGGAGCTCGATGTACGTGGGACTATTGGTTATGTAAACAATCATCAAGAAACCATCAAATTGGTCGAAGATGGCTTAGTGAACCTTGAGCCCTTTATTACTCAACGTATCAAATTGGATGACTTGATTGCTAAAGGCTTTGAGACTTTAATTCACAACAATGAATCAGCAGTGAAAATTATTGTGAACCCGAACCTGTAAATAGTAAGGCAAGGGATATCCGGCTAGCTAGGTGGTTTTAATCCGTACGTTAGAATTTACCAAACCTCAAGTTGCCCAAATCTACCTAGGAAGCCTTAGACACACTGATCCCTGCTGTCAATCCCGTACACTTAAACTTGGGAGATTTTAATCAGACAACTGGCGGAAGTTTTTTAGGGTATGGCTTTTGAAACCATTTTTCT
>NZ_LNDJ01000005.1 GCF_001444505.1 Psychrobacter piscatorii | reverse complement strand
ATAATTTTGCTTATCTAGGACAGCCCCCTTATAAATATTTGTGCAAATAGTGCGATAATCTAGCAAAAAATCTCGTTAGTCTTTCCATGCAGTTTGGACAGGTTCAAAGCCTAATATCTTATCAGAGAGCAATCGTGTTAAGCGGCTACTGCCACTACCAAGACCATTTAATCTAATTTCCGCCATAACCGCTTGTGTTGGTTCATCTTTGACGTTTAAGTCATTATAGTAACGGCGACCGTAAACTGCAAAGCCAAAACAGCAATCTTCATAATCAACGCCGATAAGTGAATCAAGCATCTTATTACTATTATAGTCATATTGACCTTGAGCCAATATCCGCCAGCTATTGTTGATAGGGAAAACAGCAGAGGCGGTAAATGCGGACAATGGCAACTGATCCGTATTTTCATCACGCTGGCGCTTGACATAGCCCACATTGAACAAGCTATTGTCTGATGGCTGATAACGTAGCTCAGTCGTGATATAGTTTAAATCATAGTCGTTAGTCAGCGCACCGCTCACATCAACCCAAAAATTGTTATAAGGTTGGGTGCTGGTATCCCATACCATGCCTGAGGAAGAAGAGTTGAAAACTCGTTGCTCATCATCAAGCGTGACACGACCATCATCTATATAGAACTGTTCTGCAATGCTACCATCAAAACGTGTCACACCCGTTGCATCGATGTAACGATAATTGACACCAGGCGTGATAGAGTGCAGATCTTGCAAGCGGTCATGACCTAAAAACCAACTGTCTGAAAATAGCTGCTCATAGTTGATAGAGGCAATACGAGTATTGAAGTTAGGAATATCATTTTGGTTTTTGTACGGTGAATACGTGTATTTTACCCGCGGGCTAAGCAGACGATAGCCACCCATGGTGTCATCAAAAGCGCCAAAGGGTGAGCCTGCTTGGTAGAAATTCAGACCTGCATCAATACTGGCTTGCGGCACAAATACGGATTGGCTACCATCTTCTTCACTGATGTTATTGTCTGCCAAGCTGTCTTCATCATAGGAAGTATAAAGGTGCTGTAGGCTTAGCTTTGGTCTAATATAGCCCCAAGACTTCTCCATCGGATAGACGGCACTTATTTTGTTATAAATGCGTGCGCCGCTCTTTTCATTCTCAGAGCCATCATCAATAGACTTCTTAAAATAGGCAGAATCATGTACGCCAGTGATGTCAAAGTTCTTCGCCCACGGCAGTCGATAGTTGAGCTTTAGCTGTGGTAGGCGTGAATAGGGTTTGTCTTTATCCTCTAGAGCCTCACCGTTATCAGTAAACGCATCTAACGTTTGGAAGGTTTCTACTTTTAACTCACCATCGACGTAATCATTATAATAATTAACTCGAGCACGCCTTGGTAGATTGATCGTGTTATCTGATAAACCTAAGGTATCAAAATCATCAAGATAATCTGCATCTGATACATAGCTGTATTTGGCATCACCACTTAACCGTGGAATACTTTTCGATGACCAATAATGATCATAAAAAAAGCTTTTACGATCTTCGTCATTATATTCTTTGTCATTAGGCAAGTATGAACCGTTAAAAATGCCTTCTCCATAGTTTTCGGTCAAATAACGGAACTCACCTGAGAGCATAGGATTACGATCAGTATATACATGCGTATTGAGCGTGGCATCGTAGTTGGGCGCTAGGTTGAAGTAATAAGGAACATCAATCTCAACACCGCTCTCACTACTCACGCTCGCACTTGGTAACAAAAATCCGCTACTACGACGACTGTCTATTGGAAAGTTAAAGTAGGGGAGATAAAAGACCGGTACGTCAGCAATGCGAAAAGTCGTATTATAGGCTTCACCGCGCCCTGTATCAGTATTCAAATCGATACTTTTGGCATCAAATTGCCATTTACGGTTGGTGGGTGGACAGGTGCTAAACATCACCTCGTCCAACTCGTACTCACTATCATTGGGCTTATTCAAGCGTTTAGCGTAGCCGTGTGCTTGTAGCTCAACACTAGCAAAAGCCACATCGTTGGCTGTTGATTGTCCAGTTTCAGTATTATAATTTAAGCTGTCTGCAACCCCAATCAAACCACCTTTTTTTGCTCTTTCATTAAAGCTGGCTTGAGCGTTGCTTGGTGCATTGCTACGTTGCAGTGATTGTCCTGTCGCCTGATCGGTAAACATGACTCTACCTTGTGCAGCAGCCACGCCATTGCTTAGATCAATCACAACTTTCTCTGCTTCGATATGCTGGGTGCCCTGATCGACTTTCACATTACCTGATAGCTCAGCATAGTTGATATTATTGTAATAACCGTAGTCTGACTCTGTGAATAAAGGTGCTTGATTGTTGGGAATACTGTCGACATCAGGTACGGGTTGTCCATTTGCACCGCCAGCTTCATTCACAGCACGCTGATAATTAGGGTTGCTCTTTGGATAGACCCATTGACCTTCACAGCGTTGTGCACTATCTATAGCGTTTGGCAATAATCGTAAGTTTTTACCGACTTTTGTAATGGTCTGCGCTGTAGGCGCTAAAGTACTCTGTATGTTATCTGACTCAGTATCTTCTATATTATCCACGTCATTTGAGACAGGAGTCTCTGGTGTAAGCTCATAAAATTCTGCCAAACGCACTAGACTGTCTTGAATGCTCTCATCATTGATATCTAGCTGACGGTAATCCGCTACGGTATTTTCAGGTGTAGCTATAGCATTAGCGCGTGTGTCGCGGCTTACCTGATCGCTATCTGTCATATTTGATGGTTGTATCGAGGCGGTATCAGAAGACTCATTAATCTCTGTGATATTCAAAACATCATCGGAGGCGCTGTCTTCTAACTTAGCATCGCTTGCGAAACCTGTGTCATCAAAATCAGAGGCAGGAGTCGCTCTTTGAGAATTATCGATCTGTGAGCGCGCGTCTTTATAACGGATATCGTTGTAATCACTGCTTTGAGTGACATTACTGTTATTGGTATCAGGAAGGTAGCTGCTCGTACTACCAGCACTTGATGGCTCAGTTGTCTGTGTGTCAGCATCGTTGATGGCAGCATTAACCGTTAGGCTAGATAAGCCTAAGGCACCAAATAAGATCAAACGAATGCTTTGGTAAAGCGGAGAATATAACAAGGGCACACCTATGATTGCAGAGCCTATTGGATTGCGATACTGAATTGCATAGTCGTATTATTCAACAAGACAGAGTTGTTAATGAACGGCTAAAAAATCACTCATCGATAGCGTCATCTCAAGAATTTGGCTGTTTTACATATAATGACGACTAATCATAGTCAAAAAAAACCAAATCAGCTACACTATTTACCAAAATTTATAATATAGCCAAGCTGCTTTTAAATGAGCTAAAAATTTCAGCTTATCGTTAAATTACTAAATGGTATCTTGATATGTCTACTAACGCAGTTGTTGCGGCTTAAGATATGACCATTTTAGCAAGTATTTGCCTGACTTATCACTACTTTAATTATTTATGATTTATATTTAACCTGTGATGCCCATTATGACTGATAAAACCACTATAGAGCCTGACATGACCGATAACAATAACGACAATCGCCAACAACAACTCGAGCATTGGTTGCAGCAAGTATTTGTAGATAAGCCCTTTGATCTAGACAGTTTACCGGGTGACGCGAGTGCGCGCCGCTATCATCGCATTCAACTGCTAGAGGCTGACGGATCAGGAGATACGCGTCATATCGTCATGGATTCTGCTGATGAGCAGGATGCCATGCGGCAGTTCATCAATGTTGCCAAGCTTATGTCGCCTGCAATCAATGTGCCGACGCTCATCGCACAAAATCTAGAAAAAGGTTTTTTGGTGCTACAAGACTTTGGTACAGTAGAGTTTGCTCATTTGCTGACTGATGCAACACCAGAGCAAATCAATGACTATTATCAGCTCGCCATGCAGACGTTAGTAGCGCTGCAAACGGTACCAGTCGAGACTGCAAAATCTCAGTATCAGCTGCCAGATTACGATACGTCGTTATTAGATCGCGAAATGAACCTGTTTAGCGAGTGGTTTATCCCTTATATCGGCGTAGAGCTGAATGAGGAGGTGTGGGAAAACTTAAAATCGGCACTCATCAATGAAATACTGCTACAGCCACAAGTCATTGTGCATCGCGACTATCATAGTCGTAACCTCATGCAAGACCAAGCGGACACATCGCGCTTAGGCGTGATTGATTTTCAGGATGCCGTCATCGGCTCTTATGCTTATGATTTAGTATCATTGGTACGCGATGCTTATGTTGAATGGCCAGAGCACCAAGTATCTGCATGGATTAACGACTTTTGGCAGCTACAAAAGCAACAATTGCTAACCACAGCCGATAATGTGGTTCAGCTTGAAAACGACGTTAATGTAATGGGCGTACAGCGTCATTTAAAAGTACTAGGGATTTTTATTCGATTATCTGAACGCGATGGCAAAGATCGCTATTTGGGTGATATTCCCAAAGTCATGCGTGATTTAATTATTGAATTAAACTGGCTGGCTGAACAAGGTAATGATGCGATCAAGCATGCCGTCCTACCTTTTAATCAATGGCTAAAAGATGCTGTTCTACCTGCATACAAAGGTAAGTTCGCTTCAGCCTAGATGATGCTTAGGGCGTGTTGAACATTCGCAAAT
>NZ_LNDJ01000004.1 GCF_001444505.1 Psychrobacter piscatorii | reverse complement strand
GCTAGCGATCTCATTTGAGATGTTTGCTAAAGATGAGTTTATCAATG
This sequence comes from Psychrobacter piscatorii, assembly GCF_001444505.1. Classification (GTDB taxonomy): domain Bacteria; phylum Pseudomonadota; class Gammaproteobacteria; order Pseudomonadales; family Moraxellaceae; genus Psychrobacter; species Psychrobacter piscatorii_B. Next base: position 4,948 of record NZ_LNDJ01000004.1, on the reverse strand, counting down.
CCACGAACCTTGTTAATAAAATCATGGATCTAAAGAGCAACCCTGATTTCGAGTTCTTAAAAACCAGCTCAAACGCTGTATCTTTACAACAAAAAGTACGTGATCTGGCATCGGCTTGGTCGCGTTTCTTTGATCCTAAAGTACATGCCAGATTGAAAGAAAATAAAAAGAAACCTCGCAAACCCAAGTTCTTTAAACTGGCTGATGGCACAGAAATCCAGCTACGCCCGTTGATGCCAAAATTTAAGCGCAAATCAGATGGGCGTGACTCAATTCGCTTGGTTCAGTTTGACAAATACTGCCGTGTTGAGGGCAATCGAGTAAAACTACCGAATGGCGTGGGCTTGGTGAAGTTTAGAAAATCGCAAGACATCATCGGCACGGTTAAAAATGTCACCATTAGCAAGAAATCGGGGCACTGGTATGTGTCGTTTGGCACAGAGCGCGAACTGGATGAGAACCCACGCCATCCTGCCACAAGCGCCATTGGCTTAGACGTGGGCATCAGCAAACTACTCACCACCTCAAACGGTGAATATATTAAACCTAAGAATAGCTTTAAAGCCAATCAACTCAAACTTGCCAAGCTGCAACGAGGGCTAGCAAAGAAAGTAAAATTCAGTGAGAACTGGAAAAAGCAAAACCGCAAGATTCAAAAACTCCACAGCCACATTGCCAATATCAGACATGACTACTTGCATAAAATCACCACCAGCATCAGCAAAAGCCACGCCATGATTGCTTGTGAAGATTTAAAAGTCGCCAATATGTCAAAATCAGCCAGTGGTACGGTGGAGAACAAAGGTCATCATGTCAAAGCCAAATCAGGATTAAATAAATCCATCCTAGATCAAGGCTGGGGCATGATGGTCAATATGCTTGAGTACAAGCAACAATGGCGCGGTGGGTTACTGATTAAGGTAAACCCACGATACACTAGCCAAACCTGCTCTGAATGCCATCATATCGCTGTCGATAACAGACAAACTCAGTCAAAATTTGAGTGCGTCAAATGTAGGTATGTTGCGAACGCTGATTTTAATGCGGCTCGTAACATATTAGCGGCAGGACATGCCGTTTTGTCTGCGGAGGGAGGATGCAGTAAAGGTCGCCCGTTGAAACAGAAAATAAGCGACCTTCGTGAGAAAGTCGCCTAAGAGCATCTGCTTTTAGAATCCCCCACTTGAGCTTCGCGAAAGTGGTGGGAGTGTGTCAATTATGGTTTTTAATGTTGTCAATAATCCTTTAGTATGACATCAGAGCTGATGTTACTTATCGCTACCATATTTATTGATAAAGTATTTTTCAGACTGTAGATGTTGATCTTTGTGTTCAATCTCACAAGCCACCCTCGCATCGATATAGCTTTTCATTTGTGAATTTGAGAGCTGAGCATCGTTATGATCCAAGTTTTTTGCAAACTCAGTCACAGCATCGCAGTTATTGATGATTGAGGTGCTTAGATCAGTCGTATGCGCATTGGCAGTGGTAGTACCAATAAGTACAGAGACTGATAGCAGTACTGCTTTTTTTGAATGAGCCGTGAATTTTCATATAAAACCTCTTTTGTAAGTTGTTTACATTGATTACCGATAAAAATAATTCATCGTAGCTAAGTATTGGATAGTAGCTAGGCATTGGAAACGAGCACCTATGTACCGTTTATATAGATTAGCAAAATAAAACTGACAGTCTGATTACGAGCACATGACATCTTTGTCAGTTACCCATCAATGTTGTCACCTGTGCTGGTTAGAACGTTAAACAATCATGACCGTATTGAGGAATTACCATGAAAGTACTGCTGGTAGAAGATGAATTGAAGCTTGGCGAGTATATAAAAAAAGGCTTAACCGAAGCTGGGTTTATCGTGGATCATCAGCTAACAGGATTAGATGGATATCATGCATTGATGACGGAAGAATTTAGCGTGATACTGATGGATGTGATGCTACCTGACGTTAGTGGTTTTGAGCTGGTGCGTAATTACCGAGCGGCTGGCAAGCATACGCCCGTGCTATTTCTAACCGCAAAAGATGACTTAAGTGACAAGATAAAGGGGATTGAGATTGGTGGTGATGATTATTTGACCAAACCTTTCGCCTTTGCAGAATTGATCGTTAGGATGAAAAGCTTATTACGACGTGCCAATCAAGCCGACTATCAAAGTACGATTATGCAAATAGCGGATCTCAAGATGGACATTGGCAAGCGTACGGTGCATAGAGGAGATAAGCCTATTAAGCTCACGGCAAAAGAGTTTTCCTTACTACAGTTTTTATTAGAGCGTCGCGGTGAAGTGCTTCCACGCTCAATCATCGCCTCCCAAGTATGGGATATGAACTTTGAAAATGATACCAATGTGATTGATGTGGCGATAAGGCGTCTGCGTATAAAAATAGACGATGATCATGACGCAAAGCTGATTCATACGGTGCGCGGGATGGGCTATCGGTTAGAAGCTGTCGATACAGCGCTTGATAGCAAACCATCTCACGAAGCTGGCAATGTCTAATATGAAATATAGGTTTGATAATCGGCGCTTGCCACTATTATGGCGTACTGTGCTATTGCTCACGATATTTGTTGTTATATCGCAGGTTATTATTTATATATGGATACAGCGTTCTGTTAAAGGCCATTTTGAGCAAATGGACGCTGAGATTATGACCCATGCGGCTTTTAACCTACGTAAACGAGTGATAGAACCTAGTAGCCCTATAACTTCTCAAACCCTACCTAGCTCTCAATATCCATTGAATAGTCAACAGCCGCTAAGAGCGGCACCTGACGTAATGCGTGATGGAGATACTTCTACCGCAGTGATATCAGAGGAAGCTGATCATCAGCATTCTTCTTGGCTAGATTACGATCTAAAAACCATTATCGCTAATAAAGAAGGGCAGATACTGTCTAGTACCCCCAATAACTTTGCTCAAGAGCTAGGGGAAAGGTTTAATCTGTCATCACTGAAACAAGATAATGATAAGCAACAGTTTGTGATGAATATCAATAGCCGATACTATCGAGCAATGGTCATTGAAGACGACAAAATGCTCGCGCTTATCGCACTGCCTATAGATGTGCATCATCAGTATTTATTACAGTTCAATCGTCAGCTTAGTATGATTTTGTTCGCGATTACCTTGTTACTCGTCTCAGTAGCGGCGTTGAGTGTGTACTGGGGTTTTGCACCTTTGGCGACCATCGTCCAAAAGATGAAAACAATGAATCCTGACAGATTGGATGACAGAGTCACGGTCAGCGATATGCCGTTAGAGCTGCGACCACTAGCAGAATCTTACAATTCGATGATGGCCAAGCTTGAAAGTAATTTTGAATCATTGTCACGGTTTTCAGACAATATCGCCCATGAGCTGCGCACTCCAATAGCGACACTCAGCACGCAAACGCAAGTCATGTTAAATAAACCAAGAGCGGGCGATGAATATATTGAGCAGCTACATCATCAGCATGACACGTTAGAGCAGCTGTCAGCCATGATAAATAATATGCTACTGCTGGCAAAAACCCAAAAAGGATTGAGTGACTCGCAAATCAGTCACGTGGATACGGACAGCTTAATCACCAAGCTCGTTGATTACTATGAAATGCTCGCCGAGGATCGTGAGATCACTTTTGAAAAATCGGGTGAATTTGTGACAGTATTAGGTGATGAAGGTTTGCTTCAGCGATTATTTGCTAATCTGCTGTCAAATGCCATCTATTACGCTGCGAGTGCCAGTACTATCACAGTATCAGCTACCATCATTACCTCAGGCATCGGCCTTGATGGTTCAAAAGAAGAGGCTCTAGCCGCAAAACAACGATTGTTAAAAATCGTCCTAACTAATCGCTTAGACAAACCACTAGAGCAGAGTGAAGCTGAAAAGCTGTTTGAACGATTCTATCGTCATGATAAGACAAGCAGTCAACATTTAGGGACAGGACTAGGATTGTCTATTGTTCGGGCTATCGCTCATGCCCATAAAGGCAAAGTAAATATTGCTATCAAAGATGAGTATTATTTTGAGGTCACTGTAGAGTTATTGATGGCCTAGTATTGACTATCTTCTATGAAGCTTGGATTTTATGAACTTTAAAGATCGATGAATTAATAGAATGTTAAGATAGTAATAACAGTACCCTAGTGAGGACTTGAATATTGAACCGCCCCGGGATTGTCGGAGACTCAACGCTCCAAGAGAATACGACAATGAAAACACGAAACTATACCCCTGAAATGAAAGAGCGCGACCCCTGAAATGAAAGAGCGCGACCCCTGAAATGAAAGAGCGCGCCGTCCGTATGCTAACTGAAGCTAAAGACGACTACCCATCCACCTGGTCAGCCATAGCGCCAAAGATAGGTTGCACGCCTGAGACCCTACGATCATGGCATAAAAAGCACATTGATAAAACCATTCCTCCAAATATTCAAGGGAAATACCCCCAAATTTAAAACACCAAATAAGTAGAACTAAGCTGCCATATTAAGTTTCCGAAACGGCGTAAAGCCACCATTACCCATATTGGGTCTTTCGTTATTATAGTGATACAGCCAAGCTTCAGCCTGGTGCCGCACTTGATCTAAACTATCAAACAGTTCTTGATTAAGCCAATTATAACGCACTGTCTTATTAAATCGTTCAACAAAGCCATTTTGCTGAGGATTGCCAGGCTCAATGTATTCGATAACGATACCTTGCTTAGTTGCCCAATCCTTTAAATCATTGCTGATATATTCAGGGCCATTGTCACACCTGATTTGATTAGGCTTACCTCGGTACTCTATAAGCTGGTTTAAACTGCGTATCACTCTTTGAGCCGGTAGTGAGAAATCAGCCTCTATGGTTAATGCTTCACGGTTATAATCATCAATGACATTAAACAGTCTAATAGCACGACCATCAGTTAAGGCATCGTGCATAAAGTCCATGCTCCAGCTT
>NZ_LNDJ01000003.1 GCF_001444505.1 Psychrobacter piscatorii | reverse complement strand
ATAACAGGTGACGCTGATGTTAAAGATACGGCAAGCACGGCGTATGCTAATGCTACGATCTTCAATATAGTGACAAACCAACGCTTTGCGCCTTTGGGGCGCTACCACTTTTTTGACATAGCATCCTGTAGAATATTGGACTTAAGACATTCATCAGCATACATCTTCTTAAGACGTGCATTTTCAACTTCAAGTTCTTTTAAGCGTGCAATTAAAGAGGCATCCATGCCGCCATACTTTGAGCGCCAGTTGTAAAAGGTACTTTGGCTGATGTTATGCTCACGGCAGAGCTCGGTGATAGGAACGCCTTGTTCGGCTTGTTTTAGGATGTTGACGATTTGGTTGTCGCTAAAGCGTGTCTTTTTCATAGGGTTCTCCTGCTGATGTATTCTAGCAGTTACTCTCTATTTATGAGTGTTCTTATTTATTGGGGGGATTACCGGCCCTTCTCCGCCTGGGCTTCAAGACCAGCAGCTTTCCTGATGATCTCATTGGCTTGCTTGAGCTCTCTATTTTCGCGCTCGAGATCCTTAATACGCTGCTCTTGACTTTGAGCTTGCACATTTGCAGGAATGGTTTGATCTATATGCTTCTTATGCCACGAGCGCAGGGTTTCAGGCGTGCAGCCAATCTTCGGGGCAATGGCTTGAATCGCTGACCAGATGGAAGGGTAGTCGTTTGCTGCTTCGATCAGCATACGGACGGCGCGTTCTTTAATCTCAGGAGTGTAGGTTTGTCTTTTCATTGTCGTATTCTCTTGGAGCGTTGAGCCTTCGACAATATCGGGGCGGTTCACGATGATATTAACACCAGCTCAAGCTTAATTGCTAAGGCAGACTTTCCCGCGTATAGCAGGGGTTGTTCTAACTATTCAAACCATCTGCTTCATTTTTAAAGATTTCTACAACCACAGAGAAAATATCGTCCCAAACCTCATCATTTGTCAAAAATGGATAATCTTTCAGTAGCTTATTACTTTTAGCACCTTTATTTTGTAACATGCTGCGAATGATTCTATCGGCATAGCTGTTGGGCATCTCAACAATCTCTTTTATCGCCAGTCGTGCCTGGTCATGCTTTCTTAGGTACTGTGACTGGTTATGCATCTCTTTTTCAATAACATGAGCAATCAGTCCCGATAAGTACTGAACGTGGTGTGTTAGATCCATAAAGCGCCAAGCAGGTTGAATGAGGTGAGTGTTTTCGACAGTTAAGTTTGAGCGAATACCATCAGGGTAAGTAGCCACCTGTTTATCAAAGCAATAATGATCACGGATCTGCTTCATAAGCGGCACAGAGACTCGGTCTAAAATCTTATCATAGGCATGACGGTCTGAGGGATGCTCAGCAATGGCTTGTGATATAGGTAGGATAATCGGCTCATGAGTGATTTGGTCTCGTCTGAGGACATCATTAATCAAAAAGCGATGTACACGGCCATTACCATCCGCCAGCGGATGAATATACACAAAAGCAAAGGAAGCAACCGCACTACGCATCAGTGCTGATTGTCCCTCAGTCTTTTCCATAAATGCCTGTAACCCTGCTAGCTTTTCAGCAATGTCATCAGCAGGTGGCGCAATATAGTGCACAATCTCTTTAAAGCCATTGACCTGAGTATGCGACACAAAAACTGGTGATTGACGGATGCCATACTGCTGAATGACCGTTTTGCTACCGAGTATCTCTTGTTGCAACTCTGCTAGTGATTCAGGGTCAAGCGGAATGTCGCCGGTGCCGGTACGCCGTGCCATCACATCGGCAAAACGTTCAATACGTTTTAACTCTTTTCCCTCACCTTCTATAGTAAAACTGGCTTTACTCTCTCGTAGTGTCATCCATACGGAGGCGCGCATCAGTAAGTCTTGCCCAAACTCATCGTTAAGTTTGTCAACCATCATGGCAATATCGAGTGCAGCTGCTTGTGTAAAGGCCTCTGTTTTCACCAGCATCGGACAGAAATGACGGGTTCCTGCTAGGTTGTCATTGATACGCCAGCGGGCGTTCTTGATAACCTGCGAAGGACTTGAAGTAACCAACTTCTTGGTATCCAAAGCATCCACATAGTTACCGCCTATATTACTCGGTACCTCTAAACGCTCATCCATAAGCCATTCATATAAGAAAGCCATTCTACGGGCATAGCTGCCTGTCGGCTCAGCGTTTACCCATGCTTGCACGTCATTTGCCCCTATCTGCTTAAATAGACGAACCAGTAACTCTAAACTCAGTACTTCATGACGCATGTGAAACTGTAAGTGCGCAATGATTGTGTCCAGTGGACGCGCGGTTTCCTGATAAGCGTTATGAATGACGTCACCGTCTTTATAGGTTTGTCTGCGTCCACCGATACTGCTGCTGACATATAAAGGGGAAACCAGCTCGATGCTGGCATAACGGACAAGCCATACTGCGCCAATAGGATCTGAGATATGGGTATTCATTATGAGTGGCTCAATCGATTATAGATAAGCCATTTTGCGTAAAAACAATTATGAATGCAATATAATGATTATAATGAAGCATTATTGCATTAAAACGATTTTCGTATGACGTTGTGATGCCTTTAGATAAAGCCCAAAGGTCACGTTGAGTCGATATTTAAAACACCTCACTATTAACCTGCTTTAAGACACGATAAACGGTAGCTATGCCAACACCAACCGCCTTAGCGATCTCTTCTTTTGTCATATTGTTTTGACTGGCCAATGCTTTAATACGATTGTGTTTTGCGGTATTGGCTTTCTTACCAGTGGGTTTATAGCCACTGTTGGCCAATCCTTGTTTAATGCGCTCTCTACGCTTGTCATTATCAAGCTTTGCCATGGTCGCTAATAAATCGATCAGCATATCGTTAATCACTTTTAGGATCTCACCTGTCATACCGTCACTCATCGTATGTGTGGTTGGTAGATCAGCCACCACCAATCGTAAGCCCTTATCTTTGATACGCTGCTTTAGAATCGAAAAATCATCTTGAGATAGTCTGCTTAATCTATCCACGCTTTCAACCAGCAGAATATCGCCTTCTTCAGCGTCACTGAGTAATAGAGTAAGTGCGGGTCTATCAAGTTTCGTACCACTGAAATGTTCAACGTACTCCACATGGTTATCATCATAGCTTTGGCTAAAGTTAATCAAGTCAGACAAGGCTCTCTTAGCGTCTTGATCCTTAGTGCTTGCTCTCACATAAATACGAACGGTCATAACGCTACCTCTATTACTTAGACTCAATAATTAATGTTCATTGATAATAGCAAGATATTACTATCGTTTAATTACTAATATAAGTCAAATGATAGCTAAATTATCGTTTAGAGGTTTTATGTTTTGGGTATAATGCAATGGGAAGATAGAACTAAGACAATTAAAGAGCTGATTAAAGAACTCCAAAGTTTTGGGGATCAAAACTTGATTGTTATGATAACTAATGATGAAGGTGAAACATTTAACTCGGTAAAGTTGGTTAGCAAAGGGTTTGTAGCTAATAAAGATGATCCTGATAAATATAAGAAAGTTTATTGTGCTTTACACTTCTAAGCTTTAAGACCATCTAAGACAGTTAGTTAGTTTTTTTAATCCCTAAACCCATGAAAATCGGTTGGAGGATGATTTTTTTTGCCGTGTGCAGAGAAAAGCAAGTCAAAGATTTTTTTACTAGCTGCTTTAGTGATAACCATTATTTAAGATAATCTCGTTAAAGCAGCTATGACCTAACCTTTAAATGTTAAAAGTTAAGGGTAAATTTGAAAAATTAAGGAGTTAAAATGACTTTACGACATTCTTCTTCACGCTTTTCGAAAATTTCATAACCTTTAGCAGCGTCAGACAAATTCATACGGTGAGTAATAATAGCTTCAGGTGATAAATCACCATTTTCAATATACTCTAATAATTGTGGTAAATACTTGTGTACATGGGTTTGGCCCATTTTGAAAGTAAGCCCTTTATCAAAAGCGTCACCAAATAAGAAACCATGAATGGGTCCTGCATACACACCAGGAACACTAACGACCCCGCCACGACGCACAGCTGCAATACATTGACGTAAAGCTGCACCACTTGACCCTTCAATTTTCAAATTGGTCATTATGGTTTCTAGCATACTGCCTTTAGCTTCAAAGCCAATCGCATCAATAACGCCGTCAACGCCGCGATGTCCTTTGGTCTGTTCAATGATGAATTCAGCAGCATCTACCTTATCGAAATTAACCGGAATAGCCCCGTACGTATCTTTGGCATACTGCAAACGGTAGTCATTATGATCTACCACGAAGATCTGCTCAGCGCCTAACATTTTGGCACAAGCTGCTGATAACAACCCCACAGGACCCGCACCATAAATAGCTACGGTTGAACCTTTAGTAATATTGGCATTAGTCACGGCCTGCCAAGCAGTTGGTAAAATATCTGATAAAAATAAAACCTTCTCATCTGACAGTGAGCCATTTACTTTGAACGGATTAAAATTACCTTTAGGAACCCGTACAAATTCTGCTTGTCCACCAGGAATCCCACCATATAAATGGCTAAAACCAAATAAAGCAGCCGGTGGCGGAATTATTTTTTTATTAATGGCAGCGCCTGGGCCTGTATTTGTAGTCTCACAAGCGGACATTAGGTCATGCTGACAGAAAAAGCAGTTACCACATGCAATAACAAAAGGAATAACAACTCTATCGCCTTTTTTAACAGCAGTGACTTCAGAGCCTACTTCTTCAACCACACCCATAAACTCATGACCGAAGATATCGCCTTCCTCGGTTGCAGGCATTTTGCCACGATATAAGTGTAAATCTGAACCACAAATTGCAGTTGCAGTCACACGTAAAATAACATCATCTTTTTCTTGCAGTTTAGGCTCTGGGACATTGTCCACTCGCACATCTTTAGCACCGTGGTAAGTTAAAGCACGCATAATTTCTCCAGTTAAGTAAAGCTTACAAAATCTCGATAAACAATAATCTGTGATAATACAAGATGAAAGTTATTAGAAACAATGGTTTATGTTATCTAAGTTAAGTATTACTCAATTATATTAGCACCTTGAAAAAAAAGATTTATAATCAACGTGTGTTAAAAAGGTTGCGTGTTGTAAGTAAAAAATTGTAGTGGTCAACTAATTTAGGACACTAATA
>NZ_LNDJ01000002.1 GCF_001444505.1 Psychrobacter piscatorii | reverse complement strand
AGCCTCCGATATAGTCGGGGCGGTTCACGGCATCTATGAATGAAAAAAATCTACTTGGCAGAGTAGATTTTGAGAGTAACGAGATTTTTATATATAAAAATGATGTTGAGGACGAAAAGAGAGATAGGTTTACACTGGCACACGAAATATCACATATTATACTAGGTCACGGCCGGTATCTAGATAAAGATTCATTAGAAGAAAGCGATTTAGCAGACTTAGATGTTTTAGATAATTCTATGGTAGCAAAGCTTGAGTTTCAGGCAAACTATTTAGCAGGATGTTTATTAGTCCCCGAAAAGCAGTTAGTGAAAGAGTTTTTAAAAATATACTCTGAGCTAGGATTAGTAAGAAGAGGTATCTTTTGGGTTTATCTAGACAACCAATCTGGCAATAAATTAACAGCTAATAATATTATTAGTAAATTAGCTCGTTACTTCAACGTATCGAAAAGTGTAATTAGAATTAGGCTGATAGGCTTCGGCTTACTTCACGATGCGAGGATAAAAGTAATCTAAGACTGAAAATAATCATGCAACCTTACACTACCCAAATCCTACTGTCCCAACCGCTTCTTTAACACATGATCAAACACAAACGGCCCAAAGGGCAAAAATGAACCAAGCACACCAGCAGGGAGCGCCCACAGCGGCATTTTGATTTTATGTGCCGTGATAAAGAGCACCACAATATAGGCGATGAACAACACTCCATGTACAGGCCCGACGTAGCCCACCATTTCAGGCATATTCAGCATATATTTGAGTGGCATGGCGATACCCAGTAGCAGCAGAAAAGACGTGCCTTCCAAATAACCCATAATGGTCAATTTTTTTAACGCAAATGCTTGCGCTTTGGTGAGAGTGGGCTTGGATGATGGCTGAGCTTGCGACACAGTGTATTCCTCTGACGATCATGAATCAATATTTAATGACAATTCTGCTCACTGCGCTACCCAAAAGCTATCCACGCGGATGATGCGCCGCATGCAATTTCTGCAATCTTGCCGTCGCTACATGTGTATAGATTTGCGTCGTGGACAAGTCACTGTGTCCAAGCAATAGCTGTACGCTGCGCAAGTCGGCACCGTGGTTGAGCAAATGAGTGGCAAAGGCATGACGTAAGGTATGAGGTGATAGTTCCTTATCAATACTAGCAATTTGAGCGTATTTCTTAAGTAGATACCAAAAGTTCTGCCGCGTCATATAGCCGCCTTGCGCGGTCAAAAATACCGCTTGGCAATTGCCAGATTTTAGATGGGCAATCAGATCGCCGCGCCCATGAGACAGATAGTCTTCCAGTGCGTCCGCTGCGTATTCGCCGAGTGGCACCAGCCGTGTTTTATTGCCTTTACCTGTGATTTGTAGCCAGCCTGCGTTTAGGTTCACTTGTTCAAGTGACAGATTAATCAGCTCGCTAACGCGCAAACCGCAGGCATAAAGCACTTCCAGCATAGCTTTATCACGCAGTCCGAGTGCGGTGCTGGTATCGGGAGCGGCAAGGAGGTTTTCGATATCAGCCTCGGCCAAATCCTTTGGTAACGGACGTCCAAGCTTTGGGCTTTTGATACGCTCGCAGGGATTGTCTTCGCGCAGATTGCTCGCTATCATCCATAAATAGAACTGACGCAGACTTGAGAGCATACGCGCTTGGGTGCGTGGGGTTTTACCATCTTGGGCAAGCAGCGAAAGGCAGTGCAGCACATCATCAGGCTGCCAGCGGGTCAGAGCGAGTGGGTTGGTCAACTCACAAGAACGCAAGTCGCGCACATAAGCATTACGGGTACGCGTCGCCAAACCACGTGCTAGCATGGCTTGACGAAACTCAGTCATATAAGACGGTTCATCATCGACTGCCAGCGCTTTGGGTTGCCTTTGCTGTACGGCGCGGTCACGACTCATAGGATGCTCGGATATAGGTCAGATATAAGTTAACCACTTTTTTTCTTCACCACATAACGATACAGCGTCGCGCTTGCTGGCGTGGTGTCATCGCCATCAATAGTGATTTCATCGGGATCAGCGTCTAGGTTGATGTTTTCTGCCAGTGTTTCTTGAGTCATCAGCTCATGACCCAGATGACGACAGAAATTTGGAATGTCGCGAGTGGTAGCAGGGTCAGTGGCCAGTATCTCAATCACCTCACCGCTATCTGCTTTTCGGATGACTCGGTGCAGCATCATCACAGGCTCAGGACAGATCAGCCCTTGCGTATCTAGATGATGGTCGATGGTCGTATCTGGTATAGAAGTAGTCATAGTCATTATCGTAAAGCTAAGTAGATAGGTTAAAGAATGGATCGTTTGTTTAATCGCTTACTGGGGTGTGCTGTCTAGATTGTCTACTGCTTCTGTCTCTTCATCAGAGTTTGCCACTTCTAAAAAGTTAAAAAAGCGCTTGAAACTGACTTTGAATAAAAATGCCACACCCACCCAGCAGGACAGCCCTAACCATGCCGTATCAGCAAATAATAAGCCACCGATCAATATGATGGTCGATACGCCAATACTCATGGCAATCATCGAAGGTTGGTTTAAGCGATAACGATAAACCACAAAAGCATCATAAAGCGTAATGGGAATGGTCAATGCAACCAAGGCATAGGGCAGGTTATAAAACAGTTGATACAGTAGTTGATTGTCATGAAATGTCTTGATACTGGCAATAGTACCAAATACTATAAAGGCCAAAATAGCAGCATAAATCAGGTAAATCGCTATCTGATTTGCACGCTGCGCGCCTCTAATACGAGCAATAGCAAGCGGGGCAAAACCATGTTGCGACTTAGTATGCAAGTCTTGGTCTAGGGCAGTGGTCATAGTAATCAGTCATTTATCTGTGAATAGGTACGATGTAGCAAAATAGTGCGACAGAAATAACAGTGTCTTCTACCTATCTTGCCTAATTAGTCTGCTTTGACCGCATCAATAGCGATACTACTATTTGGATCCGCAAAGTAGGTCGACATCAGGATACAAGCAGAGATATCATCAATCGGATCACGTTCATGCTTGATCCAGCCGTTGTCCCATGCGATTTCTCTTGCTTCGATAGAGGTCAGGCGCTCATCACATAATGATACGGTCACTGGCAGATGCTGCTCCATAATTCTATGAGCCAGACGCCGCGCAAATTTATGTGCGCGTTTTGAGAGCATGGAGCTGCTACCATCCATATTAAGTGGCAGTCCGACCACTACCTGTGCCACGCCCCAGACTTTTATAATACCGATGAGATTGTCCCAGTCAGGCTGACCATTATTCATCGCCAAGATATCAAAAGCGCGTGCGGTCTGGGTCAGGCTATTACCGAGTGCCATGCCCATTTTTTTGACGCCATAATCTAGCGCCAAGATAAGATGCGGCTTTATTTCTGGCTCAGAGTCGCTAAGACCATTGAGGTTAGACTCATTACTGTCAATGCCATTTATATCAAGATCATGATCTGTAGCTTCTGTGCTATCCACCATAAAAGTACTATCCACCATAGTGACGGCTATCCTTTATTTCTTTATCTGTATTCATAGAGCACAATTCATAGAACATGTGCTATTAAGCATGACCGATGTCACTGCTAAGATAGTCAAAGTTGACGCCGATTTTGTCAGCGGCGATTTGCCAACGCTCTTCGAACGGCGTATCAAACAATAAAGTCAGATCGGCAGGGCAGACGAGCCAATCACCGTTACCCAGTTCTTGGTCTAACTGTTTTTTGCCCCAGCTGGCATGACCTAAGCACAGTTGATAGTGACCGACGCCTTGACCTGCCGCGATACGCTTTAGAATATCTTGGCTGGTGGTGATGCAGACATTCTCTGAAATCGCAAAAGAAGACGCCCATTCAGGCTGACCTGTATGCAGCACAAAGCCCACCTCAGGATACATAGGGCCACCTTCTAAAGCCACATCTTCCATCACTTGCGGATCGGTCACCTCAATATCCAAATCTTCTAGCAGTTTACCCACTCGCGCCTGCTCTAACGGACGATTGACCATTAGACCTAGTGCACCGTGATTATCATGGCGACAAATATAAATGAGTGCCTGTTCAAACCTTGGGTCTGACAGCTCTGGTGCCGCAATTAAGAAATGATGGGTCAAATTGGTTTTAGACATAGAAACAAACGCAACCGAATAATAAGGGTGAAAGACCACTATATGGTGATAACCAATAGAAAAGCAAGATTCCCGCCAACTGCTATTGATAGCCACAAAGATTTAACAAGTACTTTTTTGATGAATCGTGCTGGATGATTTAACGACAATTAATGTGTCATTTGACATCAGACAGCAAGCTACGAGCATGATCACGAGTGACATCAGTGATCGTTACACCACCAGACATACGCGCCAGCTCATCTACTTGCGCTTGATCGGTTAGGATTACCAGCTCGCTTTCGGTTTGTTCTTGATGATGCTTTTGTACCAAAATATGCTGATGCGCTTGCGCCGCGACTTGTGCTTGGTGCGTGATCGCGAGCAATTGCTGCGTTTGCCCAAGCGCGCGTAGTAGCTCGCCGACCACCTGTGCCGTACCGCCGCTGATACCGACATCGACTTCATCGAATACGAGCATGGGTTTGGCAGCGTTGTTATCAGCGCTGGTTGCTTGCAAGACTTGCATGACCAGCGCCATTCGTGACAGCTCACCACCTGAGGCGATTTTATGCAGTGGCTGCATGGGCATACCGACATTGGCACTGAACAATAAATCAATATCGTAGCAGCCATGTGCATTGTACTGGCTAGGCTCTGTCTTTTTGGTAAAAACGAACTCGCAGCGCGCATTGGGTAAGGCAAGCGGTTGTAGTTGTTCTATAAGCTGTTTACTAATGGTTGGTGCCGCTTTTGTACGCTCTTGATTTAGCTGTGTGGCCAGTGCTAGATAATCCTGCCAAGCTTGCTCAATTTGCGCG
The DNA here is from genome assembly GCF_001444505.1 of Psychrobacter piscatorii. GTDB lineage: Bacteria > Pseudomonadota > Gammaproteobacteria > Pseudomonadales > Moraxellaceae > Psychrobacter > Psychrobacter piscatorii_B. The sequence goes on along the minus strand of NZ_LNDJ01000002.1, from coordinate 55,914 downwards.
GCCATCGCATCACTGCTCGGCTCGTTTTCTAACTGTTCTAATTGCTCTTGCCACGCTTTTGCTTCATCAATCAAATCGCTCGCTGGCAAGTTGTACTTACGTGATAAGCGATGACCTAAACTGATGAGATTGTCTAATGCTTGTAAGCGCTCAGGGTCAGGTAGTTGCTGCTCAGCATAGTCTGAGAGGAGCGCCGTTACTTCGGTGATTTGCTGCTGTGCCAAATGCAGCTGCTCAGAGGCTTGCTCAAAGGTTTGGCTGACACCAACTTGATGATCGCAAAGTTTGATTACTTGCCCGAGCAAGGTCATTACATCTGGCTCATCGGTATCGTTGTCGAGCAGATGCAAGCCATGGCTGGCCTCTTGCATTAAGGCTTCAATATTAGAGAGCTCCTCGTGCTCAGATTCAACTTCTGCATAGTCCACAGCCAATAGAGGGGTGATGTCTGCCAGTTGGCTTTGTAAAAGTTGAATACGGTCTTGACGCTGAGCCTCGCGACTTGCAATATCATCAGCGCGACGCTTTAGCTGCTGATACTGCTGATAGCTACTGGCTGTCTGACGCGTGAGTGGCGTTATTTGTGCCATCTCATCGAGCCAATTCACCACAAACTGCGGCTTGAGTAAGGCTTGCTGAGCATGTTGGCTATGAATATTGACCAGTAATGCGCCCAAGCTTTTTAGCTCAGCCAAACTGGCAGGCGAACCATTCAACCATGCTTTTGAGCGACCAGTATTGCTCAGCTGCCGCCGAATAAGTACTTCAGGCTCGTCTAGCGCCCGATCATTCTTGGCAAACCATTCGGCGATGACGCTGTTGTTGTGTACATCAAACTGAGCATAGATATCTGCGTTGTCTGCGCCATGTCTGACCATCGCGCTGTCTGCGCGTGCACCTACACACAAGGATAGTGCATCCAGCAATAACGACTTGCCAGCCCCTGTTTCACCAGTGATGACATTGAAGCCTTCAGCGACACTCAGCTCATGCTGAGCGATCAACGCAAACTGATGTAAAGTTAATGATACTAGCATCAACGCCTCTCATGACAGACAATGAACTTCATATAAATCTTAAGAAGCCATCTATAAAATAAGGTAAATAAAGCAATGAATTTATCTATTTAACGACACTAAATAGATAAATATTGTAGGCAAACAGTATGGTGCTAAATGTGCTCAAATACAAACATTAAGGGAGTGTATAATCGAATTTGTGATTGGAAGATTACCACAAAATTATCAAAAACTGGCAATGAGTAATCGCTGTAATATCAATCATTAAGAGGGTTGATTATAGCAAAATTATGTCTATATACTAAGCGCGATTTCGGACAAAATTCATAAAAATAGACCCAGTATAATGATGCGTTAATGGCATAAAAGCAGATAAATAAGTCTATCTAAGCTTAGCATCAAATAGTATTTTCCTAGTCGCTTTAACAAACTTTATAGAGATAATGTGGTAGCATAATCTCACATAATGATAAACTCTTCTTGTTATATTGATGACATACGGTGCATGATAACGAGTCATGATTTTGTAAAATTACAGGCGTATAGTGAGAAGAGTATGCCAATCAGTCATTATTCCAAAGCGTTTTCATAGAACCTGTGGCTACTCTTAGCACGCAGATATCTAGTAGAGAAGGATACCGCACTCAGTGCAGAGATGTGTGTTGATGACGCGGCTCTAGCGGTAACCAGTTACTTATTTTTTAGTTTTACCATAATTATTTGATAAGGAAGCCACTATGACAGCGGCGCAATTTACTAACGTAACAGTTAATGCCCAAGCGACAGTATCTTATGATGGTCGCTGTTCCAGCCATACCATTATGTTTGAAGACGGTCGTCACAAAACCTTGGGTGTGATCTTACCTTGTGATAACTTGGTTGAGCATTATCACTTTAGCACCAATACATCCGAGCGTATCGAAATCACCGGCGGCGAGTGTGAAGTGAAAATTAATGGTGATGACGAGTTTAGCTACTACCGTGCTGGTCAATCGTTTGTTGTCGAAGGCAATAGCGGTTTCAATCTACGTACCGAAGAAATCGTCCAGTATGTCTGCCATTTAGAAGGTTGATATTATCAACAATGCGATTAAGTTAACATTGGCTGCAATTAAGCTAGTATCATCAGTGAACAGCTAACGCCATCAAATATTAATGACCAAACAATAAACAATATCAGATTGGTATTGTTTATTTCTGTTTTTAGTGCTGACTTAATCGCTCCCTCATTGCCAACGAGTTGCAGTGCTCAATGCCAATGACATTCTTCTTATTCCATCGCTTAGCGCGATATCCAACTAATACTTAATAGGCCTGTTATGGCAAAACCCATTTATTTTTACGGCATTCATGCCATTGATGCGTTACTTAAACACCGCCCTTTGGATGGTCTTAGCTTGTTTGTGCAACAGGGGCGCGAGAGTGACAGCCATGTACAAGCCATTATGGCTGAGGCGGAAGCTAATGGTATCAGTATCCAGCCGACCCAAAAAGATAAGCTGACACAGCTATGTGGTAGCCCGCAGCATCAAGGCGTGGTACTCAATGCTCGTCCGCTAGGTTTTGCTGATGAAGGTCTACTTGATACCATTATTGGTCGCGAACAGTGCTTATTGTTAGTGCTAGATCAAATCACAGACGCACATAATTTTGGTGCTTGCTTGCGTACCGCGGTAGCAATGGGTGTGGATGCGGTCGTATGTCCAAAACACCATGCAGCAAGTCTGACGCCCACAGTCGCTAAAGTATCGGTTGGTGCCGCAGAGCTGATGCCGATTGTTAGTGTCACTAACCTGGCACGTACGTTATCCCAAATCAAAAATGCTGGGGTCTTTGTGTTTGGGACAGCGCTCAATGCGGATGCCAAACCAATACATGCAGCTGACTTGACTGGCAAGACGGCCATTATTATGGGGTCAGAAGGAGAGGGGATGCGCCGCCTGACAATGGAGAGCTGCGATGAGCTGGTTTATATTCCGATGTCAGGAAACGAGCATGGCAACCTACAGAGCCTAAACGTCAGTGTTGCTACTGGTATGGCACTGTATGAGGTTAATCGACAGCGAACTTTAGCTGCTGGGCAAGTTTAAGATATTCTTGATGCAAAGGCTCTAATTGTAAGTACAAAGAGTCAAGATCGCTCTCGTTGAGGATAACATTGTCTGCATGACGATTACGCTCTTCGCGACTGAGCTGATTGGTCATAATGGCTTTGATTTTTTGAATGCTCTGGCCATCACGTTGGCTGGCACGCGCAAGCTGCGTGTCTTCGGTGGCATCCATCACAAGGATACGTTGGCATAAATTGGCCAGCCCAGCTTCTGCGCCCTCAATGAGTAGAGGTGCGGACAATACCACATAAGGTGAGGTACTAGACTCTAACTGTGCTTTGGCTGTCTCACGTATCGCTGGATGCGTGATCGCCTCAAGCTCAATAAGCGCTTCAGGGTTTGCAAATACATGCGTACGTACAGCGGCCCTATCCATTGACCCATCACCATTTAACACCCAATCACCGAATCTTTTTTGGATTTTGCGCAGAGTATCGCTGCCTTTAGTAACGATCTCATGAGCGATCACATCGGCATCGATAATATCGATCCCTTGCTGAGCAAACCAAGCACTAGCAGCGGATTTGCCACTACCGATCCCGCCTGTTAAACCAACGACGAGCGTCTTGTTTTTTGTCTGTAGATTCTGTGGTTGACGCGAATAAGATTGTGCGGCTTTATTTGACATAATGATGGCTTATTTGACAGAGGTAGTAAAAGCAGTGACTAATGAAGAAATTGCTTATCAATAATTATGCTTATAGATTAGGGTAAAAAACTTACTATCAAGACTTAGTAAGTATACATACCAAGATACCAGCTGACGATATCTGAGCCGTATAATAAAGCAACAATGCCTGCGATAGCAATGTAAGGACCAAAGGCAAAAGGCCTGCTCTCACCTTGTTTTTTCATCAAGATTATTCCGACGATCGACCCAAGCAAGGATGACAATAAAATAATTAATGGCAACATCATGGGCCCGAGCCAAGCACCTAATACTGCTAGTAATTTAAAATCACCTTGTCCCATCCCATGTTTCTTAGTGATTAAGTAGAATACTTTAACGACGATCCAGAGTGATAAAAACCCGAAGAGTAAACCCCATATCGACTGCGTTGGTGAGACAAACCAGCCTTGTGAGTTGACGGCCAATCCTAGACCTGCTAGTGGAAAAGTCAGGCGATCGGGTAGTAGCTGCGTATCAAAATCAATACCGGTTAGAGCCACTAGTGTCCACACTAAAACGAGCGCTGACAATCCAGTTGCATTGACACCGAATTTGTAGATCACGAGCACCGATAGTAAAGCGGTTGCTAACTCAACTACAGGATAACGCAAACCAATCGCAGCTTTGCAGTTTGAGCAGCGCCCTTTTAGTGCCAGCCAGCTGATTAAGGGTATGTTTTCATACCATCTGATCTTATGAGCGCAATGGGGGCAGCGTGAGGCAGGTCGACTCAAAGTAATGGGTTGGTCAGTAGCCACGACATTCGCTATAGGTAACGTATGCTCGCGTGGCATATCTGCCTGTTCGATCATAAATTGGCTACATTCTTGTCGCCAACCGTAAATCATCATAAGTGGGATACGATGAATCACAACATTTAAAAAACTGCCAACACAAAGACCTAACAAACCAAATACGACCAAGGCTAGAGCTATATTTTCTTGTAGTAACTGTATGAATTGCATTAAACCATTATCCTACGACTGAGCCCATTTGGAAGATTGGTAAGTACATCGCAATGACCAAACCACCAACTAATACACCCAGTACAGCCATGATCATAGGTTCCATTAAGCTGGTCAAACCATCAACGGCATTGTCGACTTCGTTTTCGTAGTAGATAGCGACTTTATCTAGCATGTCTTCCAAGCTACCAGACTCTTCGCCGATACCCACCATTTGAATGACTAGACTTGGGAATAAATTGGTTGAACGTATGGAGAACTGTAGTTGCTGACCAGTAGAAACGTCATTTTTAATCTGCTGAGTGGCATTATAAAAAACGACATTATTGGTCGCACCAGCAGTAGAATCTAGCGCATCAATGAGAGGTACACCAGCGGCAAAAGTGGTAGATAGGGTACGAGCAAAGCGAGCAATAATTGCTTGATAAGCAATATTACCAAAAATTGGTGCTTTTAGTACCGCACGGTCTAAAAAGTCACGGAATTTTTTAGAGCGTTTTTTGGCTTCTGAAAATCCGATAATAGCCCCACCGATAAAAATAATTAAAATAAACCACCATGCTTTCATCCACTCAGACATACCCACTACCATTTGAGTAAAAGCAGGTAGCTCTGCGCCAAATGACTCAAATAGGTCTGAAAATACAGGCACGACTTTTATTAGTAGAATCATAGTAACGATAATGGCAACTACGATGACAGCAATCGGATATTTTACTGCTTTCTTAATCTTCGCTTTTAGTAGTTCGCTTTTTTCTTTGTAAGTCGCTACACGCTCAAGCATGGTCTCTAGCGCACCCGATTGTTCACCAGATTCGACGAGTGAGCAGAATAGATCATCAAAGTAACGAGGGTGTTTACGTAGGGCGGAAGCAAAGGTGCCACCTGCTTCGATATCAGCTTTGATTTGTAGCACCAAGTCTTTCATACTTGGATTATCAAGCGAATCTGCTACAATTTCAAAAGATTGAGTCAGCGGGACACCTGCTTTCATCATCGTTGCCAATTGTCGCGCAAAAATCGCAATATCAATGGCTTTAATTGGTTTTTTGAAGGTGTAGAGCGGTTTTGGTTTCTTCTTGATACCTTTAACCGTGATCCCTTGCTTGCGTAAAGTTGCTTTGGCTAACTCTAAGCTACGACTAGTGGTTTCGCCTTTCACCTTTTGTCCACGTCGGTTTACGCCATCATAGACAAAGTCCAACAGCATGTCAGTCTTAGCTTTTGCCATATTACTACCCTCGAAATTGTCTAATATAGATATTGCAAACATAAAGCAGAATACCAGACAAAATTGTTGGCTGATATACTTTATTTTAGCGCAAAAAACCAGTGCCTATCTGTTTTATTTTTAAGTATATCTATTAGATAGTATTTCTACGTTAGGAGCCTTTAGAAAGAAAAATACTAGAAGATTAATAGCTGCATATACGACTTAATGCTTATGCTACTTATTCAGAAGTAACGCGCATCATTTCTTGAATACTAGTGACACCTTGCAGAACTTTTAAGACCCCAGAACGGCGTAGATCTCGAAAACCATTTTTGAGCGCCGCATCTTTGATATCTATGGCATTGCCATCTTCCATAATAATACGTGAGATGTCGGGGCTGACCTTCATCACCTCATAAATACCTACACGGCCTTTATAACCTTCACGGCACTCATTGCAGCCCACTGGCTCATAAATCACGTTGTCTGGATTATCCAAATCTGCATCAGTAAAACCAATCTCTAGCAAACTTTGACGAGGGATATTGATCGGTTTTTTACAGTTCTTGCACAGTCGCCGTGCCAAACGTTGCGCAATGACTAAGTTGACTGACGTTGCAATGTTAAAAGAAGCCACACCCATATTACGCAAACGCGTTAATGTCTCGGGTGCTGAATTGGTATGTAGGGTGGAGAGTACCATATGCCCTGTTTGTGCCGCTTTAATAGCGATCTCGGCAGTCTCCAAGTCACGAATCTCACCAACCATGACAATATCAGGATCTTGACGCAAAAAAGACTTGAGCGCATTAGCAAAGGTTAGGCCGACCTTGGCGTTGACATTGACCTGATTGATACCCTCAAGGTTAATCTCCACAGGGTCTTCGGCGGTTGAAATATTGGTGGCACCAGTGTTTAAGATATTGATACCTGTGTAAAGAGAGACTGTCTTACCAGAACCAGTAGGGCCAGTAATCAGTAGCATACCTTGTGGTTTGTGCAGCGCTTCTAAAAACATCTCCTGCTGATCAGGTTCATACCCTAGCGCATCAATACCAAGCATGGCTGATGAAGGATCTAGGATACGCAAAACGATTTTTTCACCGAACAAAGTTGGTAATGAGTTCACACGGAAATCAATGGCTTTCGTTTTAGAGATTTTGAGCTTGATACGTCCATCTTGCGGTACTCGGCGCTCTGAGATATCCATTTGCGACATGACTTTCAAACGCGCTGCGATTTTGCCAGCGAGCTGGACTGGCGGATTGGCTATTTTTTCCATCACGCCATCAACACGAAAACGTACTCGGAAAGATTTTTCATAGGGTTCAAAGTGCAAATCAGAAGCACCCATACGAATGGCGTCAACCAGCATTTTATTAACAAATTTTACAACAGGTGCTTCATCGACCCCATCACTAAGCTTCGTTTCACCGTTATCGTTACCTTCATCACCATCTTCAAAACCAACATTTAAGTCACTGTCAGAGAAGCTGTCAAAGCTCTGCATCGTATCAGCGTAAACGCTTTCGATACGCTTTTTTAGCTTGTTTTCTTCAACAACAATCGTTTCAATAGACAAGCGAGAATTAAAGGCAATAGCATCAATAGCATCAACACGAGTTGGATCACTGAGCGCTACAAATAAGCGTTGGCCGCGCTTGAATAATGGCAATGCATTAAACTTACGGACGATTTTTTCATCGACTAAGTCCTTTGGAATGACATCAGTGCTGAGCGCATCGAGATCGAACAAGGGATCGCCAAAGGCTTGTGATAACATTTGAGCAAGGTGATAAGAATCAGCCAGTTTATTGTCTACAAGGTACGGCACCAATCCGATTTTCTGCTCCTGCGACTCAATCTGCGCTGTTTTCATATTTGCTTCGCTAACGACGCCATCACTGATGAGCTGCTGCGCTAGACCACCATATTTACTGGTTGTAATAGACATTATGACCTCTCCTTGATAAAGGGTTTGCACACCGCTTTAGAATACAGACTACTATATATGCTTTAATAATATTTGCGGTAATGGATACGTATTTTGATTCAGCAAGTTATTTCTACTTCTTTCGTAATAACTTAGAGAGCATTTAATAATTTTTAATTTCTGTTAGACACAATATACGACTTGACTTTATTTTAGTTTAAAGGCTTTCTACAAATGATTAAACAATCAATACATCAAAATCTCTGTTTTTAGTTGTCATTTTTGAACATAGGTATTGAAAAGCACCGGTGCTTCTGGCAGCACACTACTATAGCACTTACGAATTATTTGTTATACTGGCGCGCATATGAGCCGAATTGGCGCGAATACATGAGACAAGGTAAATAAGTATGCAAGCTTGGGTGATCGGTAATTGGAAGCAGAATCCAGCAACTAGCCATGATGTTGATGCGCTGTTAAATGACCTGCTGACTAAGGTTGATGCTAAAAATCAAGCTAAAATGCCAACCTCTAATAGTCAATGCAAATTGATGGTAGCACCAAGCTGTATTCATTTGGCCGCAGTCAGTGCACGCTTAGCAAATACTTCAATAATCAGCGCCGCTCAAGACGTGAGCGCTCATAGTGCAAGCATAGGCGCTTACACCGGAGACTGCTCAGCACAGCAAGTCGCAGATACAGGAGCTACTTGGACGATACTTGGTCACTCTGAGCGTCGCCAGTATCATAAAGAATCTCATGACTGTCTAATAAATAAACTGTCTCATGCGTTTTCTCAAAATCTTGGTGTGGTGTTCTGTATCGGCGAAACGCAAGAACAGTATGATAATGGTCAAACACTTGACGTTATCAATGAACAACTCTCAGTGATTAAAGATATGCTTGTTCAGCAACCAGATTTAGCAGCATCGTTATCTGAAAAGCTACTCGTCGCTTACGAACCTGTCTGGGCAATTGGTACAGGTAAAGTACCGACTGTGGCAGAAGTGAGTAAGACTCATCAACATATCAAACAAACCGTTGCGGGCTTTGCTGATATGGCCGATACAGTCACCGTCTTATACGGTGGTAGCGTTAATGCTGATAATGCTGATAGCTTTGCTGCTGACTCTATGATTGATGGCGCATTGGTTGGCGGTGCCTCATTGAAAGCAGATAGCTTCTTAGCGGTCGCTGATGCTTTTAGTCAAGCGAATGCTTAATCAAATAAATAACGCTCAGATATCAGTATCATAGCTGATAGACAGCGTGGTTTTACCAGTTGGTAAAAGTAGGTTTAACAGTACCCTTGCAATCGTGTACAATGCGCCTTATTTATATAATCGATTTGGTATCATGAGATGCTAGTCATTATTTTTATTAACCTTACGTTTTATTTTCCGTTATCAGTCGTCATTACGCGGCAAAAGAGGCCACCATGTTTACGTTTATATTAGCCCTGCATATTATCGTGGCCATTGCCATGATCGGCTTGATTTTGATACAGCATGGTAAAGGGGCAGATGCTGGGGCTTCTTTTGGTGCCGGCTCATCAGGTACCGTATTTGGTGCAGCGGGAACTGCCAACTTTTTGACGCGTGCGACTGCAGTACTAACGGTCATATTCTTTATTACCAGTATGACGCTGGCGGTGCATGCGCGTAAGCAGGCCGAAGACCAGTTTCGTCTAGACGCGCCAGTGTCAGCACCGCAAACGCCGCGTCCATTGACACAAAATCCTGAATAAGTGGCTTTTGAGTAGTCAGCGCTTGCTATTTTGGTAGGTTACATTTACAATGCTTTTCTGTTTTCGCAAGTCCTTATCTATTAATGCCTACCTTACGCATTATATATAGTAGATAGGAAGTTAGAGAGCAGGGTAGTAAAATGCGATTGTGGTGGAATGGTAGACACGCCATCTTGAGGGGGTGGTGGCGCAAGCCGTGGGGGTTCAAGTCCCCCCAATCGCACCAAGTTTCACAGACGCAGCATAGCGTCAGGTTGGATTTTTAGTAGTAACCACTTGATTTATAATTTTTTTAAATAAAGTGTTGACACTTCTACATTATCTCCCTATAATATGCGTTCTAGATTGATGCGGGGTGGAGCAGTCTGGTAGCTCGTCGGGCTCATAACCCGAAGGTCGTTGGTTCAAATCCAGCCCCCGCTACCACTTTTTATACTGATGTTTTGTACACTAAATTTGTCAGTACCGATTAACCCACCATAATGTTTGTGGGTTTTTTTGTATCTGAAGGTCAGTGTTATCGCGGTATCTATCCTACTTATGCTAAGCTCTAGGTCTATAGAGTACGATATTACTCGTCACTGGTCATCATCGGCCGCCACTGGCACGATGCTCCTTAAGCAACACTATCTTTTATTCCTCACGCTTTTATCGATAGTAGTGCTTTATAACTAATAAAAGCATTGTTTGGCTGAGCTTGATGTTTTTTAGGCTCGTCCCTATATAAACGCACAATACCTGTTATATGTTTGTGGTTTACCATTATATAATGACCGTAATTCTTACTATATATAAGTACGAAAAGAGCAAAGCTTTGATACGGTTTACTGAGTACGATAGATAAGCGAATAGGAAAATACAAAGAGATTATGAAGCTTTCGACTAAAGTTGCAGAACTGACTAATATTATTGCCCCTGCTGTGGCCGCTTGCGATGTGTCGCTATGGGGTATAGAATTTGCGCCACAAGGCCGTCGCTCTTTATTGCGTATTTATATTGAGGCATTGCCAGAAGAGCAAGCCCAAGATAAGCACGTTACTATCGAAGACTGTGCCGCAGTGAACCATCAAGTAAGCGGTATCTTAGAAGTTCATGATCCTATCGCTGGTGAATATATTTTAGAAGTGTCTTCACCTGGTTTTGACCGTGCATTTTTCTCAGATGAGCAGATGCATGCCTATGTGGGTCAAACAGTAAGCTTACGTTTGATTCAAGCTATCGGCACAGGTGATCAAAAACGTCGTAAAGCAACAGGTACATTAGATAGTATCGATGATAAAGTTTTAAAACTGACGTCAAGCGATGGTGAGCAGTTTGAGATTGCATTAAGTAATATTGATAAAGCCAACTTAGTTTACGAAGATGCCTAACTACATATTATTAGGCAGCTGCTCATAGATCAGCAGTGTCATCTTCAAATAGCTTATGTGGCTTATAGTAACTATATAATAGCAACACCCAAATTATAAAATTTAAGTCAATTAAAAAATGATAGGACAGGTATAGCATGAGTCGTGAAATCTTAACGGTAGTAGAAACTGTCAGTAATGAAAAGGGCTTAAATCCTGAAGATATCTTTGAAGCCATAGAAGACGCTTTGGTGGTATCGACCAAGAAAAAAGTATATACCGAGCAGCCAGAAGTGGCTGTGCGAGTAGCTATTGACCGTGCAACTGGCGATTATGACACTTATCGTTATTGGACCGTGGTTGCAGATGAAGACCATGAAATGCCTGCTTGTCAGCTTGCCATCACAGATCTTGATCAAGAAGAATGGTCAATTGGTGATATCAAAGAAGAGCAAATCGAATCGATTGAATTTGGTCGTATTGCAGCCACTCAAGCAAAACAGGTCATCATCCAAAAAATCCGTGAAGCTGAGCGCGCACTTGTGGCAGACGCTTTTGAGCCGCGTGTTGGTGAAATGATGTATGGCGAAGTCAAGAAACAGACCCGTGATGGCTATATCATCGACTTAGGCGACAATGCTGAAGGCTACTTGTCACGCGATCAAATGTTGCCATGTGAGCAGCTACGTGCCAAATCGCGTATCAACGCCATCTTATATCATGTAAACCGTGAAAACCGCGGTGCACAACTATTGTTATCTCGCACGCATCCTGAAATGCTATCAGCGTTGATGCAAAAAGAAGTACCTGAGATTGCAGAACAAATTATCGAAATCCGTAACGTCGCTCGCTTGCCGGGCACCCGTGCTAAAATAGCCGTGAAGACCAACGATCATCGGATTGATCCAGTCGGTGCCTGTATTGGTATGCGTGGTACACGTATCCAAGCAGTACAGCAAGAGCTAGATGGTGAGCGTATCGATGTCGTGGTATGGTCAGATGATCCAGCTCAGTTCATCATCAGCTCTTTAGAACCAGCTGATGTAAGCAGCATCATCTTAGATGAAGACACTCAAACAGCAGATATTATCTTTAGCACCAACGATCAACTGGCACGCGCGATTGGCTCACAAGGCCAAAACGTACGCTTGGCTTCTGAGTTGACTGGCTATAAGCTGAATATGATGCTCGAAGAAGAGTACAAACAGCGTCAAGAAAACGAATCAAAAGCATTCATTGAATTATTTTATGAGCGTTTAGAGGTTGATCAAGATCTAGCGCAGGCGCTGGTTGATATTGGTTTTACCAGTATTGAAGAAGTCGCCTATGTGCCAGTCGATACCTTCTATGACATTGAAGGGTTAGACGATGAAGCAATCGACATGATTCAAGAACGTGCTAAAGACGTCGTCATTGCTGATGAGCTGGTCAAACAACAGAACATGAAAGAGCCAAGTCAAGAGCTCCAAGAGCTTGAAGGTATGACAGTCAGCTGGGCCTATAAAATGGCACAAAAAGACATTATTACCGTGGATGATTTGGCAGAACAAGCCGTCTTCGATCTAGAAGATATCGAAGGATTAGACTCCGAAACTGCAGGAAAACTCATCATGAAAGCTCGGGAATCTTGGTTCGATGAATAAGCGGTAACTGCATATCGCTGTCTTTTGGTGATATGCTATTGAGAATAAAGTGCTGGTGTCTACATACTGTAAATACTGGCCTTAACCCAATCATTTGTAGCCAACAACTGAATTGAACATATAGCAAATAATAGACAGTAGGTGATAATAAATGGCAGATAAGACCGTCAAAGAACTGGCAGAAATGGTAGGCAAAACTACAAGTGCTGTAAAGCAGCAATTAGTAGATGCTGGCCTGCCTGCTCGCGCAGAGGATGACCTAGTCACCGAGTTTGAGCAAGAGAAGTTGGTGACGTATTTAAAACAAAGTCATGGTCAAAACGAAAAGCGTCGTATTAGTCTCAAATCTAAGACAACGAGTACCGCTCGTGTGACTGGCTCTTCGGGCAAATCTAAGAGCGTCAATGTTGAAGTACGCAAAAAGAAAGTATTTGAGAAGCCGGATCCAAAGAAAATAGCTGAAGAATTAGCCGCGCGAGAGCAGGCTCTCATTGAATCTCAAGAACGTGCTGCTAAAGAAGCAGAAGAACGTGCTGCGACCAAGAAAAAAGCAGAAGAGCGCCAAGCGGCAACTTTAGCTGCAATGCGTGCAAGCTTAGGCTCTAGCAAAAAATCAGACGACAAAAACGATGATATTTCTACGTCAGTTGTCGTTAAAAAAGGCGGTAAAGCGAGCAAAGCCACCGTTGAAGTCAAGCCTAAAGAGCAGCCGAAGAAAAAGGTTGCTGCTACTAAGCCTAAAGTGGAAACCGCTGCTGAGCGTAAAGCTCGCGAAACTCGTGAGAAAGAAGAAGCGCGTCTACGTGAAATCGAATTAGAAACTCGCCGCACTCAAGCTGAAGAAGCGCAAAAGCGTACACTTGAGCAAATGCGTAAAATGGCTGGTAAATATACCGATCGTGAGCCTGTTACCGAAGTGCGTAAAGATGAACCATTGGCTGAAGGCCTGGTCGGTGATGCATTAGAAGAGTCATTTGAAAAAGAACGTCGCGAAATCAAGCGCGGTGCAAACAGCACTGGTGCTCGTGGTCGTCGTCGTAAAAATCAAGATGAGCGTGAAATCAAAAACCGTAAAAACGGTTTGCGTTCAACACAAGCATCACAACATAAGTTTGAAAAGCCAGTTGAAAAAATCGTCTATGATGTTGAGATTAGTGAGCAAATTTCAGTTGCTGATCTGGCACAGCGTATGGCGGTCAAAGCTCGTGAAGTGACTAAGTTACTCATGAAAATGGGCGAAATGGCTCGTGAATCAGACACGATTGACCAAGCAACTGCAAGTTTACTGGTTGAAGAGATGGGTCATAACCCAGTACCAGTCAGTGATACCAAAGTGGAAGACGATCTACAAGACGCAGTTGATGAGCGTAGCAGTAACGTTCAAACACGTCCGCCAGTAGTGACGATCATGGGTCACGTCGATCATGGTAAGACATCACTACTTGATAAAATTCGTGAAACGAAAGTTGCGAATGGTGAAGCGGGTGGTATTACTCAGCATATCGGTGCTTACCACGTAAAAACCGATCGTGGTGTTATCACTTTCCTTGATACTCCAGGTCACGCAGCGTTTAGCGCAATGCGTTCACGCGGTGCTCAGGCAACTGATATTGTTGTACTTGTCGTCGCAGCTGATGATGGCATGATGCCACAAACGGCAGAAGCGATTGATCATGCACGTGCTGCTGGTACGCCAATCATTGTTGCTATTAATAAAATGGATAAGCCAAGTGCTGATCCTGACCGTGTTCTCAATGAATTGACAACGAAAGAAGTCGTCTCAGAAGAGTGGGGCGGCGACACACCAATGGCACGTATTTCAGCCAAGACAGGCGAAGGTATCGACGACTTACTAGAGTTTATTAGCTTGCAAGCTGAGTTAATGGAGTTAGAGGCGCCACTAGACGGTGCTGCACAAGGTGTGGTTATTGAATCAAGACTGGAAAAAGGTCGTGGCCCTGTGGTTAGTGTTCTAGTTAAGAAAGGCACGTTGAAACAAGGCGACTTGGTTCTAGCTGGTGAGCACTACGGTAAAGTACGTGCACTAACGGATGAGAATGGTCAACGTGTTAAATCAGCTGGCCCTTCTATTCCTGTAGAGATTTTAGGTCTGCCTGAAACACCTGCGGCTGGTAGTGAATTCTTAGTAGTAACGGACGAGAAGAAAGCCCGTGAAGTTGCGGCCTTTAGAACCAACCGTGAGCGTGAGCGTCAACTTGAGCGTCAAAATGCCATGCGTTTAGAAAGCATGTTCGATCAGATGGGTCAAGGCGATGTGTCATTCTTGAACATTGTATTGAAAACAGACGTACGTGGTTCACTTGAAGCACTACTAGCTGCCCTAAATGAATTGTCTACTGATGAAGTAAAAGTCAGAGTTATCAGTTCAGGTGTTGGTCCTATCTCTGAGTCTGACGTAACACTTGCAGAATCTAGCGAAGCGGTATTGTTAGGCTTTAACGTCCGTGCAGATGCCACCGCACGCCGTAAAGCAGATACAGCTAACATGGATATTCGTTACTATAGTGTCATCTATGGTTTGATTGATGATGTGAAATCTGCAATGAGTGGTATGCTTGCTCCTGAACATCGTGAGAAAATCCTTGGTGTTGCAGAAGTTCGTGAAGTATTCCGCTCTAGTAAGTTTGGTGCGGCTGCTGGTTGTATGGTGGTTGAAGGTACAATCTATCGCAACAAACCTATCCGCGTATTACGTGATGACCAAGTTATCTTTACTGGTCAATTGCAATCATTACGTCGCTATAAAGAAGACGTCAATGAAGTACGTACTGGTATGGAATGTGGTCTGGCCGTTCGTGGCTATGATGTCGAAGCTGGCGATAAGATCGAAGTCTTTGAAATTCAAGAGTTCGCCCGTACTATCTAAAGCCGCTGTTCGATAACAGAGTATGTAGCAATGCAATATGCCAAATGTGCTGAGCATGCTAGATACTCTGTCGATATTCAGCTGTACTTAGGCCTATCAGGTACACCCTGCTAGGCCTTTTTTAGCAAATATCATTACTACATTTTTTAGCAAACAGTTCTATATATTAATAACAATAAACCCATTAAAGTAAGGTAACAACATGAACCAACGTCTACAACGCTTATCCGATCAGATCCAGCGTGAGCTTGCTGTTCTTATTCGTGATGAAGTCAATGATCCTCGTCTGACAGGTTTTGTCACAATCTCTAGTGTCAAAGTGAGCCCAGATTTAGGCTATGCAGATATCTATGTCACTATCATGGAGCCTGAGCTCAATGATGCCATGACTAAGACCAATCACGAAGAAAGCGTCAAAGTACTGAATAAAGCAGCAGGATTTTTGCGTACTGAGCTGAGCCATAGCCTAAAAACACGTACTACGCCGCGTCTACGCTTTCACTATGATGAAGTGACTGCTCGTGGTAACTACATGATGGACTTGATCAGTAAAGCCGTCACCAAAACTGAGCAAAACGAGAATGACGAGTAAGTTATTATTATGTCTATAGCGTCTAAGCAACCTGATAAAAAAGCCAGCAAAGCACCTGAAAAAATAAAAGTTTCAGGGGTTATCTTGGTGGACAAACCCAAAGGTATGACATCCCAGCAAGTTGTGTCGAAAGTGAAGTATTTGTTTAAGTCACCGATACACGATAGCAAAAAGGCTGGTCATACTGGTACGCTTGATCCGATGGCAACTGGTTTACTGCCGATTTGCCTAGGCGAAGCGACCAAGTTTAGTCATTATCAACTGGATGCTGACAAATCTTATCAAGCAACGATTTTACTTGGTAGCCAAACCGATACGGGTGATGCAGACGGTCAAGTGGTGGCACAATCATCTATTCCAACATTTGATGATGTTTCATTGGCTACTATCGCACAGCAGTTTCTGGGCCCTCAGCAGCAGATACCACCAATGTATTCAGCATTAAAAAAAAATGGCAAAAAACTGTATGAGTATGCCCGCGCTGGTATTGAAATCGATAGGCCACCGAGAGATATCATTATTAAGGCGATTGAGCTGCATGCGATTGATGATATACAGATTTGTTTGACAGTCACTTGTACCAAAGGGACTTACGTACGCGTATTAGCAGAGGATATTGCGAAAACATTGGGTACGCTTGGACATTTAACGGCATTGCGTCGCACGCAAGTCGGTAATTTTAGTATTGATGACTCTATTGCACTATCGGCTTTAGAAGACAAAGACTTAGATAGCCGACACTCTCAGTTATTGCCTGTCGATGCGTGTATTGATATCGATGCTGAGTTGGTACTGACCGAAGAACAGTGCGCGCGCGTACATATGGGACAGCGCTTAAACGTATCCGATAGCTTGATAGGTAAGCTTAGAGATTATGTTGCAAGCAATGCTGCTCATCAAATATCCCATGCCAGTGAAGTAGAAACCAATATTGCTGGTTCTGATATCGGTACTGGAGACAGCATGGACATCTCGCAGCCTTTACAGCACGAGTTAGCTGTTGATATACGCTTGCTAAATGAGCAAGGAGCATTTCTTGGATTGGGGGCCGTTAGCCTTAATGGTCGATTACAGCCTAAAAAGTTGATTCAGCGCTGATAATAGAGTGATTGCTATAGCTAGTCTGTTAACTGAGGCCTATTCAATTTACTAATAGTTTACACTAATCACATACCGTCACATTTTATTGCAGGTTTCACCTATGGTGAGACCTGTTTTTTTTGTACAGTAGATACATCAGCTAGGGAAGACTGGATGAAAAATAAACTGGAAAAATAATATAACAATAAAAAATAAGAATAAAAAGCATGTAGAAAGGACATTCTTTAATAAGAAAAAATATGTCAGAGGATGACTATTATTAATGCAAAAATCATTTATCAAATCATAATAAACAACAAAAATTATCGCGCAATAATAAATTCGATTATAAAAACTCGAATGTAAATAAACAAAAACAAGTACAGACAGAAAAGGAAATATTATGAAAACGATCGCTTTTTTACTACACAATAATTTTGAGCAAGCAGAATACGAAGACGTTAATAACCAGCTGAAAGACAAAGGTTACAAGACCCTTCTGATCACTACTAATGAAGATAAAGAAGTGCAAGCTATGCAGCAAGATGTAAATAAAGGTGATACCTTTACTGCTGATATCTTCGCAAAAGATGCAAATGTTTCCGATTATGATGCATTGGTATTACCAGGTGGTACGGTCAATGCGGATACCATTCGCGGTAATAAAGAAGCCCATGACATTATCAATGCTATCAATGATGCAGGTAAACCATTAGCTGTGATATGCCACGCTCCTTGGGCACTTATCAACACGGGCATTGCTAAAGGCAAAACACTAACAGCCTATCATACGCTGCAAACCGATCTAGAAAATGCTGGTGCGACGTACGTCGACAAGACTGTACAAGTCGATGGCAACTTAATTACTTCACGTAATCCAGATGATATCAGTAATTTTGTCGATGCTATCGACAAAGCATTGTCTTAAATTTTGCTTCATTTATTGAAAGATGAAAAATTAAAAATTCTCAACTATTTATAATTACAATTAAGGAAAATATTATGTCTAACTCTAACCCAAATGATACTGAACTTGAGCAACAACGTGCTGAATCGGCAACCGCTGCTCTTAAGAGTCAAACTGAAGACAACCATACTGAAAACAGCGAAGCAGCAGCAGACCGTATTGCTAGTAATGTAGAAGATGCTAAAGAAGACCAATAGTATCTTTGTGTGTCATTCAGTCTAGAATGGCACAGCTGCATTTGGCTTTAGCTTAGTAGTAATAATTATATTAGTATTGGTAACTGTAAAATAGATATGTTGAAAAATAATAATGTAGGAGCTAACATGAGTAACTCAACAGATAATATGGATGCGCAAGAAAAAGAAATTCAGCAATTATCAGAAGACATTGATCCTAGTGAGGATGCTACTCCTGATAGTTTGGCAGAAGTCACCACAGCGTCACCACTTGACGATGACGAGCTAGGTGGCAATGCAACACAAGATGATGTTAACAAATAAGCAAACATTGTCATCTGTTGATAAATTGTCATCCCATTAAGGCCAGATCCAAATTTACAAGTTTTATGAAAAACTGCTGATAGTTCAGCAGTTTTTTGTTATAATTGCCCTCACATTTAAATCAGTTTTTGAATAATGTATGTTGGTTAGATCCACACCTTAACTAGGTGTTGACGTGAACAAATATAATGCATACGTTCAAACGTGTTAAATGGTTGTTATCTTTAACTGAATTTGTCGTACACTAGGTCAACTCTAGTAATGCAGGGTTGTCCTGAATGGCGCGCAAGTTATTTTATTTACTATTCTACTGCTTTTAATCTGACTCAAATTGTAGTCCGTTTTTAAAGTTTTTAGCATTGCCGGAGATATTTATGCTAACTAATACCGATCGTGAACAAATCATCGCTCAATACCAACGTGGCGAAAACGACACTGGCTCCCCAGAAGTTCAAGTAGCTTTGTTGAGCGCTCGTATCAACGATTTGCAGAATCATTTCAAAGAACATAAAGCTGACCATCATAGCCGTCGCGGTCTTATCCGTATGGTTAACACGCGTCGCAAATTGCTTGATTACCTAAAAGGTAAAGATCTTGGTCGCTACACCACTCTTATCAGTCAGTTAGGTCTACGTCGCTAATCTAACTACAATAGTACGAGTGGGTGGTAAAACAAAGGACGCCATTATATGGCAGAATCTTAAAACTTTTGCTAACTGCTTGGAACTTGTTTGTTGTTATCGATAAAATAGATTTTTCTAAAAACGGTGTGGAATAGTTTCACGCCGTTTTTTTTATGCTTATTCATTTTGAAAGCTATGTTTAGATAGCACCATTTGTCTAAAACACATCAAGGTCGACAAACATAAGCTACCAAAAATAGTGATAATGATGCTGATTGGGCATTAAAATCAGTATTTCCTATCGATAACGTCTCTGTTCTGCAATTAATTGGTCAATGGCTATAAATCACTGTAAAATAATGCCTTGTGAGTTCGATAGTATATCTACTGAATATATAGCGACTACTGATAAAGTACTTGTCTCTTAGCTTACTGCGTAAATAGCTGATTCTTAAGAGCGTAGACATAGCCTAGACGGTCTTTAGCGCCGAAGTCTTTTGACTTAATGTCTGTTTGATAGTATTTATAGTAAAGCCAAAATTGAACGACCAAATATACATAATAGTACGATGTCTAGCACGAAAAGATATATGAAATAATTAGGTAAAGTTATTGGCATTGATTGAGATGATTTCTAATAGAGAGATTGTCAGTTAATGACCATATACACAGAATTTTAATGACAGATATCAGGTTTTTTAAAGCTGATATCACTTTTGTCAGTCAACATTAGGAAGATTATATGACAATGTTTAATACCATTAAGCGTGAATTTCAGTACGGCGACCAGCAGGTCGTTATCGAGACAGGACGTATTGCTCGTCAAGCAAACTCTGTATTAGTACACATGGGTGGCGTGACCGTACTTGTCGCAGCAGTCGTAAAATCAGAAGCCAAAGAAGGTCAAAACTTCTTTCCATTGACCGTAAACTATCAAGAAAAAATGTATGCAGCGGGTAAAATCCCAGGTGCTTACGGCAAACGTGAAGGCCGTGCGAGCGAGTTTGAAACGCTGACCTCTCGCTTGATCGACCGTCCGATTCGTCCGTTATTTCCTGAAGGTTATGTAAACGAGATTCAAATTACTGCCACCGTTGTATCATCAGATAAAACGCAGTCTGCAGACATCGCTGCATTAATCGGTGCTTCAGCCGCATTGGCTATCTCTGATGCGCCATTCAATGGCCCTGTCGCTGCCGCTCGTGTTGGTTTTATTAACGGCGAATACGTACTAAACCCAACGACTGAGCAGCTTGAAACCAGTGATCTAGATTTGGTCGTGGCTGGTACTAAGTCAGCGGTATTGATGGTTGAATCTGAAGCAGCTGAGCTGTCAGAAGATCAGATGTTAGGTGCCGTATTGTATGGTCATCAGCAGCAGCAAATCGTTATCGATAATATCGCATCAATGGCGGAAGAAATTGGTACTGCTAAGCAGCAGTATTCTGCGCCTGAGCGTGATCAAGCACTGACTAGCAGCATGAAAGAGCAGTTCGGTGAGCAAGTTGCAGATGCATACACCATCACTGATAAGCAAGAGCGCTACACGAAGCTTGATGAGATCAAACAATCAATCATTGATACGCTTGCTGGTGATGCTGAGTCAGAAACTTATGCAGATACTGTGTCTGAGCTAAAAGAAATCTACAACGACCTTAAATATCGTACCGTTCGTGACAATATCTTGTCAGGTAAGCCGCGTATTGATGGTCGTGATCTTGAGACGGTTCGTGCGCTTGACGTACAAGTGGGTGTATTACCATATACACATGGTTCAGCGTTGTTTACCCGCGGTGAGACGCAAGCACTAGTTACAACCACACTTGGTAACAGCCGTGACGTCAACATGATTGACTCATTAGGTGGCACGATTCGTGACCATTTCATGCTGCATTACAACTTCCCGCATTTCTCAGTGGGTGAGACAGGCCGCGAAGGTATTCCAAAGCGTCGTGAAATCGGCCATGGTCGCCTTGCACGCCGCGGTGTACAAGCGATGCTGCCAGATAGCGAACGCTTCCCATATGTCATCCGTGTGGTATCAGAAATCACTGAATCAAACGGTTCATCTTCTATGGCGTCTGTTTGCGGTGCAAGCTTGGCGTTGATGGATGCAGGCGTACCATTAAAAGCACCAGTTGCTGGTATCGCGATGGGTCTGGTTAAAGAAGGCGAGCGTTTTGCTGTCTTGTCAGATATCTTAGGTGACGAAGATCATCTAGGTGATATGGACTTTAAAGTAGCCGGTTCTAAAAACGGTATCACTGCACTACAGATGGATATCAAAATCGAAGGTATTACCCCTGACATCATGGAGCAAGCGCTTAAGCAAGCCCACGCTGGTCGTATCCATATCTTGGACGCAATGAACCAAGTATTGCCTGAGAGCCGTACTGAAATCAACGCTCATGCACCAAACTATGCCGTTATCGAAATCAACCCAGACAAAATTCGTGACGTTATCGGTAAAGGCGGCGCAACCATCCGTCAGCTAACCGAAGAGACTGGTGCGGTTATCGATATCGATGACGCTGGTACGATTCGTATCTTTGGTGAAAACAAAGCAGCGACTAAAGCCGCTATCGGTAAAATCGAAGCAATAACTGCTGAAGTTGAAGTTGGCAAAACTTATGAAGGTACGGTTGCTCGTATCGTCGACTTTGGGGCATTTGTGAATGTTTTACCAAACACTGATGGTTTAGTACATATTTCACAAATCGCAGAAGAGCGCGTAGAAAATGTATCTGATTATCTGAAAGAAGGTCAGGTCGTTAAAGTGCTTGTGCAAGACGTTGATAACCGCGGCCGTATCAAACTGACGATGAAAGGTGTTGAGCAGAACTAAGGCTCAGTATTTGATGTAGTTTGATTCATAAAAACCGCCTTGGGATGCTCTTATGGGTGCCCAAGACGGTTTTTTTATGGGCGCAAAAAAATGATGACTGGCTAGAGAGCCATTTATAAATCAATGCTTTTGGGCATATGTATATCGATACGCAGTTTTGGTAGGTCTTGTAAATACGTGGTCAATAATGGCAACGTATCAGTCTGCCAATCTAGAGGCAGCGAATTTATACTCCCATTTTTATTAGATATAGGATCGCGTGGATTATCGGAGATAAGCGGACGAGCGAGTAGCGCAACTCTGCGTATGCCTTGGTAGCGTATGAGCGGAATTAATTGTTGCTGTAGGTCGATCAAAGCCGCGATGAGCCAACGCGACCGCGCAGGATAGTATGGGTGGTTTGATACAGCAAGGTTGGCGATATAACTCGGTTGATTGCCGTTACTACTGATGCCAAGACCAGATTGCTCACGTGTGCGCTTATACAGTAAGCAGCTGCCAACACTCAGACTGCCATCACGGCACGCGCTATGATAACGATGATAGTTATCAGGAAACAATGTTTTGGCTCGCGTGAGCACAGGGTCTAGAATGACACCAGCGTTATTGACAGGTAAAACAAGCAGCTGTGCATTGCTATTTAAAATAGAGGCATGCGTAAGTTGCAGAAACGCCATTATAGACCTCTTTGTGAAAATCCTGCGTTTATTGTGTCTCTGTACTAGTAGAGCTATCCGCTTCTAATTGTGCTATTTGCTGTTCAAGTAGAGCGATTTGTTCTGCTTTCATATCGGTTAGCTGTTTATTCATTGCCAATTGCTCAGCAGCCAACTTTTCTTGTTCAGCTAAGCGTTTACGTTCATCTTCTAAACGATCAATTTCTTCTTTGGCTAAGCTGTCCGTCTTTGGCAGCGGTGCATTTAAGATAGCTTTAGGGTTTCGCGTTTCAACACCCTTATTGTCGTCTGCACTGGCGCTTTCATCAGTGAAACTGCTGTCAGTGAGTACAGTGTCAGGCTCATCAGTTATGACGTGTGGAGTCGAAGCCGCTTGAGCAGCCTCGGTTTGCTTATTCATCGTAGTTGATTGAATGATAGGTGAAACCACTTCTGGCTCGGGTTTTACCCAAAGTAAGTAACCAACAGCAATGAGTATCACCGCAAAAATAAGGATAATCCAAACTCGTCGGCCAGCTGTCGCAGATGTTGCCCTAGAAGGCTTGGTCGATAAAGGGCGCATTTTTTTACGGTTCATATTATGATCGATTTGTGTCAAGAATATAAGTAGACCTACTATATCAAACTCAAAATAAAAAGCCTATCTATTGATAGATAGGCTTAAGTCAGTATTAAATAGTGAGTTGCTTAGGTGGTAGTCTAGAAACCACACTGGATAACTAGGGTTTGAACTTGACTGTACCACTGGTGCCTGTTGTCATGGCATCGCGAGCAAGCTGATCCTCAAGATGGTTTTTGGCGCTGATGGCATCAGGGTCAGGGCGGTGTTCCGAATGGCCACACTTTGTGCATTCGATGTATTCATCTGGCGCTGGCGTAACAATATTTATCTGTACCACAGCGTCCATCTCCTGGCATTTTGGACAGCGCACTCCTGCTAAAAATCGACGTTTAGGGCTTGATGACTGATAGCGCATTTAGATAGCCTCGCGTGTTGTTTGAGCATTTGCAGCATCAGTATTCTTTGCATCAGTGAAACCGTTATGGCGTAGCAAGGCATCTATGTTCGCACTACGGCCACGGAAGTTTTCGAAATTGGTTTTGGCTGGAAAACTGCCTCCAACAGACAGGATCGACTCACGAAAAGCTTTACCCGTTGCTGGGTTAAAAATGCCGTCTTCTTCAAACTTACTAAACGCGTCAGCTGATAGCAGCTCAGCCCATTTATACGAGTAATAACCTGCAGCATAGCCACCTGCGAATATATGGCTGAAGCCATTGGCAAAGCGGTTATAGTCAGGTGTTTGCATGATAGCGATATCGCTACGTACGGCATTTAAAGTCGCTAAGATACCCTCATAATTAAGTGCTGGTGTATGGGCGTGAATCAGCAAATCAAACAGCGCAAACTCAATCTGGCGCAGCGTTTGTAGGCCGCTTTGGAAGTTTTTGACGGCCAATAGTGCATCGAGTTTGTCCTTGGGCAGTGGCTCGCCAGTGTCGACATGACTGCTAATAAGGGCAATGCCTTCAGCATCCCAAGCCCAGTTTTCCATAAACTGACTAGGAAGCTCGACGGCATCCCATTCGACGCCATTGACACCCGCGACATCACCGACCGTCACTTGAGTTAACAAATGATGTAAGCCGTGACCAAATTCGTGGAATAAGGTCAGCACCTCATCATGGGTCAATAAGCTTGGCTTGCCATCAAGTGCGGGCGTAAAATTGCCAACCATGAAGCAAACAGGTAGCTGCTGATGGTTTTGTTCCTCGTAACTGTAACGAGATTGAAAACCACTCATCCATGCACCGCCACGCTTACCGCTGCGCGCAAATAAGTCAAAGTAAAACCCGCCAATCAAGCGATCATCAGCGTCAAACAGCTGATAAAAGCGTACATCATCGTGCCAGCGTGATACAGAATGATCATCTGCACCCTCATAGCTTTGCTCTTGTACGGTAATACCATATAGACGTTCGACAATGGCAAACAAACCGCTAGTCACTTTTGGCAGTGGGAAGTAAGGACGAATCTCTTCTTGTGACAAGCTAAATTCACTTTGTTTTACTTTCTCAGCGATGTAGGCGCTATCCCAAGGTTGCAATTCATCAATGCCATAATCCTGCGCACACCTCTGTAACTGTGCTAAATCTTTCTGCGCGGCTGGGGTCGCTTGGGCCGCCAAGTCACGTAAGAATGTCTCTACTTCCAAGACACTGTCTGCCATCTTAGTCGATAGGGATACTTCAGCATAATTATCAAAGCCTAATAACTTGGCCTTTTGTTCACGTAAGGTGAGAATTTGGCTCATGATGTCAGCATTGTTTAATGACTCACCTTTAGCATTGGTATGCGTATCAAATTCAGAGGCGCGCGTGACATAAGCGCGATACAGCGTTTCCCGTAAGCTGCGGTCATCAGCGTGGGTCATAACCGCTAGATATACAGGAATGTTCAAGCTTGCGACATAATAAGGCGTCGGAAGCGCGTCTATATCTGTTTGACTCAGGGTGCCATTAGCAAGCTCACGAGTCTTGAACTGTTCACCTGCATCTGCCAATAGCGCCAAACCGCTCTCTGTTAAGCCTTTTAGCTGACTTTCTTCTAAAGGCAATGCAAAGGCTTGGGTTGCATCCAAGATATGATCTGAGAATGTCGCAGATAAGGTAGATAGCTCACTTTGAATAGCAGCAAATTTATCTTGCTCAGTCTTAGGTAATGCCACCCCTGATAACTCAAAGCTACGTAGTGCCAGCTCGATCGCCCGCGCACGTGCCGGCTCAAGTGCCGCAAAAAACTCGGTATCATCGACGATCGTTTGATAGCGGGTAAAAAGTGGCTGATGTTGACCAACCCGCGTCCCGTAAGCCGATAACTTGGGCAGTAGCTCGTGGTGGACATGACGAATCTCATCGTTACTCATCACGCCATTGAGATGAGATAAGATTCCCCAGCTACGATCTAGCGCTAGATTGATATGATCAAACTGCATCACATCTGCCAGTGCTTGCTCAGCGCTTAATTTTGCAATGCCAGTACTATTGTCAGCCACCGCCGTCAAGTTATCTAAGAAACTATTGGCATCGTCGATAGCATTGATGACTTGGGTTTGTAATGTACTTGGCGCAGCATTGGTAAAATCAACAAGGCGTAAATCTGAAGAAGGAAGAGTCATAAAGGTATCCGATATTAATGATTATTATTAAAGAAACATTGGGCAAACGTAGCTTTTAAATCGCGCTTGATACGAGCTAACTTTGCGACGTACTACGACTCGCGCCATTTAAAATTTATATTTAGTTATATAAAAGATGGGTTCATTTAGTCAAAATACAACCTGAGTACTTATAAACTAAGAGTGAATGCTTAAACTAAAAGTGAATGCTCAAAGGAAACGACAAATAATATAGTAAGCTGAGTTGTTAGAAATCTTTAACAATACAGATTGCTCTACTTACAAAGTGCTATCATTTGCTTGCAAATTAACCCTATAGCGAATGAGGGGTAGCTGTTAGCATCAAGATAAAGGAATTTAAAAATTGTACGCCGATCAGGCGTACAGATAGACAATGGACAAAAAATATTGATGAATTGACAGCATAATTCGTTGTTTACCGACAATGATTAGAGCTGCTATTAATAATAAACAAGGCAAGATGCCCTGACATTGTACTCATAAAAGAATGTATAAAATCGAAAGTAAATGATAATAAAACAAGGAGCAATATATGAAAGCGACTCTTAAAAGCTTACGTGAAACCAAAGCCAATCCAGCGGTAAGTATCTTTGTTAAGACTCACCGAGCACATCCAGCTAACGAGCAAGATCCTATCGCTCTAAAAAATCAGTTGAAAGTTGTCGAAGACCGCCTAAATAAAGAATATGATAAGAGCACAGCGACGACTATTTTAGATAATATTCATGCAAAGACCAAAGAATTAAATCATAACTATAATCTCGATACTTTAGCGATATTTGCTAGTACAGATGATGTGCAAATCGTCCGTATGCCAATCGATACGACCGAGCGCGTTGTCATATCAGACAGCTTTGCCACTCGTGATTTAGTGCGTGATATGGCCAGTGCGGTACATTACTACACGGTTGTCCTAACCCGCGATAATTCTCGTCTGATTGAAGCATCAAATGATCGCGTCATTAGAGAGTTTGATAAAGATGACGACATACAAAACAACATGGAAAATATCCAGTTTCCTGTTGAAAATAACGGGCTGTATACCACAGGTGACGGTGGGTCAGATCGCTCATCAAATAATGAAAGCAGCCACTTAAAAGAATACTTTAATCAAGTCGATAAAAGCGTACAAGAGCTATGGGGTGAGCACAAAATGCCACTCGTGATCGTTGGTGACGCCAAAAACATCGGTTACTATAAAGAAGTCTGTGATCGTCCAGACAACATCATTGCTACCGTGTCAAATGTTACTAATTTAGAAGATGGCAGCGCTCAGCATATCGTTGATAGCGTACAAGAAGCGGTAGAAGAATACCGTACATCATTACATCATGCTGCTTTGGGCGAAATCGATAAAGCCCGCGGTGCAAATATGCTGCAAACTGATCTACAGGAAGTATATCGTAGCGCATTCCAAGGCGCTGGCGAGACCCTTTATGTACGTCGTGGCTATATCCAATCTGCCAAAATTGATGAAAAAGCGCAAACTCTAAGCCTTGTAAGCGACGCTAGCGCAGAAGGCGTGACTGATGATGCGATCGGTGAAATCATCGAGCATGTCATCCATAATGGTGGTAAAGCTGTATTTATGCCACAAGATATCATGGGTGAAGATCAACCAATCGCGTTGGTTACTCGTTACTAATTCGGTCATATACTGATGAGTATCATTTGATTAAATGAATTTATAAATCGAGTCACTGATACCTTATAACTGACATCGTATAGATATAACAAAAAGCGCTGGTTCAATAGGAACCAGTGCTTTTTTAGTGTCTGTTATTTGTATGGTATAAGATAGAAGAGAGCTTACGTAAGTTTTGTAAGGTTCAGAATAGGGCATTGTTTATCACTATGGTGCACAATGTTTCAATATAGTGCACGCCTTATTTCTTCTATAAATTCATTTATGACTGATCTGTAGGGTTACTATATACCACGTCGACTCTCTATTTTTAGTATTGTATAAATATCACTAATGTTTGGTACAGCCTATATATATCAGTCTATGAGCGAACCAATAGGATAGATTGTTAAATAACAAAATGGAGCTAATGCTATCAAATTTTGGATAAATAGCGCTTATTTTTTTGAAATATAATAAGCAATTGGAGAGCTATCAATTTTGCTTGGCATAAGGCTTGCACTGTAGATAATACACGGTTAACTACCGTTTATTACCAATCTAAGAGCTAAAAAAATGCCGTCTAGGGTTCCGATACAGTAGAGGAAGCACATCTTCCCACACTGTATGACTGGTCCGAGAGATGGCGGTTCGAAAGAACTACACGGAGGGATAAAAGCCCGGGAGACTCTAAGTGACACTGTTCACTTAAGCTCATAACTGTGGAGTTTTTTTATGTCATATCCTGCAAGCACTACTGCCAACACGCTGTCTTCAGATCGCTTCATCACGCCGCTACCAGGTGGTCATCATTGGTGTGGCCGCATCAACAAAAACCATGTAATCAAGCTCAAGTCACTGGCAGCCAACGCCAATGCCAGCCTGTATGTGGTCAATGCGGACGAGAAGCTTGAACGCTTCAATATGCCAGATAGCCTAAAAGCGCAGTACACGCTGTACTTATCTGAAGGCCATGTACTGTATTCTGACATGGGCCGAGTGATGGCTTCTATCATCAGCGATGACCATGGCTGGAATGATGCTATTTGTGGTCCTAGCACCGCTGCGATGGTCAGCAGGCAATATGGCGAAAAAACCTTTCAAGATGCTCGCAATGAGCGCTATCAAAACGGCCTTGATGGACTACTGACAGAGATGTCGAAGTTTGCACTGAACGAGAGCGACCTTACCGCAACGGTGAATTTCTTTTCTAAGGTTACCCCTGATCTACAAGGGCAGCTGTCTTATATCATAACTGACAATACTGACCAATCTATTTCCCTACGCTTTGAGATGAACTGCTTAGTATTTATCTGTAATGCTCCGCACCCCCTTGATCCCTCACACATTTACGATCCAGCTGATATTGAGCTTACCATCAGTCAGGCAGCCCCTATTTTGCCAAAAGGCAAATCAGATGTCTGCCGCGACTCTTGTGAGCAAAACCAGCGTGGGTTTGAAAATAATGCCCGTTATTTTGGTGACTATGAGAATGCTTAATCAGCGTTATGTTTAGTAGCCGCGTACGCTGATTCAGTGATTATAAATTCCGAATTTTTGACTGACAAAACGCCTTTATATAGATCCATTTGATTTATATCTGGATCCATCACGTTTAAAAACAGTCATACCAACTAAGATAAGAGAGCACGCTCATGACAATAAATAATGACATCAAGAATAAAAATGAATCTACGCAAAGTCCAGTATCAATAGCTTTAGAGTCAACCGATCTCAAGCACATCAAACAGCGCGAGGTTTGCGCGGCTGGAGACGGTTGGATGGCAGAGGTCAAACAAGGACAGACATTACGCATTGTAGATACCAAAGGCAATCAGGCAGTTGATACGTTATTTATCAGATGTGCGGATACGGTCGAGCGCTATAGCGCCACGGATACGTTGGCACAAAACCAAAAGCTGTTTTTGGAAAAAGGCAGCCAGCTGTTTACCAACAAAGGGCGCGTTATTGCCACTATTACCGATGATACTTGTGGTCGCCATGACACTTTGGGCGGTGCTTGTTCATGCGAGAGTAATACCGTGCGTTACGCGCATGACACTTATCCCATGCACAGCTGCCGCAACAACTTTATGCACACCATAGCAACGCACCCAATCGCGCAAAAATATGATCTGACCCTACGTAATGTTGGACCCAATATCAATTTTTTTATGAATGTACCCATCACTCCAGATGGCAGTTTGGCATTCGATGATGGTATCTCAGCACCGGGTAAATATGTCGATATCACCGCACACATGGACATGATTGTCCTCATATCAAATTGTCCTCAGCTCAACAATCCCTGCAATGGCTATAACCCGACACCCATTGAGCTTGTGATCTATGAGTAAATCGTTTGTAGAGTGAACGACCCTGTATACATAAAAAATTGAGGAAACTGTGATGTTTAATAAAGTATTGATTGCCAATCGCGGTGCTATCGCTTGCCGAATTATACGCACGCTAAACGAGATGGGGGTTGGTTCAGTCGCTGTCTATACCGATGTGGATCGTGGCTCACTACATGTCAGTCAGGCGGATGAAGCCATAAATATCGGCTCTGGACCTGCCAGTGACAGCTATTTAAATATGGATAAAGTATTGCAAGCAGCGATCGATTCAGGTGCTGAAGCGATTCATCCTGGCTATGGGTTTTTGTCAGAAAACGCGACCTTCTGTGACCGCTGCAGTGATGCTGGGATCGCTTTTATTGGGCCGACATCTGAGCAGCTACTGAGCTTTGGACTCAAGCATACGGCTCGTAAGCTGGCTATTGAGAGCCAAGTGCCCTTGTTACCGGGTAGCGAGCTGCTACAAGATATAGACGAAGCATTACGTGAGGCTGAGCGCATTGGCTACCCTGTGATGCTAAAAAGTACGGCAGGCGGCGGTGGTATCGGCATGCGCCTAGTCTGGAATGAGACTGAGCTAAAAGACGCTTATGACTCTGTGCATCATTTGGCGCAAAGCAACTTTAGTGATGCAGGTCTTTATCTTGAAAAGTTTGTAGAACATGCTCGTCATATTGAGGTGCAAGTATTCGGTGACGGGGCAGGTAATATCATCACTTTGGGTGAGCGTGATTGCTCTATCCAAAGGCGCAATCAAAAGGTCATTGAAGAGACGCCAGCGCCGCTATTATCAGATGCACAAAGACAAAACCTGCAACAGGTGGCGACCCAATTGATGCAGCAGGTCAACTATCGCTCTGCTGGTACCGTTGAGTTTGTGATGGATGTATCGACCCAAGCGTTTTACTTTTTGGAAGTGAATACCCGCTTACAAGTTGAGCATGGGGTTACCGAAGAGATTTATCAGGTAGATTTGGTGCGCTGGATGATTGAGCTGGCAGCAGGCGATTTTATATTGCCAGAACTGCCACTACAGACATCAGGACACTCGATTCAGGTTCGTCTATATGCTGAAGATCCTATCAAAAGCTTTCAGCCGAGCACGGGTATTTTGACAGATGCCTATTTTGATACAGCAGCGCGGGTGGAGACTTGGATAGAAACAGGTAGTGAGATATCAGCCTTTTACGACCCGATGCTGGCAAAAATTATCGTTACAGCGCCTGATCGCATGCAAGCACTGACGAAGATGAGTCAATGCTTATCAGTGTCACGCATGGCAGGTCTTGAGACCAATCTCGAGTATTTGCAGCAGATCGTAGCCTCAGAGACGTTTGGTGAAGGCAAGCAAACGACTCGGTTTTTGAATAGCTTTACTTGGCTTAGCCAAAAAATAGAAGTACTACAGTCAGGCGTACAGACAGCGGTGCAAGATGTACTCGGTCGTCAGGGCTACTGGGATGTGGGCGTACCACCATCAGGGGCGATAGATGGTTTGAGCCTCAACACGGCCAATCAGCTTTTGGACAATCCATTTAATACCGCGGGTCTTGAGTGTGTGGTCACCGGACCGACACTGCGGTTCCATTGTGACAGTCAAATCGCCATCACTGGCGGTGAAATGGCATGTACGCTGGATGGCGAAGTACAGCAAATGTGGCAAACCATCACAGTGAATAAAGGTCAAACGCTTGTTTGTGGCAATATCACCTCAGGCTGTCGCAGCTATATTGCTATCAAAGGGGGTATAGGGGTCCCTGAATATTTGGGCAGTCAAGCGACCTTCAGTTTAGGTCAGTTTGGTGGACACGCTGGTCGTAATTTGCTCATCGGCGATATGTTACCGATTAAACAGTACGACATAGCTAACGATATCAACGTATTACCTATTGCACAGCGACCAAAGTTTGATGGGGTATGGCAAATCGCGGTGATGTATGGGCCACATGGCGCGCCAGATTTCTTTACCGATGCTGATGTGACGCAGTTCTTTGGACATGAATGGGAGGTGCATCACAACTCTAGCCGTACCGGTATCCGTTTGGTTGGACCTAAACCTGAATGGGCACGTGAAGATGGTGGCGAAGCAGGTTTACATCCATCAAACATCCATGACAATGCCTATGCGGTTGGAGCGATTGACTTTACTGGTGACATGCCGATTATTTTGGGTCCTGACGGTCCAAGCTTAGGCGGATTTGTTTGCTTAAGCGTTATCGTCGCCGGTGAGCGTTGGAAAATGGGCCAGCTAAAAGCGGGTGATCGAGTACAGTTTGTACCAGTCAGTTATGAGCAAGCTGCAAAGCTCCATCAACGTTATGACGATATGCTGCGTGCTGATCACTGTGATTTGGTGGATTATGATTTACCCATCACGACAGATAAGACTACATTGCAGACAGCCATATTGGATACATTACCTATCAATAGTGAGCAGCCAAAAGCAGTCTATCGTCCTGCAGGCGACAGTTATCTATTGGTTGAATATGGTGAGCAGGTACTTGATTTGCAATTACGCTTCCGCGTTCAGGCATTAATGGAGTGGCTACAAGCGCAGCAGATTGATGCCATCATCGATTTGACCCCGGGCATTCGCTCATTGTTGGTCCATTACCACTCATTGAAATTGTCACAAACCGATCTACTAGCGATGCTCAAAGACGCAGAAAACGCGTTACCTGATATCAAGCATATGCAAGTACCTTCTAGAATCGTCCATCTCCCCATGGCATGGGCGGATTCACAGACCAAACTGGCAACGGAGAAATACCAGCAACTGGTCTACCCTGATGCGCCTTGGTGCCCTGACAATATCGAGTTTATCAGACGTATCAATGGTTTGGCCTCTGCTCAAGCGGTCAAAGACATTGTCTATGACGCCAGTTATTTAGTCATGGGACTCGGCGATGTTTATCTCGGTGCGCCTGTTGCCACGCCACTTGATCCAAGACATCGCTTGGTCACCACCAAATACAATCCAGCCAGAACGTGGACACCAGAGAACGCCGTAGGCATCGGCGGTGCTTATATGTGCATCTATGGCATGGAAGGCCCAGGCGGTTATCAGTTCGTTGGTAGAACGCTACAAATCTGGAACCGTTATCGCTCGCACCCGAGTTTTGAAGCCGAAAAACCCTGGCTACTGCGATTTTTTGATCAGATTCGCTTTTATGAAGTCAGTGAAGAAAAGTTGCTATCAATGCGTACGGCATTCAAAGCAGGTGAGCTGGCGATTGAGGTCGAGGACAGCGTTCTCAATCTCGCTGAGTATTACGACATGTTGCATGAGAACAAAGACAGTATCCAGACATTTAAAGATCAGCAGCAGGCTAACTTTGATGCTGAACGACAACGCTGGAAACAACAAGGGCTGGATCAGTATATTGGCGAAGATATTGACACAGTGGAGGTGTTATCAGATATCACCGTGCCCGAAGGCGGCATAGTCGTCAACGCGCACATGATGGGTAGCGTCTGGAAGATCTCTTGTGCGGTAGGCGATGTCATCGATGAAGGCCAGACTCTGGCGATCATAGAAGCGATGAAAATTGAGATACCGATTGTCTCACCTGTTGCCATGCAGGTCGTGAGTATCGAGATTGAGATTGGCATGACGGTGAAACCCGAGCAGCCTTTATTTGTACTGGCACCCGTTGCTGTTAACGAAGCGCAGGTAACAGACATCGCGATCTAGCAGGTTTTGTAAGGATACATCTGGTCGATAGTCAGCAAATACCGACAATCATATTTGAGAATAAGAGAGAACACTCATGCAAAAGAATTGGACGATTAACGATTGGCAAAGCGGCTATTGCAACGGTCACATTCAGCTCAGCGACTTGCTGGAGTATGTGGCAAATATTGACAATGATAACAACGCTTGGATTGAGATTGCTACTCCTGAGCAACTTACCGCACAGATTGAAAGTATCGCGCCGCAAAACCCCAAAGATTTACCATTATACGGCATACCGTTTGCGGTAAAAGACAACATCGATGTGGCAGGATTTTATACCACGGCAGGATGTACCGCGCCTTTTTATTTGGCTGACAAAGACGCCCATGTGATTGCTAAGCTTAAAGCCGCAGGCGCTATCGTTATCGGTAAAACCAATCTTGACCAGTTCGCGACAGGATTGGTAGGTACACGCTCACCTTATGGGGCAGTGGCCAACAGTTTCAATTCTGAATATATTAGTGGCGGCTCAAGCTCAGGCTCCGCAGTAAGTGTTGCCAATGGCAATGTGCCTTTCGCTCTAGGTACAGATACAGCAGGTTCTGGACGTGTGCCTGCTGGGCACAACAATATCGTAGGTCTAAAGCCAACCAAAGGCTGGCTATCTAGTACGGGTCTCATTCCCGCTTGTCGCTTGCATGACGTTATCTCTATTTTCGCGCTTGGCGTTGATGATGCATGGCAAGTAGCTCAGGTGATGGAAGGCTATGATGCAGAGGATGATTATAGCCGTGTCCATCCTGCCACTACGCCAGCTGCCTTTAGTCTTGGCAAAGTCGCGATTCCTGATACTTTAGAGTTCTACGGTGATACCAAGTCAGAACAGGCTTTTGAGAGAGCCATCACGCAGCTACAGACGATGGGTTATGAGGTCGCGCTGATAGATTTTACGGTCTTTAATGAGTTGGCCGATGCACTCTATAACGACAGCTGGGTCAGTGAACGTACCTTTGCAGTCGAGCAGCTTGTGGCGCGTGATGAGCTGCTACCTATTACCCGTCAAATCATTAGCCAAGCCGATGATTATAGCGCCGTCGATGCGATGAGCGCTGAGTATACGCGCGCTGCACTCAGCCGCCAAATTCAGCAAGTGATGTCTGAATTTGATGCCTTAATGGTACCTACCGCACCGACTATCTATACCATCGATGCCGTCAATGCTGATCCATTAACCAAGAACAGTCACATGGGCGCGTATACCAATTTTGTGAATTTGGCTGACTTGTCGGCATTGGCTTTACCGAATGTGATTACTGATGACGGATTGCCGCGTGGCGTCACTTTTATCTCGATGGCTTGGCACGATGAAGCCTTGGCCAATTTTGGTCATCAGTGGCAAGCTGCCCTCAATATACCGATAGGAACATCTCAGCATCATTATCAAGCTGACACATCTCAAATAGAAACAGCTCAATCTGATAAATCGCCATCGCTTATACCGCTTAGTATCGTATTTTCTAATGATAGCAGTGTGGAATTAGCAGTGGTTGGGGCGCATTTGAGCGGTATGCCGCTCAACTATCAGCTGACCGATCGCGGCGGTGTGTTGTCCGAACAAACTCAAACGGCAGCGACCTATCAGCTGTTCGCCTTAGCAGGAGCAACACCTGCCAAGCCGGGACTTATGCGCCATAGCGACGGACGCGCCATCGAGGTAGAAGTCTGGCGTATTCCTACCGCAAGGTTTGGCGAAATCGTTAACGAGGTACCTGCGCCATTAGGTATCGGCAACGTTGAGCTGGCAGACGGTCGCTGGGTGAAAAGCTTTATTTGCGAACCATATGGTTTTGAAGGCAGTACCGATGTGACCCGATTTGGTGGCTGGAGGGCGTACATCGCCAAACAGTCTGAACCTATTGTTTAGAGCAGATAGTAGACGCACAAATTTACGCATGATCTAAAACAGCAGCGCTTGCGATGTCATTTTCCCTAATGGCATCGCAAACACTTATCAGCAGACACTCTCATAATGAGACTGTCTATATTCAAGGAGTAAGACTCATGAATCGACGCTTATTTACTTTTGCCATTCTCTCAAGCTTTATGCTATTTGGTTGTGACAATACTGCCACCGTATCTGCACCTGAAGGCGAGGCGACATCAGAAAAAGTCACTGCCGCAAATGATGATCCGATTTCTATCGGTTACAGTGATTGGCCTGGCTGGGTGGCTTGGCAGATTGCGATTGATAAAGGCTGGTTTGATGAAGCTGGTGTGAATGTTGAGTTTCAGTGGTTTGATTACTCGGCCTCGTTATCTGCTTTTGCCTCCAACCAATTAGACGCTATTTCTGTGACCAATGGTGACAACCTTGTCAACGCAGCGAGCGGTAGTGAAGGTATCATTATCTTGGTCAACGACTATTCGGCAGGTAATGATCAGATCATTGCAAAGCCCGGTATCACGAGCATAGCGGACCTAAAAGGTAAATCGATTGGGGTTGAAAAAGGCTTGGTTGATCATCTACTGCTCAATAGTGCGCTGACTGACAACGGCCTCACGGAAGCGGATGTGACACTAGTGAATGCCACCACCAACGAGCTGCCACAAGTCTTCACCAATGACAGTATTGATGCCGTTTCTATCTGGCAGCCCAATGCCAATCAAGCGCTAAAAAACGTACCGAGCGCAAAGGCTATCTATACCTCAGCGGACAAGCCGGGGCTTATTTATGACACTTTAGCGGTCAGTCCCGCCAGTTTATCTGCGCACAAAGCTGAATATGCCAAAATTATCCAAGTATGGGGCAAAGTCGTTAACTACATCAATGACCCCGCTACTAGAGACGATGCGATTAGCATTATGTCCAACAAGGTCAATGTTCCTGCTGAGCAATATAAAGACTTTTTGAATGGGACGAAGCTAATGAGTTTAGAAGACAACAAAAAGGTTTTTGAAAAGTCTGATGCGCTGAGCTCTATCTATGGCTCAAGCTATCACGTCAACCAGTTCAATATTGACAATCAGATTTATGATCAACAGCTAGATATCGATAAATTGATCTATCCCAACCTAATTACTCAGTAAGGTTAAGCGATATTTAATCTAGTAGTTACTGTGTCGTCATCATCATCTTAGAGGGTAGCTCATGAGTCATATCAATAAACATCTCACCAAGAAAACTAAACTTGGGCTCAATGTGCTCTCATTTTTGATTCCAATCTTATTATGGTGTGCGGTCAGCTATCTGCCTTTTATTTGGCATCCGCAAGTTGAAATCACTGAGGCAGGTGCGAGCACTTATCTACAAGAAGGCAGCCGCATTGATAGGTCGGTATTCTATCAAGAAGCGCAGGACGCGAGGGCATCTGATGCGCCACTGCCACAAGGCAAACTGGTCAACCCAATCTATCTGCCAGCGCCTGACGAGGTGGCCACAGCAATGTTTACCGCTTTTGTCACGCCGCCTGCGCAAGCGGATGGTCCGTGGTTACATGAGAGCCTTTGGCAAAGTATACGTACCGTATTTATTGCTTTTCTTCTCTCATCAATCGTTGGTATTCCACTAGGGCTAATTTGTGGGTTTTCTCAAAAAATCGCCCAGATCACGCAGCCATTTGTCGAGTTTTTTCGCTACCTGCCAGCACCTGCATTTGGCCCTTTAGCGGTCGCCATACTGGGTATTTACGATGGTCCTAAAATTGCCATCATTGTGATTGGGACTTTGTTTCAGCAGATTTTAATTATTGCTAATACCACCCGTACGATGGATCTTAGCTTGATTGAAGCGGGATATACCCTTGGTACTACCAAACTCAAAAGCTTCTTTTATGTGCTACTGCCTGCTGTACTGCCTGACGTCTATCGAGACTTGCGTGTGCTATTAGGCTGGGCATGGACGTATCTGATTGTCGCCGAGCTGATAGGGACGACCTCAGGCATCACATGGTTTATTGTGCAACAAGCCCGTTATCAGCAGTTCGATAATGTCTATGCAGGTATTCTTCTCATTGGGTTTATTGGGCTAGGGACAGATATTTTGTTGTACCAGCTTGGTAAAAAACTCTTCAAATGGAAAGCGAGTATTTAAATGATGACTAATAATATGACCGCTTCAGGCTCAGTAGACAGTGCTTCAATAAATAGTGCTTCAATAGACAAGGCTCACACTAGCTCTCACAGGACAACTGATGAGTATTTCAAAGCGCTCTACCAGCGAGACGTGGTGTTACAGGTAGATAAGCTGACGCAATCATTTGACCAAGGCGGCAGTAAAAAGGTAATCCTACAAGATGTCAGTTTGCAGATTCATGAGCGTGAGTTTGTTTGCGTGATTGGTCCATCAGGTTGTGGCAAGTCGACGTTAGGACGCATCATTGCAGGTTTGGACGCTTATCCAAGTGGCGAGGTAATCGTTGATAAAGAAGTGGTCAAAGGGCCGAGCGCTAGCCGTGGTATGGTCTTTCAGGGTTATACCTTATTTCCTTGGAAAACCGTCAAACAAAATGTCATGTTTGGTCCCATTATGGAAGGCCGTAGTAAGTCAAACGCCGAGCGTAGCGCCCGTGAATGGTTGGATATCGTGGGTCTGAGCAAATATGAAAACCATTACCCGCATCAGCTGTCAGGAGGCATGAAGCAACGTGTCGCTATTGCACGAGCGCTCATCAATGAACCCAAAGTACTCATCATGGATGAGCCCTTTGGCGCGCTTGATCCGTATACTCGCCAAAAGATGCAAAAGCATCTGCTGGATCTCTGGCGCAATATCGACATTACTATTGTGTTTATCACGCATGATATGGACGAGGCAGTGCTGCTCTCAGATCGCATTGTGGTATTAAAAGCCAATCCCGGTGAGGTGCAAGACATTATCGAAGTACCACTTGCACGGCCGCGTGCCCCTGATATTGTCACGGACAGCCGATTTTTGCAATTGAAAGCTCGTATCAACAATATCGTTCACAATCCGCAGCCACAGCCGGACTTCGATCCTGCTTTGGCTGAGATGCCAGATATTCCGCGTATGGTTCCTTTGGATAAAAAAGATCAGCAGGTCAATCATTGATATTAGCGGCTAAAAAAATCATATAGTTACTAATTATCATCGTTGTCAGTGATACCGTGCCACGGTTATGTATCCTCTTTATTGTGCATGACCGCGTCATGCGATATCAGCCTCACTTAGCAAGACGATTACCGATTATATTTGATTAACTGCTGCTGATAAATACGACTGCTGTTATACTCAGTAGCGTATTCATTTGCTTATCGACCTTTTTATGACTACCACCTCTTTTATTTTAACCAGCTACAACATTCACAAAGGCATGTCACCTCTGAACCGTCAGGTGAAAATGCAAGGCATTGCTCAAGCGCTAGAAACTGTGGGTGCGGATATATTGTGTCTACAAGAAGTGCAGGGACAAAACCTCAAACGTAATATGCAATACAATGAGTACCCTAATCAGTCTCAGCATGAGTGGTTTGGCGAGTTTTTAGATCTAGAAAATAGCTATGGCAAAAATTCAGAATACGAGAATGGTCATCACGGCAATGCCGTATTAAGCCGATTCCCATTAGACCCAAAACACAACGTCAATATTACTGTTAATAGGCTGGAGCAGCGCGGCGTCCTGCACTGTGAAGTGCAGCCTATCGGTTGGGAGCGGCCAGTCGTGGTGCTATGTGCGCATCTGAATTTATTTGAGCGCGATCGTATCAAGCAATATCAGGCCATCAGCGATTATGTAAAAAATGAGATTGCACCTGATCAACCGCTCATCTTGGCAGGCGATTTTAACGATTGGAAAAAAATGTCTTGCGACAAACTGGCTACCGAGCTTGGCATGATAGAAGCATTTAAACATTGTCATGGCAAACTGCTACCGACATTCCCAGCAAAACTGCCAGTGCTCAGTTTAGATCGTATCTATCTGCGTAATTTGGTCGTCAAAAACGCGTGGGTACATAGTGGAAAGCCATGGTCATCACTGTCGGATCATTTGCCGATTAGTGCAGAACTGATGCTGCCTTAATACTTTCTTAATATTTGGTGGTAACTTGCTCGGATGCACTGCCTTGATAATCTATCGAGACTAAAACATTTTTTTAGCAAAAATACTATCGACTAAAATCGTCCCTTATGAAATAGTCACCTAACGTAAGATAAATAGTAACCATGCCCTAATGAACAAAATATAAGGATATTCTGCAATGGCAACGCCAGCTACTAATGACAACAATCAGCAACCTCAACGCCCCAATACCCAGCACGCTGCGCTGATACGTGAATTCGGTGAACCAGAAGTAATGATATATCAGGATGGTGTCGATATCCCTGAATTACAGGACGATCAGGTATTGGTCAAAGTCGCCTACGCCGGTATCAACCCTGTCGATTATAAAACCCGCCAAGGCAAAGGCTGGGGCGCAGAAAATATACAAAAACAAAAATTCGATAACGACCAGCCTGCTATTTTAGGGTTTGACGTATCAGGTACAGTGGTTGATAGCAATAGCGATGAGTTCGCTATTGGAGATCGCGTTGCCGCCTTGACCTTTACTGGTGGTTGCTATGCGCAGTACGTGGCGGTAGACACCAAAATGCTGGCCAAAGTGCCAGAAAATGTCACATTAGAGCAAGCAGGGGCATTGCCGTGCATTGGGCAAACAGCGCTACAGTTTGTGGAATTTGCAGATATCAAAGAGGGTGAGCATGTCGTAATCAATGCACCAGCAGGCGGCGTCGGTCACTTATTAATACAGTTGTTAATGGACAAAGTGAGCCGTGATGATATCAAAGTCACAGTCATTTGCTCACCAGAAAAATGTGCCAAGCTCGGTGAGCTTATCGATACTGACAAGCTGGCAGGCTGGATCGATTATACCAAAGATGAGGATTTTCCTGATTTGCAAGCTGATGTATTGCTTGACTTGGTTGGCGATGATGCTGGCGTGCGCGCCCTGAGTGTGCTCAAATCGGGCGCGCGCGTGAATGTGTTGCCAACCATTTGGGTCGATAAACTCAAAGAAGCTGGCAAAGAGAAAAACCTAGAAGTATCAGGTTATAAAGCGCAGCGTAGTGGTGACGATATGGCGCGTGTTTTACAGCTCGTTGCTGATGGTCAATTAACCTTAAAAATCCAAAAAATCTATCCTTTATCAGAAGTGGTAGCCGCGCACCATGAGCTACAAAAGGGCGATGCATTCGGAAAAATTGTCCTTGCTGCTTCTGAATAAGGGGCGCTAACCAGTTTTTTAAAAATCATAGGATCCTTTACGTACTTCATAAAACTCTACAAGAATGGTGTCTCTGACAACACAACAGGCCTACTCTCTAATGTTGTCTGCTGTAGGATAGTGAGAGACACGCTGATAAATGAAGTAATAACAAAGGATGTTCTATGACTATGAATAAAGACATTGAAAATAAAGATACAGAGAATAAAAAAACAGACGAAAAAGTCACGGATCATGTCGCCTATGAAGCGCAAGTGCGTGAAGAAATAGAAGCATGGAAAAACCCTGATAAAGGCGTTTTGGACAAAGCTTTTGCGGTCCTTAATACGCCTATTGTCGCGGCAGGTGATGCATTAATGGATGTGCCGCAATTCGGCGATGCCTTAAAAAAAGCAACTGAGCAAACCATCAGTACTTTGAGTAATGCTGCCAATTGGACATTGAACATTCAAGACGTTATCGAGAGCTATCAAGAGGAGCCTGATATTGAAGGCTCGTCAATCAAGACGCTTTCTGATATTAAACATCTACCAATTGCGGTTGTCGATAAACAAGTCAAACTTCTTAAAAGTAAATATGTCGCGCTCACCAGTGCGCAAGGTGTGACGACAGGGGTGGTTGGCTGGGTAGGTATTCCTGCTGATATAGTGGGCCTTATCACTGCCAATCTACGCGCCATTGGAGAGTATGCGACTTGCTATGGCTTTGACATGAGTGATAAAAGCGAGCAGTTGTTTGCCATGTCTTTGTTGGCGGTGGCTACTTCTGCCTCTGCTGAAGCGCGCAAAGCAGCACTGGATGATACCCGTGCGATGATTAAAGATCCAGAAACGCAGACATTTAATCAGATTAATGAAGAGGTCATGTCGCGAGTACTCCGTCAAACAGCAACCAAAGTGGCCACCAATATGGTCAAAACGAAAGCCGCGCAAATCATTCCTGCGGTGGGTGCAGTAGTGGCAGGCGGTGTTAATGCCAACTATACGGCCAATGTCTGTGAAGCGGCGTATCAATGCTACCGTGAACGTTTTTTAGATCGCATTGCATAGGTAATCGTTTACTCAACCTGACCATGGCAGTTTTAGTTTGCAAGCATTTGACGAAATGTCAGGCTAATCCGTCCAGTATCGACTGTTTTTGTTTTCGTGATTGTATGCTTCCAAAAGCGCTGTGTGTCCCCATGCATGACGATTAATTGTCCAGACTCAAGATAAAGCGCGACTTTTTCTTGAGTTTTTTTGTGCTTAAAAACAAATTTGCGGGTGGCACCAAGGGAGAGAGACGCAATGATTGGTTGATGACCGAGCTCTTTTTCATCATCGGCATGATAGCCCATGCCATCAGTGCCAGTTGGATAATAGTTGAGCAAGCAGGTGTTGAAATGCGCTGCAATACCGATGTCTGCCAACGCTTTTTCTACATGTTGTTTCACATGGAGCACTAT
The DNA here is from genome assembly GCF_001444505.1 of Psychrobacter piscatorii. GTDB lineage: Bacteria > Pseudomonadota > Gammaproteobacteria > Pseudomonadales > Moraxellaceae > Psychrobacter > Psychrobacter piscatorii_B. Next base: position 13,550 of record NZ_LNDJ01000002.1, on the reverse strand, counting down.
ATCTGACCATGGTATTGTCTGTCGCGTGTGCCCTGAATACTGGTAATCTGCATCCGTGTCTCCCATCCAGACAATTTGGCGAGTCGTCACATGAGTTTTACCAAATAACGTCACTATATCCGATTGCCAAGGCAACCCATTTAGCAATGTATCGTATAGGGTATTGGCATCGTTTATGACTATGCCTAGATCGTTTACATTACCATCATAGGGCAATATATTATCTGTGGGTGCGGGCGCAAAAAGGTCAGTCATAGATCAATAGTTATCTCTCATTATTTGCTGCGTTGATAGTGCTCTTGAATGATCTGAGCACACAGTTTGGGCGCTTCCATTGGCAGCAGGTGACCATAGTCTATTAAGGAGATGATGCTGCTATCAGGCACAAATTTTTGCCATTGTTGTCGTACTTTATCATTGATGAATAAGGTAGGCTTACCGGTAATCAGCGTGTAAGGACAGCGCAGTTTTTTGAGTGCGGCATCGATATGAGGTGCGGCAAAATAATTGGCCAGCTCTTGCTCTGGAGCAAATATAAGCGTGTAGCTATCATCTGGGTTTTTGCTCGAGCTCTGTTCGGCAAATATCTGCAAGTGTTCATCACTGATTCGTCTATAAGCACGCTGCGCACGCAAGTTGTCATAATAAGCATCGACACTTGGCCACGTAGATTGCCGATTTACTGTGCTTTTGAAAGGCTCACGGCTCAGTAGGATAGAACGCGGTAACAGATTATACAAGGTGGCTTGATTTTTAGTGAACGTGACAGGCTCTATCAGATATAGCTGCGAAAACAGCTCTGGACGTTTGGCTGCTGCCATGGCTGTGGCGGTTGCGCCTTGTGAATGTCCGATACCGACGACAGGCTTATCTTGTGTTTTTTCTAAAAACTCAATAAGCAGGTCAGCATCTTGCTCACGCGTTAGACGACGGCTGTGCGGTTTGTCATACCAATAGCCACGCAGGGCAAGTGAGCTGATATCAAACTCAGTTGCCAGCTCATTTAGCAATGGCGTATAGGTACCAACGGTGAAACTATTACCACCATAAAAATGCGCGGGTGTGCGGCGATGGTTATCTGTTTGAACTGACTGATTGAGCTGGCTAAGATGATAGTAACGTGCTTTTTTACCATCAAGATTGATGCTGTTTGTAAATGCTTCCATAAAATAAACACTTCCTTGTGATTTATTTTGATAGGTCTTAGTTGTCTTCACCTAAAAACCCACCGCTTTGACGTTGCCATAATTTAGCATAGACGCCATCGCGTGCGAGCAGCGCCTCGTGACTGCCTTGTTCAATGATGCGCCCTTTGTCCATCACTACTAGTCGATCCAGTGCCGCAATGGTTGATAAACGGTGGGCAATGGCAATCACGGTTTTGCCAGTCATCATGTCGTTTAAGCTTTCAGTAATGGCAAATTCGATTTCAGAGTCAAGGGCACTCGTGGCTTCATCAAGCAGCAAAATTGGTGCGTTTTTCAGCATTACGCGGGAGATGGCGATACGCTGGCGCTGACCACCTGAGAGTTTGACGCCGCGCTCACCGACCTGGGTATCAAGGTCGGTGTTGCCTTTGTCATCGCTTAAGTCTTTGATAAAGTCCCATGCTTGGGCTTGCTTAGTGGCTTCAATAATTTCAGCATCGGTGGCATCTGGACGACCATAAGCAATGTTTTCACGGATGGTACGATGCAATAATGAGGTGTCTTGGGTCACCATACCAATTTGCTGGCGCAGTGACTCTTGAGTGACCTCATCAATTGCCTGTCCATCAATAAAGATTTTGCTACTATCGACATCAAAGAAGCGTAGTAGTAAATTCACCAAGGTTGATTTGCCAGCGCCTGAGCGTCCGACCAGACCGATTTTTTCACCTGGTTTGATGTCCAAATAAAAGTCATCTAGCAGCTTCACACGGTTGCTCGCCAGTGCGGTACCTGCAGTGTGCGCCTCATCGACGCGCGCGCCTTCATCATCGGCAGCGCTCATATCCTCTTCGTAACCAAAATCAATATGATCAAAGACAATACGACCATCAGTGACCGTTAGTGTTTGCGCATTAGGTTTATCGACGATTTTTTGCGGGGCTGATAGAGTACGCATACCATCTTGTACCGTACCAATACTCTCAAACAAACTGGTGGTCTGCCACATAATCCAGTGGGTCAAACCATTCAAACGCAGTGCCATAGCAGTCGCTGCGGCAATCGCACCAACACCAACATCACCTTGTTGCCACAAATATACACCGATAGCTGCAGTCGAGCCAATCAGAGTCACACTGATGGCATGGTTGACGACCTCAAGATAGCTGACCCAGCGCATCTGTGCGTGTACCGTACCCAAAAACTGATTCATCGCGTATTTGGCATAACCCAATTCGCGCTGCGAGTGGCTAAACAGCTTGACGGTCATGATATTGGCATAAGCATCGGTGATGCGCCCGGTCATCAACGCACGGGCATCCGCTTGGACAATGGCCGTACGTTTGAGGCGCGGAATAAAGTACCACATGGCAAGCCCAAACAGTACAAACCAAACCGCAAATGGAATGAGCAGCAAGCTGTCCAGATTAAATAAAATCACACCCGTGGTGACAAAATACACCACCACATACATCATCATATCGGTGATGGTCATCACTGTATCACGCACGGCCAATGCCGTTTGCATCACCTTTGCTGAGACACGTCCTGAAAACTCGTCTTGATAAAACTGCATCGATTGTCCGAGCATGCGGCGATGAAAACGCCAGCGCATTTGCATTGGAAACACGCCCTGAATGACCTGAAAATGTATCAAGGAGGACATGGCAATCCAAAAAGGACTGAGGATCAAGACGGCAAACATCAGCAGCAGCATATCTCTTTTTTCTGCCCACAACGTCTGCGGGGTATAAGCACCCAGCCAATCCACCAAGTTGCCAATCCATGCAAACAGCATGGCCTCATAGACCCCGACGCCAGCGGAGAGGATCATAAATAAGAACAGCCAGCCACGCAAACCATGCGTACAGGCCCACAAAAATCTCAATAACCCCTTACGAGGTAATGGCATAGGCGTTTCAGGAAAGGCAGGGAGACGGGATTCAAAAAAGCGAAATAGAGCGTTCATAGGCGGCAATAATACGTCAAACCAGAGCGGTTTTGAGTCGTTACTTATGTTAATAAAATAGCAGGGTATTTTATCAAAACTTGGCAATCAGGCGTGCAGTAAATTGTAATTTACCCATGCATAGTGCTTTTGGTTGATACGTTATTGCCAATAACACGCGTGGAAATACGGATAAATAGATTGCTGTCAAAAATATATTTTGCTACCTTCTAGACCGCAACTGGCTTAGTTGATCGAATGATGAGCGTTGTAATCATATTTTTTAATGAAATCAGTTGAATACAAAGCGGCTTACTTGATGCTGCGCCACCAGTGTACGGACAATAAATACCCAGTACTAGGGTTCAAAAGGTAGGCCTTAATGATGTATCTAACCATTGCGGTGCTGTGTAGCGTCGCTGTTTCAGTGCTTTTAAAAATACTACGCCAAAAGAAAATGGATATTCGTCAGACCATTGTCGCAGGTTATCCCGTCGCTTTTTTATTGACGTGGATTTTATTGAAGCCTGATGTCGGCGCCATAAATGCGCTAGACAGTGCTTGGGGCATCATCATCGCGCTTGGGATCTTGCTACCGGCCGTGTTTATCATTCTTGGACGTGCTATTGAGGCGGTGGGTATGGTGGCAACGGATGCCTCCCAGCGCTTATCATTGATTATTCCGATCATTGCCGCTTTTTTGCTATTTGGTGAGGTGCTGACAGGTACGCGTGTGCTGGGATTGGTGCTTGGATTTTTGGCGCTAGGAGCACTGGTTTATCGACCACAGCAGACAGATACCCCTAAGCAAACAAAATACACACCGCTGTGGTTATTCGGTGTATGGGCGGGTTACGGCATCATCGATATCTTGTTTAAGCAGGTTGCCAAGCAGGGTACTGCTTTTCCGTTGACACTGTTTGTGAGTTTTGGAGTCGCAGGTTTATTATTACTCGTCTATCTGCTCGTCACTCGGGTGCGCTGGCAGGCAGACGCCCTTGTCGCTGGATTGCTACTTGGCGCGCTGAATATGGGTAATATTTATGCTTATGTCAGAGCCCATCAAGTGCTCTCCGATTCACCCAGTATTGTGTTTACGGGGATGAACGTGGGTGTCATCGCAGTCGCCACATTGATCGGAGTGGGCGTGTTTAAAGAACGACTCAATCGCATCAATTTGGTGGGACTGCTACTCGCAGTATGCTGTGTGGGCGTCTTATTTTTGGCGTGAGATATGTTGTCCAAAGAAGGATACAGTAGAATTTTTAGCAAAGTTGTCACGTTTTCTATATAGGCATACTTATCATCCTATGATAAGGTCATCTACAAATAGCAGACCTTATATAGGTGATAGAAAGCTTGATTTATAATGTTTAATTTCACTCAATAAAAATAGGATGTACTTTCAATGGAATACGACAATCAGTTACAGCGCATAAAAGACGGTTCAGGGTTTATCGCTGCGCTCGACCAAAGTGGTGGCAGCACACCAAAGGCTTTAGAGAATTACGGCATCAGCGGCGATGAGTATGAGAATGATGAGGCCATGTTTGATTTGGTGCATGAGATGCGTGCCCGTATCATGACGTGCGACTGTTTTGACAATGAGCGTGTGCTTGGTGCGATCTTATTTGAAGATACCATGGAGCGCGACGTCAATGGTAAGTCGACCGCCAACTATTTGTGGGAAGACAAGCAAATCGTTCCATTCTTGAAAGTAGATAAAGGTTTGGCGGAGCAGATGAGCGGCGTCCAAGTCATGAAGCCGATGCCTAATCTAGACCTGTTGCTAGATAAAGCCAAGAACTATCCAGTATTTGGTACCAAGATGCGCTCAGTCATTTATGAGCCAAATGTCGATGGTATTGAGCTCGTTGTACAGCAGCAGTTTGATGTGGCAAAGCAAATCATCTCAAAAGGCTTGATGCCAATCGTTGAACCAGAGGTCAATATTGATAGTGCCCAAAAGCATGATTGCGAAGTGCTATTAAAAGCCAATATTTTGCGTAATCTGGAACGCTTAAATGACGAACAGCAAGTAATGCTCAAGCTGACATTGCCTGAGGAAGCAGGATTTTATCAGGAACTGGTTGACCATCCAAAAGTGCTCAAAGTCGTGGCGCTATCAGGCGGTTATAGCCGCACTGATGCGTGCGCGAAGCTCAAACAAAACCCCGGTATGATTGCCAGCTTCTCGCGCGCCTTTACCGAAGGGTTGAGTAAGCAGCAAAGCGACGAAGAGTTTGCCGATACCATTAATACGTCGATTGAGGAGATTTATCAGGCGTCGAAGGTTTGATATTACTAAATACATAAACTAAAAAAGCCCAAACCTGATAGTCAGGTTTGGGCTTTTTACTATAATAAAAAAGCTTATACCTCTTTATATAACTGGCGTCCTTCCTTGTTGTATTTTTCCATCATCTCAGCCATGCCTTGACGGACTTCTTCAGCACTGGCTTCGCCTACTTGTCCGACCAGTTCTGTATCGACTTTTTTGATCAAATGATCATCATCGCTTAAGTCGCCTGATTGCGGCGTCACTTTTTGGTTGGCGGCGTCTTTGTCCAGTCCTGCTGCATACTCACGCACGTTTTGCGTGATTTTCATGGAGCAAAACTTCGGACCACACATAGAGCAAAAGTGTGCCGATTTATGCGCATCTTTTGGCAACGTTTCATCGTGATATTCGCGCGCGGTATCAGGGTCGAGCGCCAGATTGAACTGATCATCCCAGCGGAATTCAAAGCGCGCTTTGGATAGCGCATTATCACGCGCCTGTGCACCAGGGTGACCTTTGGCAAGGTCGGCGGCGTGTGCAGCGATTTTATAGGTAATAATGCCGTCTTTGACGTCTTTTTTGTTTGGTAGCCCTAAGTGCTCTTTTGGTGTGACATAGCATAGCATCGCGGTACCAAACCAGCCAATCATCGCCGCACCAATCGCACTAGTAATGTGGTCATAACCCGGTGCGATGTCAGTCGTTAATGGGCCCAAGGTATAAAACGGCGCGTCAGCACACAGCTCAAGCTGCAAGTCCATGTTTTCTTTGATACGGTTCATCGCCACGTGTCCAGGGCCTTCAATCATGACCTGTACATCGTGCTCCCATGCCACTTTGGTCAATTCTCCAAGGGTGCGTAGCTCACCGAACTGCGCTTCATCATTGGCATCTTGCAAGCAGCCGGGGCGTAAGCCATCACCTAGACTGAACGCCACATCGTATTGCTTCATAATCTCGCAGATATCTTCAAAATGCGTGTATAAAAAGCTCTCTTTGTGATGCGCCAGACACCACTGTGCCATGATAGAGCCGCCGCGTGAGACGATACCCGTTAGGCGTTTTGCGGTGAGCGGTACATAGCGAAGCAGGACGCCGGCGTGAATGGTGAAGTAATCCACACCTTGCTCGGCTTGCTCGATCAACGTATCACGGAAGATTTCCCACGTCAGATCTTCAGCGACGCCATCTACTTTTTCTAAGGCTTGATAAATGGGTACGGTACCAATCGGCACAGGCGAGTTACGGATTAGCCATTCGCGGGTTTCGTGAATGTGATTGCCCGTGGACAAATCCATGATGGTATCCGCGCCCCAACGCGTGGCCCATGTCATTTTGGAGACTTCTTCATCAATCGATGAGCCGAGCGCTGAGTTGCCGATATTGGCATTGATTTTTACCAAAAAGTTGCGCCCGATAATCATTGGCTCAGATTCAGGGTGGTTGATGTTGTTGGGGATAATTGCGCGTCCAGCGGCTACTTCATCACGGACAAACTCAGGGGTGATAATTTTGGGCGTATTGGCACCAAAGCTCTCGCCATCATGTTGGCGCATGTCGGTCAGCTCATGCTGCTTTTGCGTCTCACGTATCGCGATATATTCCATCTCAGGGGTAATGATGCCGCGACGCGCGTAGTACATCTGCGTGACGTTTTTCCCTGCTTTGGCACGGCGCGGTTTGTCAATATGGGCAAACCTGAGGTTGGCAGTACTGATATCGCGAGCACGCGCTTGCCCGTACGAGCTAGACAGACCGCTTAGTTGCTCGGTATCACCGCGCTCAGCGATCCAGTTTTCACGCAGTTTGGGTAGACCGCGGGTCAGATCAATCTCGACATTGGGGTCAGTGTACACACCTGAAGTATCGTACACATAAAAAGGCGGATTGTGCTCGCCATCCTTATCACCCGTACCGCCAACAGGCGTATCCGCCAAGCTGATTTCACGCATGGGTACTTGGATGTCAGGTCGTGAGCCTTCGATATAGACTTTGCGCGAGGCGGGTAGGATACGGTGTAAGTCGCGCGCGTCTTCTTCAAAGCGTGCATCACTGGCGGCGCGGTGGGCAGGTGTCTTTAGCGCGTCGGCTTTTTTATCGGCTTTGGTGTCTGATACGAGAGGTATGTTATCGGCTGGGTTGTGCGTTTGGACTTGTGATGCCGCTGAGGCACTGTCAAAAGAGGCACTGTCAAAAGAGCTGCTGTTTGAAATAGTCATATGCTGTCCTAGCGTGTTGGTTTTTAAATAAAAGCAACACCGCCAGTAGCTGCGGGGCAAACACTCGTCATTCAGACAAATTTATATTATCAACACCTAACAGCGAGCAAAGAAATTGTCGCGGTTAATGGTCATCAAATAGTGGACGCCGCTTTCTATCTTCTCTCGTTATCTACGTATGCGACGTGCATCGTTAGACAATAGCGATGATAAAAAGGTATTTCTACGCGTCCGTTGTCATCAATAACAACGTGCTTAAGACTTCCCTGCGTCGGTACTAACCGCATCAGGTTCGGCGGGTGATCTCTCAGCGAATGTAGATAGGTGGCTACTTTTATCAATGTTTAACTATAAACGTTTAATAAAGTAGGCCAATGCTACACCGCACCCCGAGTCTGTCAGTGTTGTAAATCTTCTTCATACTAACAAAATTCTACGTTAACGGCTAATGGAATTTGGATGAAAATATCAGGCGCTTATTTTGCTATTTAGCATGGATACAAAGAACAGGAGCTATTGATAATAATTAAAATTCCTTGATATTACTGATACTTATAGGCGATGGCTAAATATTGTGTAAAGCGAATGCAGGATTTGAGAGGTTGTCATTAAACTGTCATAAAGATTTGGCAAGATAACGCTCATATCACAAACAATGCTTTTTTATATCGTTGTTAAATTTCAGGAGTCCTACATGCGTTATTCGTTATTAGCAGTGGCCGTTAGTTGTACATTAATGCTTACGGCGTGTAATAAGTCAACAGAGACGGCAGAACCAGCTGCTGATACGACCAGTAGCGCCGCTACCACGGCTGAAACCACCACTCAGACTCAGGCAACGCCTTCTGCTGACACGGGTTTCAAATCTGCTGAAGACATCGCCATGAATATCACAGGTGCAGGCGCATCATTCCCGCAGCCGATCTATGCCAAATGGTCTTATGACTATAACGCTGCCACAGGTGGCCAAGTCAACTATCAATCTATTGGTTCATCTGGTGGTATCAAACAAATCCAATCAAAAACCGTCGATTTTGGTGCTTCTGACGCGCCATTGACACCTGAAGAGCTTGAAGAGTCTGGTCTTATCCAGTTCCCAACCGTGATTGGTGGCGTTGTGCCAATCGTTAACATTGATGGCGTTGAGCCAGGTCAGTTAAAGCTAGATGGTGAAACCTTAGCCAATATCTATCTGGGTAAAATCAATAACTGGAATGATCCTGCGATCAAAGCCATGAACCCAGATTTGACTTTGCCAGATGCCGCCATCACCACAGTATTCCGCTCAGACGGTTCAGGTACGACTTTTAACTTTACCGATTATCTCGCCAAGGTATCACCAGATTGGAAAGACAGCGTTGGTGTTGATAAAACCGTTAAGTGGCCAACCTCTGCGACTGGTGCAGGTGGTAAAGGTAATGAGGGCGTCTCAAGCTACGTCAACCGCATGAAAAATTCTATCGGCTATGTGGAGTATGCCTACGCCAAGCAAAACAACATGTCACATGCCGCGCTTAAAAATGCCGCGGGCAATATCGTGCAGCCATCTGCTGAAACCTTTGCCGCCGCTGGTGACATCGATTGGTCACAACAAGAAGGCTTTTATAAAGTCATCACCAACTCTGAGACGGATCAAGCATGGCCAATCGCTGCTGCTACTTTCATCTTAGTACACAAGCAACCAGAGAATCCTCAGCAAGTCGCTGGCGTGTTGAACTTCTTTGACTGGGCGTATACCCAAGGTGATGATGATGCCATGGCGCTAGATTATGTCCCATTCTCTGATACAGCAGTGGCTCTATTCAAAGAGAAATGGAATGAGGTCAAAGGTAGCGATGGACAGCCTGTTTATAAGCCAGCGCAATAAACGATCTGTACAAGCTGCTGCTTAATGACTTTTTGATTTCCTCTTAAGCCACTATTCTCCGGTAGTGGTTTGAGAGGTTTTATCACAGCAAATTTGACCAAAACACTAATCGCTATGTTTCACGATAACCATTAGTACGGATACAAGTTGCGTTTGCTGTCATAAAACGAAATGAACCCCCTGGTTTTTTGAATTCACCCATTCAATGCTGAGACACTTATGACAGACTTAAGGTCCCAACTGGCTAAACAAAAACGTTACGACGCTTTATTTGTCAACTCTACCAAAGCGTTTGCCATACTCGTCCTCCTATCGTTAGGGGGCATTTTGGTGTCTCTGATTGTTGGGGCGTGGCCGAGTATCCAAGAGTTTGGTCTGGGGTTTTATACCAGTAATAATTGGGATACGGTTGCCAATGAGTACGGGGCGCTCGCGCCTATTTATGGCACCTTGGTGACGTCATTTATCGCGATTGTTATCGCTGTACCAGTCAGTTTTGGTATTGCGATATTTTTGACCGAAATGTGTCCAAAGTTCCTTAAAAAACCCCTTGGTATTGCGATTGAGCTGTTGGCAGGTATTCCTTCTATCATTTATGGTATGTGGGGCTTGTTTGTCTTTGCGCCTTTCTTTGGTGAGCACATTCAGCCATGGTTTATTGAGCATGTTGGCCCGCTACCGATCATCGGTAAGCTGTTTACAGGCGCACCCATGGGACTAGGGATGTTTACCGCGTCCTTGGTACTTGCCATCATGATTATCCCTTTTATCGCCGCCACCATGCGTGATGTTTTCTCTGTGGTGCCAGATCTACTCAAAGAGTCGGCCTACGGTATGGGTGCGACGACGTGGGAAGTGATGTTCAAGATTATCCTGCCTTATACCAAAGCGGGTGTCGTTGGTGGCGTGATTTTGGGACTTGGTCGTGCGCTCGGTGAAACCATGGCAGTGACTTTCTTGATCGGTAATGCGTTCAATATCAGCCCAAGTCTATTTACTTCTGGTGTAACCATCACCTCAGCATTGGCCAACGAGTTTGCCGAAGCGTCAAGTGAGCTGCATCTAGCGTCTTTACTGCATCTGGGCTTAATCTTGTTTATCATCACCTTCATCGTGCTGTCGTTGGCCAAACTGATGCTCATGCGCATGGATCACAAAGCAGGTAACCGATAAGCCTAAGCATAGTTATTGGATCTCGATTGATATTGATAAAAGATATGGGAAATAAATAGTATGGCTGCTAACAATGCGATGAATGCGTCCATGACCACCAAGCCAGGCAGCGTGGGGCGTTATAACAAGAGTCTGTACAACAAACGTCGCTGGATGAATAAGCTGGGTTTGGGGTTTGCCATGTCAGCCATGGTGTTTGGCTTATTTTGGTTATCATGGATCTTGGTGACGCTGTTTATTGAAGGCTTTCAAGGTATGGTGCAGCTGCCAATTTTTACCGCTGATACGCCGCCGCCGATGAGCTCAGGTGGTTTGCGCAATGCGATCGTCGGTTCGGTGATGCTGGCATTTTCAGGATTATTCATTGGTGCGCCTATTGGCCTGATGACTGGTATTTATTTATCTGAATTCTCTAAAGGCAGCATGCTTGGCAAAGTGACCCGTTTTTTGAACGATATTTTATTATCGGCACCATCCATTGTCATTGGTCTGTTTATATATGCTTTAATGGTCAAAGGTCAAAATTTCTCTGGTTGGGCAGGCGCATTGGCATTGGCATTGATCGTCATTCCAGTCGTCGTACGTACCACAGAGAATATGCTGAATCTGGTGCCCAATAGCTTACGCGAAGCGGCTTATGCACTTGGCACGCCCAAGTGGAAAATGGTGACGCAAGTGACTATCAAAGCTGCCAAAGCGGGACTGACGACAGGGGTGCTTTTGGCTTTTGCTCGTATCACTGGTGAGACGGCGCCATTGCTATTTACCGCCCTCAATAATCAGTATTTCAGTACCGATATGGGTCAGCCAATTGCCAACTTACCCAATACCATCTATCAGTTTGCGATGAGTCCTTATGATAACTGGCACACACTGGCATGGGCAGCCGCGCTGCTGATCACAGCGTCTGTCTTGGTATTGAATATTTTGGCAAGATTTATTGGCAATCGCGGTCAGGTCAAATAAAGACAGATATCGCTGCAAAGATACCAAGCATTTACTTATATTTATACGAAATACACTAAGCTAGGTTGGATAATATTATGAATGATGTCGTAAGCAAAGCCCGCACAGAAACAACGGCTGATCGCTTTAACAGTACAACAGACAGCTTGTTAAATAGAACCGCGTCTCATAGTGCGCAATCGCAGCAACCCAATACTGCTGACTTCACCAAGCAAAGTATTCATGATATGCCCAAAAACATGCCCAAAGCAAAAATGGAAGTCCGCGATCTCAACTTTTACTACGATGATTTTCAGGCATTAAAAAACATCAATATCGATATCGCAGAAAAGAAAGTAACGGCGTTCATTGGTCCGTCAGGTTGCGGCAAATCGACGCTGCTACGTACCTTTAACCGCATGTATGATCTCTATCCAGGGATGCGTGCAGAGGGTGCTATCAATCTTGATGGGCGCAATATTTTGGGCAAAGACATCGATGTCAATTTGCTACGCGCGCAGGTCGGTATGGTATTTCAAAAGCCAACCCCGTTTCCCATGTCGATCTATGACAATGTTGCCTTTGGTGTCAAACTCTATGAGAAGCTCAGCAAAAGCGAAGTGGATGAGCGCGTGGAGTGGGCACTAAAAAAATCAGCACTGTGGCCAGAAGTGAAAGACAAACTAAAAGCATCCGGCCTGTCGCTATCAGGTGGTCAGCAGCAGCGTCTGTGTATTGCCCGTAGTGTCGCAACCAAGCCTGAAGTATTGCTGCTCGATGAGCCAACGTCTGCGCTTGACCCTATCTCGACGGGCGCTATCGAAGATCTGATAGAAGATCTCAAAAACGACTATACCATCGCCATTGTTACCCACAACATGCAGCAAGCGGCGCGGGTATCAGACTATACCGTCTATATGTATCTAGGCGATATGATCGAGATGGGTGAGACTGATCAGATCTTTACCAAACCTACCCAAACTGCGACAGAAGATTATATTACTGGTCGCTATGGCTAGGGCCGATTAATTAGTACTGAAGAGCTAATACTGAAGTTGGGTCGTTTCACTCAACCAGCATATCGCGCTACTAAAATATAGATTTCAGGGAATACCTCTTATGCAAAGTGACAAGCATATCTCCAAAAGTTTTGACCAAGATCTTGATGAAGCCATCCGTTTGTTCTTATACATGGGTGATAGTGCTGCCAACCAAGTGGCCAAAGCGATTCATGCACTTATTGATAGAGACGAGACACTGGCGCAAGAGGTCATCGAGATGGATTTTGATATCAACCGCATGGAGGTTGAGCTCGATGAACATATTTTATTGTTGGTTGCTAAGCGTCAACCTGCCGCAGGAGATTTGCGTCTGGTTATGTCGATCAGTAAAGGCGTGGTAGATTTGGAGCGTATTGGCGATGAAGCCGTAAAAATCGCGAAAATGGCCAGCAGAATCGCGGCACAAGGCAAATCGTCTTACGGCTATGCTGAGGTACAGCATTTGAGCAATCAGGTAAGACTGATGCTTAACAACGCACTAGAAGCCTTTAGTCAATCGAATGCTGAGCAAGCGTTTGAGGTCATGCGCAATGACAGTGTGGTCAATAATGAATATCAATCTGCTATCCGAGCATTGATGACCTATATCATGGAAGACTCAAGACAAGTCTCAAAGGTTATCAATATCATGTGGATTTTGCGCTCGCTTGAACGCATCGGTGATCATGCGCAAAACGTGGCCGAGCTGGTCATCAACTATATCAGTGGTCAAGATGTACGCCATTCAGACTACGCCATGGTCGAAAAAGCAGTGCAAGAAGCCAATGATCGTCTGGCTGCTCGTCAAGTGAGCACGATGTCAGTCGACGACTACGAAGCTTTAGAAAGTAATGACGACTAATAACGCAAGCAAAATAGTCTTCTTACGTAAAAAACGCGCTTACGGTGTAATGGACAAAATTCATGCT
>NZ_LNDJ01000001.1 GCF_001444505.1 Psychrobacter piscatorii | reverse complement strand
AATCACTTTCGAAGTTGAGAGTGGGGTCTATATTGCTTTTTTTTATGTCCTCAATTGTTACCTCATTTACCAAGCGTAAGTCCTGAAAGTCCATAATCAATACTTCATTACGCAGGCGCTCGCTAGTGCGTTTATTATGACGTATGGGAAACCCTAATACTTGCTTACCGACGATGGTGATTTGATTAACGATTACCTTTGAATAAGAAACCTGATGAGTTGCCATTTTTTGCGCGTTAATAATGGCCGTGGCAGGATTTACGGTGGTGGTGAGTAGCTTTGTTTGTCGTACCACTTTGGACATCTCTCCTGCAAAAAATAATACCTGACCTAATGGCATATATTGCGCATGGCGGGTCAGCTCTTGACGAAACAAAGCGGGCATTTCTACATTAAAACTGTCTTCTGTTTGTTGATAAAACGCGGTAAAGTTGCGATGCAAATACCGTCCGAATACTGTGGTATTGATCCATTCTTGATAAATATCGTTCGCCAGTAGTCGTTTGGTAAAAGTATTGGCATCTATCGTAACCTCATTATTCAACATCGACAATAAAAGCGCTTGTGGACTGGTAAATGTCTGCTGCTCCCAAACTTGTGGATACAAGCTACTATCCAATGACGACAATATCGATTTGCTCCTACCCTTCTACCCTTCTACCCTTCTACCCTTATCAGTTATCGCTACTGCTTTTACCGTTAGCCAAATTCTATGCTATGGTCAGATGACTGCTTCAATATAACAGTCTTTTATTCGCGGTATGAATACGTTTGTAAAAATACATCTTGACCACTCAACCAAGATGGCTTGATAACCAAAAGTGATGTCATTCTATGAAAAACCTCCTTTTTTCTCTACCCGCATCATATCAATTACGAACAGTCGATATAAAGACAGCTGAAGGTACGGTACTACCCGTGTCTGTCATTGGGAATGGTAAACCCGTCATGATGATGCATGCTTATGGTATGGATGCACGTGAGTTTTTACCTTTTATACTGCCACTAATGGGTAAATATGAGTTTTACTTGCCGCATTTTCGAGGTTTTGGTGCGGCAAAAAATATTGAGTTGACGCAGTTTGATTTCGTGCATCAGTATGCCGATGATATTGATACAGTGATTGAGCACATCTGCCTGAGGCGTCACGTAGAGTCGTTACCTGTGGCCGCGATTTCAATGGGGGCGCTCGTCATGTGGTCTTATTTTGAGCGCTTTGGTACAGCCAGATTCAGTCGCTATCTGAACATTGATCAAAGCCCTGTGATTCACAATCAACCAGATTGGCAAGGCGGATTGTTTGGGGATCGGCAAAAAGAGATGTTTGCCGTGTTTCAAGAAATTGTCGATAGGACACTACCGTATGCGCACGTTGAACACTTTACGCACTTGCCGTTTTCTCTCAAGCGCCGCGTGACCGATGTCGAAAGATTGTTTTCTTTACTCTCTGTCAGCCGTCCACGTTCAAAAGCTGTCGTACAAGCACTTACTCATCAAAACGATCATAAGCTGGCATTTTATAATCACCAAACATGGCAACACAAAATGCGCTGCCTGCAGGCGTATCTCGCCATACCTTATGATTTTCGTGCAGGTATAGAGAACGTCTCCATCCCAGTGGTCAGTCTCATTGGTGGTCAATCAAAACTCTATGATCCCAATTGGCAGCAAGAAATCACACGTATGCTACCCAAGGCTCGTGACGTCATCCTACCGCGCTCAGGACATGCCGTCCCTATGGATGAGCCATGGCAATTTCATAAAATGCTAAAAGAATTTCTACAAGACTGACTAAGATTTTACACAACCCCTTTATAATCACTACTATAACTTTACAGCCTGTCATAGCAATTAGCCTGAGCTGATTCTACACTGAAAAACTGATGGCAATCGCTACTATTACCAATGATAGTCCCTGATAAGCATCGACATAAAAATATACGAATATAATAATATCAAAAGGATCAGATCATGCCCTACGCTACTGTTGCAACTCAAGACGATCAACCGGTCGAACTCTATTACGAAACCCAAGGTACTGGCAAACCTGTCGTACTCATTCATGGGTGGCCACTCAGTGGTCGCGCTTGGGAAGCACAGCTGCCTGCGCTAGTCGAAGCAGGCTATCAAGTCATTACCTATGACAGACGTGGCTTTGGTCAATCGTCCAAACCATGGAACGGCTACGACTACGATACCCTAGCCCAAGATTTGAAAGGCCTTATGGAGGCGCTCGATCTTCAAGACGCGACCATCGTTGGTTTCTCTATGGGTGGCGGCGAAGTGGCGCGCTATCTGGGTAAATATGGCTCAGAACGTGTAAGCAAAGCGGTACTTGCCTCTGCTGTTCCGCCGTATCTGTTTAAGGCAGATGATAACCCTGATGGCGGTCTTGAAGAGTCAGATATCCAAGGATTTTTGGACGGTGTCAGCGATGATCGTATTGCCTTTTTAAACGACTTTACCAAGAATTTCTTTACGCCAAAAGACGGTAAGTCGCTGGTCAGTAAGCCTATGCGCTTATACAACCGCGATATCGCAGCATTTGCTTCTGCTAAAGCAACATTTGATTGCGTGAAATCTTTTAGCTACACGGACTTCCGCGATGATTTAAAAGCGTTTGATGTACCAACGTTAGTCATACATGGTGATGCCGATCAAATCGTTCCGTTTGAAGCAAGCGGTGAACGCTCTCACGATATGATTGCAGATAGTAAACTACATGTCGTTGAAGGTGGTCCACATGGTATCAATGTGACCCATAGCGAAGAGTTCAATAAAACATTGATTGCATTTTTAAACAGTTAATTGACTGTCTAGATAAAACATAGATATGGAACAAAAAAACGACCTTAACGGGTCGTTTTTTATTTGCTAAAATTCATATTCGATCATTATTAAGCACTAATCATTTAAGCACTGAATCAATTCAAATCGCGGAATCTCTTTACCCTCAATGGTGACCGTCTCAGCAAACATCGCAAGCGGGCGTACCCACACGCCATACTCACCGTACAGACAACGATATACCACGAGCGACTCTTCGGTCTCTGAGTGCTGCGCGGTATGCAATACTTGATACAGGCTGCCTTTATAATGGCGGTAAATGCCTTGAGAAACTGCGACTTGGTTTGTCATTATTACTTCCAATTAGTCAATTTTATTCATGTCAACATCATAGCCAGAGCTTTTCATTTCTCTAGCAATGCTATATTTCCAAGACCCACCTGTATCCATAGACTTATAGACCACACCTGATATGTCATTTGGAATTTCAACATCACCTTTCACAAGTGCAACAACGTTTGCTCGACCAATCTTACCAATTAAGAGCCCATGTTCAAAAACAACATTTTGTCTTGCTCGTGGTTTTAGATCTTCTAGCTTAGACTTGATAACTCCACCAATATCACAAGCCGTATAAAGAACAATGGCAAAACCGACATCCGTATGCTTTTCCAACTTTTCTATGATGGTAGCACCAGAATCTACCTGTTCATGGAGAATCTTAGCTTCAAAGCCAAGTTTCTCAACGAACCTTGCTACTTCGTTTTTAGCACCGTCATCATGACCATGAACAATAAAGACTTTCGAACTATCTTTCATAATTAAGGGCTCTTTTTTGGTTGTACTCTCGACCTTATCAAATAACTCTACATCTTCTATTACGTCATCTATAATCCTTAAGGCATACTTATGACCAATAGACCATGCCTCTTTAAACTTAGCAGACTCGTCACTACCGTCGAAAAATACTGCTAAAGGAGTGAAGCTAACTTTATTAAATTTCTGAATATAAGGTGAATTACTGTCTAGAAGTCTACTAATCAGCGTTGTAAATCTAATAGACAATTTATCTTGGTTCTCATGATTTTCATAAGTTAAGTCTTGAAACTCTTGCTTAAAATCTTTAAGGATTTTGATTTTATCCATATCAACTAACCGTCACTTTTGCATACGCTTTCTTGCCAGCTTGAATCACAACTGTTTGACCTGAGGTTAAGCTAAAGCCAGCATTGACCACCTCACCATCGACTTTGACTGCATTGCGCTTGATCATGTCTTTTGCCGCTGCACTATTTTTAGTCAAACCTGCTTGGTTTAATATCTGTGTGATAAACAAGCCCTCTTGACCCTCTTCAAGCGTCAATGTCACTTCTGGCAAATCCACTGGCAACTCACCATCTGCTAGGACATTGCCCGCTGATTTATGCGCGTTGGCAGCGGCATCCGCATCGTGGAAACGCTCAATTAGCTCTTCGGCTAGGATACGTTTGATTTCTTGTGGATTACGACCAGCTTCCATTTCCGCCATCAAGTCTTCGATCTCTTCCATTGGCTTAAAGCTCAAAAACTCAAAATAGCGTTGGATTAAGGTATCTGGCATCGATAGAATTTTTTGGTACATGGTGCCTGGTGCATCATAGATAGCAACATAGTTTCCTAGTGATTTGGACATTTTATTGACACCGTCTAGCCCTTCTAAGATCGGCACCGTGATACACACTTGTGGTTCTTGACCATAGCGTCCTTGTAACGTACGACCCATCAATAAGTTAAAGGTCTGATCTGTACCACCTAGCTCAACATCCGCTTTTAGGGCGATAGAATCATAGCCTTGTACCAATGGGTAGAGGAACTCATGAATTGAGATAGGTGTTTGCGATGCATAGCGCTTTGAGAAGTCATCGCGCTCAAGCATACGCGAGACCGTCTGCTGGCTCGCAAGCTGAATCATATCAGCGGCGCTCATGTCATTGAACCACTCAGAGTTGAAGACCACGCGGGTTTTTTCTTTGTCCAAGATTTTGAATACTTGCTCAGCGTAGGTCGTAGCATTGGCTTTGATTTGCTCATCAGTCAATGGCGGACGCGTGCTATTTTTACCAGAAGGGTCACCAATCTTGGCGGTATAGTCACCGATTAGAAAATAAATCTCATGACCCAAATCTTGAAAATGCTTGAGTTTATTGATCAGTACCGTATGACCTAAATGCAAATCAGGCGCGGTAGGATCAAAGCCTGCCTTGATACGTAGTGGACGATTCTGTTTTAGCTTAGCCACTAAGTCGTCTTCAGATAATATCTCTTGCGTACCGCGCTGAATTAGGGCCAGTTGTTCTTCTAGGGTGTAGGTTTGATCGGTCATGATGCTCTCTATATATCGCTTGAATTGGGATTTTTAGGAATATTGGTTACTGGCGCAACCCCTTATGACGTTTAGAAGCTCAAAGGGTTAGAAAAAATGCTAGAATTTGACGGATATACTAGCGTTTTTTAAGGTAAATTGCCATGACCAACCCCGCATCCATTGCTGACACTGAACACAATGCTATCGCCGACTTACTTTTGAATAATGGTTTGGGTAATAGCTCAGACGATATTGGCGACTCAAGCTATGATGCCAACTACGCCACCCTGACCGATGCCCTTGAGCAAACGGTGTTTGAAAGCTTCGATGATGGTTTATATATCGGCATGATGTCAGGCACCAGTTTGGACGGGATGGATGCGGTTATTTGTCAGTTCAGTAACGACATGGCTGATAAAGAGACTACCAACAAAGAAAGCATCAGTGATGAAGGCAGCAGTCAACCGCCAATGCAGCTGCTGGCGACGTATAGTCAAGATTTTCCACCACGATTGCGTGAGGTCCTATTGGCATTATGTCAGCCCAATGGTGTGAATCAACTCGTACCAGAGGCCGATGAGCCAACTAGCGAGCTTGACTGGTTTGGTTGGGCAAGTCGCGAATATGCGGAATTTGCCAGCGAAGTAGTCAATACATTATTACAGCAAGCAGATATCGATGCTGAATCAGTACTGGCGATTGGCTGTCATGGGCAAACGGTACGCCATCGTCCGCAGATGGGTTTTAGCTTGCAATTGGTCGATGCCAATATCATCGCTGAGCGCACTGGTATTAGCGTTGTCAGTGATTTTCGCCGCCGTGACATGGCAGTTGGTGGTCAAGGTGCGCCTTTAGTGCCTGCTTTTCATCAAGCACTGTTTGGCTCATCTGATGACATACGCGTGATATTAAATTTGGGCGGTATTGCTAATATAACCGTCTTGCCTGCTGATGGAAAAGATCAGGTTGTTGGCTACGATACGGGACCTGCAAACTTACTATTGGATGCGTGGACAGCGTTGCATACAGATAACTCTTATGACGCAGGTGGCGCTTGGGCGCAGTCTGGGAAAATTATCGAGCCGCTACTCGATCAGCTGTTGGCACATCCGTTCTTTACTCAGCCTCATCCAAAAAGCACTGGCCGCGAAGATTTCAACTTAGCTTGGCTACAAGATGAGCTACAAACATTCGATCAGGCTTCTGTCTATACCCGCTACTCATCTGCAGATGTACAAGCCACTTTGACTGAGCTAACTGCCATCAGTGCAAGCGCGCAGATCAATAATTTTATAACTACTGATAAAAATAGCTCGGTGTATGTCTGCGGTGGCGGTGCATTAAATGACTATTTGATGACGCGTCTGCAAGCCCATCTACCCTACTCTACAGTGATGACCACAGATCATTTAGGGCTGGCACCAACATGGGTAGAGTCAGTCGCTTTTGCATGGTTAGCCCGACAAACATTGATGGGTGAAACTGGTAATTTACCTGCTGTAACTGGTGCCAATAAAGGCGTGGTATTGGGGCAAGTTTGCTTTGCCTGACCAGTTAGATTTTAGTTTACATACGTGCACCAATGTGTTTTATAATAACTTTAAAAACGCCATCCTCTTAGGACCCGTAAGTATAGGACATATCGCATGAGCCAACACAGCACTTCACCTATCGACCAAGCCACCAATGATGACACAAATAATATGACCGCAGCTCCTGTATACAAATCGCGTCAAAAACCGCCTCATTACGAGCGCTCTGATGATACGCGTGTGGTGGTGACTGGTATGGGTGCCATTACGCCGCTTGGTCTAGACGTGGATAGCTCATGGACCAAATTGCTCAATGGCGACAGCGGTATCTCACCGATCAACCATTTTGATGCGACTGGCTACCGCGCGCAAATCGCAGGTGTGATCAAAGATTTCGATGCCAAGCAGTACATGAGCGCCAAAGATGCGCGCCGCTATGATGATTTTATACATTACGGGATTGCAGCGTCTTCTATGGCATTGAAGAATGCAGGGTTTATCGATGAAGTCAGTGCTGCTGATGCACCTGTACAAGGGGTTGACCAAGATCGCTTTGGTATTATATTGGGTTCAGGTATTGGTGGTATCCAAACCATCGAAAACAGTCGCGATACCCTACGTGAAAAAGGCGCAGCCAAAGTATCACCTTTCATTATCCCAGGATCTATTGTCAATATGGCAGCAGGGTTGGTCGCGATTAAACACAACTTAAAAGGTCCAAATCTTGCGACATCAACGGCCTGTACTACCGCAACTCACGCTATCGGCCTTGCTGCGCGTTTGATCGCCTACGGTGATGCCGATGTGATGTTGGCTGGCGGTAGTGAAAAAGGCTCAAGCCCACTTGGTATAGCGGGTTTTAGTGCCATGCATGCCCTCTCCACGCGTAACGATGAGCCAACCAAAGCATCACGTCCGTTTGATAAAGGCCGTGACGGTTTTGTACTTGGTGATGGTGCTGGCATGGTCGTCTTAGAAAGTCTTGCTCACGCCAAAGCGCGCGGTGCCACCATACTGGCAGAGCTGGTTGGGTTTGGCATGAGCGATGACGCGAGCCATATTACCGCACCACCAGAAGACGGTAGCGGCGCTGCAAAAGCCATGCGCAACGCACTCAATGATGCTGGTATTGAACCCTCAAGCGTCGGTTATGTGAATGCGCACGGCACCAGTACCCCTGCAGGTGATGTCGCCGAATCAATGGCTATCGAAACCGTGTTTTCACCAGTGAAAGACAGTATTTTGGTGAGCTCTACCAAATCTATGACAGGACACCTGCTTGGTGCAGCGGGCGGCGTGGAAGCTATATTTACCGTGCTTGCCCTACAGCATCAGCACGTACCACCGACGATTAACCTAGAAGAGGTAGAAGACAACTGCAATCTCGATTACGTGGCCAACCAATCACGTAAAGTCGATAACCTGCAATATGCTGTATCCAACAGCTTCGGCTTTGGCGGTACCAATGGATCCTTGATATTTGCACGCTGGCCTGTCAATCAATAACTCGTAGCCAAAAGCCTATCATGCGATACGATACCGCTTTATCGTATGCTCACTTTGTCGTTTCGCTACTTTGCCACGTTGTAACGTTGGTGTCAGTTTGGCTACGTTTGTCCACTTGCAGCCCCTTATCGTACTTGCGTATGATAAGGGGTAATTTTTGGAACATTTATGGAAGATACCATGTCAAGCTACTCATTTTCCCATCAGTTTTATCAGCGCTGGACGTGTGCACCTGAGACCGTACGCGCAGCCATTACCCAAGAGCTAAAAGACATCACGACCCTACTACAACCAGAGACTGTATTTGAGAGCTTTGAGTTCAATACACATGATTTGGATGCGTATGTGGATGAGCTGTATAACAACTATAATGCCGAGCAAGCCATTGCCAAAGCGATCATAGAAAAACAAGAACAAGAACGCGCGGCGGCTGAAAAGCAGCAGTTGGAAGAAGCCCAGAAGAAAGAGGCCGAAGAGACGGCGCGCAAAGCAGAAGCAGCTCAAAAAGAACAAGAAAAAAATGAGGAGCTGGCTGCAAATAAAACCCATAATAAAAAAGACAATCTAACCGAACAAGAGACTGTAGACGATGCGGTGGATTACCTAAAAACTGAGAAAGTCAGCACGGGCGCAGCAAGTGGTGAGAATAACAACAGCACTGACAGTCAGACGATTAGCAAACAGGCTGCTACCCTGAGTGATAAACCCATCAAAAATATACCAGACAACGCCAATACCACGATCAACTTGGTACTAGAAGACAGTGAGCTGGATGCGACGGATCAGACACTGATTCGTGAGCTTGAAAACCAAATCGACGACTACTTGAGTGAGCAAATGATGCTCATGTCTGAAAACCTAAAATCTTGGCTACGTGCCGAGATGACACAGCATTTCAGAGAGAAAAATACGTCAGCTACCACTGAAAACGCGGCTAAGAAAAATATTCACTAATGGCAACAATTTCTATTTTCTAAAAAGCCTTGCAGCACAAACATTAAAAAGCCCCGTAAATAATTTGCGGGGCTTTTTAATGTTTGCTTGACAGTTATTGATCTGACTTTATAGCATTTTCAAAAATCTAAGTAGCAACGCCAATGAGCGAAAGACAACGTTTAGTAAACGAAGCGATATTGTCACCGCTCATTATGTTTTTTTAGAGTAGTATTAGATCGCTTTGGTACGTTCAGTCAGCCACTCAAGGGCAGCGCCTTCCACTCGATCATTCAGCTCAGCATACACTTGGCTATGGTAGTCATTGAGCCAATCAATCTCGGTTTGATCCAATAATGATGGCTCAATCAGACGCGTGTCGATTGGGCAGTAAGTGATGGTTTCAAAGTGTAAGAATTGACCAAACTCTGTCTCAGTAGGGCTAGGAACTGGTGTATTCACAACCAAGTTTTCAATACGGATACCCCATTTGCCCTCGCGATACAAACCTGGCTCATTACTTGAAATCATACCGACTTTCATCGCACGCTCTTTTGGTGTGCTGGCGCTATAAGCAATGACTTGCGGGCCTTCATGCACGTTTAAGAAATAACCAACACCGTGACCAGTACCATGCCCATAGTCCATCTGAGCTTGCCACAATGGGGCGCGGCAAATCGCATCAATCAATGGAGAGGCGATACCATCAGGGAAATGGGCACGAGCGAGCGCAATATGGGCTTTGAGTACGGTCGTAAAGTCACGTTTGTGCTCAGCGGTAACTTGGCCAATACCGACCACGCGAGTGATATCTGTCGTACCGTTTTGGTACTGAGCACCTGAGTCAATGAGTAGTAAACCACCTTCACCCTCAGCCACATCAAGATAACTGAATTTCTCTGGCGTTGCGCGGTAATGCGGTAATGCCCCATTTTCATTGAAACCCGCGATGGTTGGGAAGCTTGGCGATACATAATGCGGCTGACGGCTACGCACCTCTATCAGCATACTATCCACATCCAGCTCACTTAGGCGCTCGCCTGCTGCTAGACGCTGCTCAAACTCAGAAAAGAATTCAGCTAAAGCCGCGCCGTCTTGACGCATTGCCTCACGCACATGATCGATATCTGAGTCAGACTTGACAGATTTGAGCAGTGTACTCGGTGCCATCTGCTCAACAAAGCCAACATCATCTGCCATTTTGGACAAGGTACCGACTGCGACTTTACTTGGGTCTAACAGTAATAAATCTTCTGGTGTCAATACACTCAATGCATCTTGTACAGCAGAGTAATCAGCCAATGTGATACCGCTATCTTTTAGACTTTGTGCAATATCTTCGCTCACTTTATCGGTATCAACAAATAACGTTGCGCTGTCTGTATCAATCAGCATATGTGCTAAGAACACTGGGTTATAATCAACATCAGCACCGCGCAAGTTCGTCAACCAAGCGATATCGTCTAAGCTTGAAAGTAAATGATGGGTCGCACCTACTTTTGCCATGCCTGCGCGTACTGCCGCAAGTTTTGAAGTCGCAGACTGCGCAAGAAACTGCTCATCATGTGCATACAACTTAGCATTTGGCAGTGCTGGACGATCTGTCCAAACGCTCGTCAATACATCACGTTCAGTGATCAAGGTAATATCATTGGCATCAAATGCATTCAATAGTCGATCTTGCTCAGCGATAGAGAGCACATTACCATCAACGGCGACGCTATCGCCCTCTTGCAAATGATCGGCCAGCCAGTCGATATGATTTGGTTGACCAGGTGCCAGCTTCTCCAAAGTGATACCCGTACCCTCTAGCTGCTCAGCGGCATGTACCCAATAACGGCTATCCGTCCATAGACCAGCAAAATCAGCAGTCACGACAAGCGTCCCTACTGAACCCGTAAATCCTGATAGCCACTGACGGGTTTGCCAATACTCTGGCAAATACTCAGACAGATGTGGATCGGCAGAGGGTATGATGATCGCAGTGAGGTCTTGAGCCACTAGCGTTTTGCGTAGCGTATCGATACGCGCTTGGATGATTTGTTTGTTCATTGAATGTGTCCTTATTTATTTTAGATAAATTATTTAGAAATCGAGAGGTGAGTAGCAACTATGAATAGTCGTCTTATTAGATGCTGCTTGATAGTATTGCAGTAGAACATAACTAGATGTTTGGGCAGAATGTAGGCTTTCAATAGCCTAAAAAATATCTCACTGATTGAAATAATAAAACGTGCTGCCAGTTATGGTAACACGTCTTATCATGAGTTATGGACTGATTCTAAGGGCATGATAGAGGATTTGCATACACCAGTTATCTGTCTTTATTGGCTTACCTCGTCAGCATGCTCGCTTTTTTGCAGCATATTATTGATAGGCTTAGCCAATACCAACAGTATCACGGCAGAGACTACCAAGAAAATCGTCATAGTGG
Source organism: Psychrobacter piscatorii (assembly GCF_001444505.1). Classification (GTDB taxonomy): domain Bacteria; phylum Pseudomonadota; class Gammaproteobacteria; order Pseudomonadales; family Moraxellaceae; genus Psychrobacter; species Psychrobacter piscatorii_B. Next base: position 138,325 of record NZ_LNDJ01000001.1, on the reverse strand, counting down.
TAAATAAAGTCGGCAAACCTTCGATTTTGTCCGCTGAGACATGACCACCAAAAAATGCCGCAACCAAGTTACCCATCGCGATAGAAGCAAAGAAAAGCCCCATCATCTGACCTTGCATGCCTTTTGGTGCAAGCTTGGTCATTGATGACAGACCTACCGGGCTAAGCGCAAGCTCACCAAGGGTCAATAACAGCAGACTCCCCACCAACCATAAAGGTGATGCTAAGCCAGCACCAGGCGCTAAGATGCTTTTTGAAGCAAAAATCATCAAGGCAAAACCAGCGGCGGCAAGTAACATACCAAGTGCAAATTTCGCCATACTGCTCGGCTCAAGGCCTCTGTTTCCTAGCTTGACCCAAATGATACTAACGATCGGTGCCAATATTAAGATAAATAATGGGTTCAGCGACTGAAACCAAATGCTTGGTATTTCAAACCCCATAACATTTAGATCCGTATAACGATCGGCAAATAGGTTAAAAGAGGTTGGCTGCTGCTCAAAACTTGACCAAAATAGCGTCGAGCCAATGATTAAAATAAAGCAGATCAGCAAGCGCAGTTTGTCCGTCTTATCCAATCGCGGTGAAATAAACATAATGGCAAAGTAAAGGATGACGACGGCAGCAATGATATAGGTCATATACTCCGCCACCATCTCAGGATTGAATGACACCATACCCGTAGAGATTAACAGCACCGCAGCGACCAACAATGCAATAAAACCACCCACCCAACGGCCAATGTTTTTGTATTGATCATTGGATTGCTCCCATTCAGCATCGACACCTTTGGCCTGCGCATAACGCGTCAAGTTCTTGCGGGCGATAAAGCGGTAGGTAAGCAAGGATACGAGCATCCCTAAACCACCAACGCCAAAACCGACATGCCACATGCCTTTTTCTTTGAATACGCCAACGATGAGCGCCGCCAAGAGTGCGCCAATATTGATACCCATATAAAATAAGGTAAAACCGCCATCACGGCGAGCGTCGCCTTTAGGATACAAAGCCCCTACCATTACCGAGATACAGGTTTTGAACAATCCTGAGCCCAAGACAATACAGATCAAACCGACAAAAAATAGCGTCATACCAAACATGGCAGAAAGCGCAATACATAAGTGACCAAGGGCAATCACAATACTGCCCCACCACAGGGCACGCTCTTGTCCCAGCCAGTTATCTGCTAGCCAACCGCCCGGTACGGCTGCCAAATATAAGGAACCGGCAAAAATACCATAGATAGCAGATGCCGTGACTTCATCGAACCCAAAACCACCACTGCTCACGGTTGCCACCATAAATAGCACGAGTAGCGGACGGATACTGTAGTAAGAGAAACGCTCCCACATCTCAGTAAAAAATAACGAGCGTAATGGCGCGGGATGACCCATAAAGCCATTGTCTAGTGCTTGCAGCTCAGCGGCACTAGCTTCTGATTTTGATTGTGTACTCACAACTTTATTCCTTTAAAGGTTATTTTGGTAATGACCAAATGCCTGATTGTGACGACAGGCGGTCATATAAGCGGAACATTGTTTCACTTGGTTATAATCAAGTAAAGAAAAAGTTGGCTAAAAATTACACAAATACCCACAAAAAAGCTCGCTCTCAATCGCTGAGAACGAGCTTTTTTGTGGTCTTCAATGCAGTCCTATCGTATTGATATTACTGCTAGTAGAGACTTTGATAGCCACTCATTTAAGAGTCGTTTTTTGCTATATAAACAATCGATCGTAATGTCAAAAATTACTGTGCTGCTGTCTCATCAGCGGCGGTGCCAGCATCCCCAGCATCCCCAGCATCCCCAGAGTCTAAGTCACCATCCGCTTGCTCAGCAGTTAAATCAGCATCGGCAACTGCCGCTTGGCTTACTGTACCAGAAGCGGTCGCTGTACCTGCTTCTGCAGTGACGACTGCACTATCTGCATCTGTCGCTGGGGTGACGGTTGCATCTGCAGCCGTATCAGGTGCTGCTGCATCTACTGGTGCTGTTTCAGCATTTGCTTCAGCTGGGGCAGCAGCGTCTTCGGTAGCAATGGCTTCTGCTTCATCAGCCGCTTCTGATGCTTCCGTTGGCGTCGCCGTGATGTGCTCGCCTGCTGGACGCAAAAACGCAGAAACACCAATAAGTAAGACAATGCCTAAGAATAAGGCAATGCCGCCTAAAGCATATAACAGCTCTTTTTTTGGATTGTTATTGACGATACCTTCTGACATACCTTATCCACCTTGCACAAAATATTTGAAATATTGACCTATTATATCGCAATTTATACTGATTTGTGAAAACCCTTAAGTATTTAAAGGGTTTATTATCATCAATTTTACTATTCGCTTTTAGCGTTGATGACAGTTATTTACCCAAACGTACTAACTTCTTAGGACGCTTACCCAAGTAACTCAGTATCAGCAGTAGCGCCATAATAAACAAAATAGGATATTGGCCAAAACGCATAAACGGCGTATTACCAACGCGCGCCTGTATATTACCGCGTAGTACGGTGCGCTCAAACTGCGGAGCACGCGCTACGATGCGACCTTTATGGTCGATGATAGCTGTCACCCCCGTGTTGGTCGCACGCATAAACCAGCGACCGTTCTCTAATGCGCGCATTTGTACCATTTGCAGATGTTGTAGCGGGCCTGCCGACGTACCGAACCACGCATCGTTTGAGATGGTCAATAAAAAGTCTGTGCCAATCGCGTTTTTGCGCGTGGTATCTGGATACGCAACTTCATAGCAAATAGCCGCACCCAAGTTATGACCTCGTACACGCAGTGGTGACTGATGATCACTACCGCGGCTATAGCTCATGATATCTTGGCTACCTGCCAGATTTGGCAGGATATCAAGCACACCTTCAAACGGAATATATTCACCAAAGGGTACCAGACGCTGTTTTTTATACAAGCCATCTGCCTGAGCCCCTAGCGCCACCACACTATTATAGAATGGGGCATATTTATCTTTACTGGCATCAAACGCGGCTTCGTCCTTATAAGGGATGCCCGTCACCCATGTCGTGTCCGTCTCTTTGGCCATTTTGACCATTTCATTGATAAAACCAACCGCTTCTGTCTGAAACATCGGAATCGATGACTCAGGCCACAGCACAATGTCACGCCCCCACTCATCGCGAGTCAAGGTTGCGTAGATCTTTAGGGTTTCTATTTGATACTCAGTAAGCCATTTTAGATCTTGCGGGATATTGCCTTGAATCAAAGACACTGATAGATCAGGCGTGCCTTTTGGTTTGGTCCACTGCGGATTGATCAACCATAGCGAGCAGCTAACAACCAGCAAAGCTATCGACGGAATCATATAGCCTGCGCGGCGACGCAACAGCTCAACGATACTGGCAGCCAGTAGCACCGCCACAAAAGAAATCGCGAAAACACCCGCAACAGGCGCCAAGGACGACAACCAATATTGCTCCGTAAACGCATAACCGACGAATAGCCAAGGGAAGCCTGTGAATAGCCACGTTTTCATCCACTCTTGGAGTACCCAAAGCGCAGCAAAAGATAATGGCTGTTTGCCAACCACTCGATTAAAAATCAGCGCCAAAAAGCCATGGAACAACCCCATGCCAAGCCCCATCAGCGCAATCATAATCAGCGCAAGCCATACGGGCGTCGAACCATAGACATGGATAGATGTGTACAGCCAAAACGCACCCACACACCAAAGCCCCGTACCATATGCCTGCCCAATTAAAAAGGCGCGGCGACCTGTCATATCCGGCATCAACAACGCATATAAAATAGCGGGCGATACCAACGCAACTGGCCAAATACCATAAGGTGCGAGCGCAAGTGTGAAAGCGCCTCCTGCCAGCAAAGCAATCAGCACCGTCAGTCCCAGATGTAAGCCTTTTGGCTGTTCAGGGTTCAGGCGTTTTTGTAAATCAACAGTAGACAGACGCATAGCAGTTATCCAAAACCATATTTTCAAAATTTTACAGCTCAGCACTGAGACAAAACCCAAGCAAAAACTGACTGCATAATGCTTTATGCAGGACCATAAATAAAATCCACCCATGATACCAGTCAAAACCCATCAGTGGGTAAATTTGCGTAGCGAAAGTCTCATACCAAAATACAAAAGGCAGAAAGCAAAAAACACGATGGTTCATCGTGTTTTTTATTGGGTATGCTAAGAGTGTTTTATCACTAATTATTGATTATGGGAATACAAACAAATTAATGGCTGCCTATCAGTATCTGCTGATCCCCATTGGTTTTGGTCAGCTCTAGATTTTGGATAAAGCGCCCCTCAACATCAGTGATGGTGATTTGCCAATCATCTATCACCACGCTCTCACCCTCTAAATCACCAACGAAACCGAGCGCTTGCATGACCAGACCACCCATCGTGTCGACATCGGTATCATCAAAACGACTGCCAAGCTCATCATTACAGTCTTCAATCACCGTGGATGCTTGGACACGCCATGTGTTTGGCTTTTCGGGATCAGGGACGATATTATTAATATCGCTGTCTTCATCAAAGTCATCATGCTCATCAACGATGTCACCAACGATTTCCTCTAACAAATCTTCCATAGTCACGACGCCACCAAAGTTACCAAACTCATCGACGACGATCGCCATATGAACTTGGGTACGCTGCAATGAGCGCAGCAAGGTGTCAGAACGTGCCGTTTCGCTAATGTATAGCGGTTGACGCACCAAGTCTTTGAGGCGTTTGCTATCGATTTTGTCTTCTTGGTTGCGTACCATGTGCACCAGAATAGGAATCAAATCTTTTGCCAATAGGATGCCAATAACGGCATCATCATCTTGACTATCAAAAACAGGATAGCGCGAGTGCGTCGTATCAAGAATGATGTCCATCACTTCGTCAAGGCTAGTGCTTTCGTGCAGACCAATCACTTGTGGCCTTGGCGTCATGATTTCGCGCACTTGTGTCGCCGGAAGATCGAGCACGCCTTCTAACATATCGACCGTATCGGGCTCTAAAAACTGGCGCGAGTCTTGTACCAGACGAATCAATTCATCACGGGTTTCGGGGGCGGTCGATAGCCAGCGTTTTAAGCCGCGCATCGACCAACTACTCGGGCTGGGAGTGTCGTCAGACATGGTGGTGTGATTTAACCTCTTTAGTTAATGGCAATTAGAATAACCGTTCATAAAATAAGTAGAGCCTAGATGGGGACAAAAGCGCCAAATAAAACAGCGAGCTTATCATTATCTGTGTAGCAAACAACAGACATACCAGCACAATTTAGCTTCACTTTATCGCAAGCCTCACCGACATTCAACGACAAATTCACTCAAATTGTATTGTCAGTGTGTTATAAACTTTGCTATGGTCAAAGCCATTATTTATCAAAACAAACTTTATGTCGCTACGCTCCGTTTTTTCCCGCTTACTCTCGTCGCGTTCATGCAGCCAGCTTACAGATAGCCATTCTGTCAGTCGCGATTTAGACAACAGATCAGCAGATAACAAACCACCAAAACCGACATGGCGACATCGTCTTGTTATTTTTTTGATTGCTATCACAATATTGCTATCAGCAATATGGTTGCTATTAGCGATTTGGTATCAGTACGGGATAAGCTCTTTACTCACTTGGCTTGCAACACTCATTATCGTGGGTATATTAGCTGCGCTGCTAAGTATGCGTTATTGGCATACAGTCACGAAGATACTGCTCAGTAACTCATCGGCTGATAAAGCGTCCATTGGCAAAAAATCAATTCATAAAAACACAGCGACTAGATACCTCATTGGCTTATATGGAGCAACTTGGCTCATAGGTCTAGGCTGGTTTTTTTCTATTGAACCCAAGCAAGATCGCGACTGGATGGCTGAGGTCGACCAGCAAGTGGCTTATGAGCGCGATGCAACCAACCCTGATTTGATTACCTTAACCAATGTCCGTAATTTTGATTGGCGCACAGACGAGGACGCCACAGAGCATTGGGAGACGCGCACGATTGATTTATCTAAACTCTCTGGCGTTGATGTAACCAACTCTTATTGGATGGGGCCACTGATTGCTCATACTTTGGTCAGTTTTCGCTTTGAAGACGATCGCCCGCTTGCCTTCTCATTTGAGATTCGTAAAGAAAATGGCGAGTCGTTTTCGGCACTGGCGGGATTTTTTAGACGGTATGAGCTGAGCCTGATTGCCGCCGAAGAGCGCGATATTATCTATACGCGCAGCAACGCGCGCGGTGAGCAAGTCTATCTGTTTCCTATCAGCAATTTGCAGCAACATGAGGTGAGATCGTTGTTTGAATCTTACCTAACGGCAATGGATGAGCTCAATACCAAACCCGCTTGGTACAACACATTGACGAGTAACTGTACTAATATTATCTTTTATATGGCGCGTATCGTCAGTGGTGATCGCCTGCCGTGGGATTATCGAATTTGGGTCTCTGGTTGGCTACCAAACTATCTATATGATGTCGGCATGCTGGATGCTGCGCCTGAAAAGCAAAACCAGCCTTGGTCAATGGATACGTGGTATGAGCGCACCCATATCAATCCAAAATCTATGGGCTTTAACAACCTGCACTCTATTGCCAATAGCCGTGAGTTCTCTCGACAAATTCGTCAAGACATTCCGATACCACCACTGGCCGACTCTCAATCTAGTGCTGAAGCACAGGCCAAATCAGCGGCTCAGAGCTCTCATGAATAGTATTGATAACATATTAAATAGCCCTGACCATTAAACCGTGGTTATGCGATTTTTGGTAAACTCAACGATCACACGATAGTCAACAAGCTCAGTCAACTCAGTCTCTATGCGTTGACGCTCGGTTTCATTAGACGTTGGTCGGTAAATCGTCACATTAATAGTATTGGTCATGGGGCTAAAGCCAATACTTTGAGCGTCAGGATAACGCTTTAATATCTCAGGCCACGCTTTTTCTTGCAATGCAACAATCTGCTGATGCGTTTTATCACTAGTGGCTTGGATATAAATAGGAAAAGAGTAGTTTTCAAATTCCTTTTGTTTAAAGTGATACACGTATTTTGGTGGGACGGCTTTAACTTTAGTTAGTGTCGTCACTTTAATAGAAAACTCATCAGGGTCATTATTATCATAATAAACGGCGGCAACATTTGCGCCTAAATGCTCTGTGATTGAGTTAATCAGCGGCGAGCTAATTCCTTGCAATAATAATCGACGCTGTGCCTCTTCAATAGAAACATTAAAATCTTGTGCATAAAACCAAGGCGCACCATTCCTTTCTTCCTCGGATAAAATATTCAGATAATAGTCAGCCAATGGCTCGTCTTCATATTTTTTATCTGCGGCTGCCTCTATCTTTTGCCAATCCACCACAACTGGCGCGTCTAATGTAGGCGCACTCACAGATGTTAATACACCTTTTACAGGTATAGCTTGCGCCGTTTGAGAAGTAGGAGAATTGGTCTCAGACAAATGAGCAATATTTGAGCAGCCGATTGACAAAAAAGCAGCACTGAATATCAAACTTGTTGTACGGCAAATTTTATTCATATTCCAATCCTTAGATCATAACCCTTTATATCAGCAAATAATAAACTATGGATTCACCCAATTAACCACGCGCGTTTCCATTTCTTCATCAGACATACCAATCTCCGACACACAGCGGCCAGCGACACCCACATTGGCTGCACGCATCTCGTGTTGTGTGACCACAGCATCCTGAGTCAATAACAGATGCCAGCTTGGTAAATTCTGTCCTTTATACAACCGCTTGTAGGCGCAATGCGATGGCAGCCACATCATATTAGGCAAGTTGTCCATGGTCAGCTGAATACAATCTGGTACATGCTCTTGGCGCGTCGCATAGTGCTGACAGTATCCTGTCGCGCAGTCCATCAGCTGACACGTCACATCGGTATATTCAACCAACGTTTCATCGTCGTCATCATCGATATATTTGATTAAGCAGCAGCTGCCGCAGCCATCACACAACGCTTCCCATTCGCTATGGTTTAGCTCGTTTAAGGCAAATCGCGACCAAAACTGCGGACGCAGTGGCTCAGGCCTAGAATCAGTGTCAGCATTATCAGGAAATAAACTTACCGACTGCGCAAGCTTACCATCTGGATTGACGCCTGAATGCAAGTCTGATTGTTCATCATTTTTGTTTAATAAATTTATAGTCATAGGGCCGCAGTAGCATTTTGATAAAGAGCGTTACACTATTATAGCTGTTTTTGCTAGATATGGGCGTTAAGGTAGTACGAGTTAGAAAACGAACCATCACAATGACAAATAATCAAAACGACGAATAATTAAAACTCATAACATAAAAAAGGACAATCATATGTCAGTTAAGACTTTCGAGTTAATCAGTACCACCGAAAATGGTGTTGAACTTATCAGCTATGTGGCACTACCAGACAACGCTTCTGATGATAACCCAGTATCAGGTATCTTGGTCGCACCAGAATGGTGGGGCGTGGTCGATCATCCAAAATCAGTAGTAGAGCGTTTGGCAGAAGCAGGCTACGCAGCGGTCGCAATGGACGTCTATGGCGAAGGCAAACTCACCACCGATGCGGCGCAAGCCAATATGTGGATGGAGCAAGTACTGGCTGATCAAGACATGCTAATGGCACGTTGCCGCTTGATTTTGAATGACTTTAGCGATCAGTTATCAGTTGACGGTGACAATCTAGGCGCAATCGGTTACTGCTTCGGCGGCAAAGTCGTCCTAGACATGGCTCGCGAAGGCATGCCGCTAAAAGCGGTTGCTACCTTCCATGGTAACCCAACGCCAAAACAACCAGCAGACAAAAACTTCACTGCAAAAGTACTGGTCGCGCATGGCCGTGATGACTCAATGGTATCAATGGATGCCATCGAAGGCCTAAAATCAGAGCTAGACGCGGCTGACGTGGACTACACAATCGATGTCTATGACAATGCTAAGCATGGCTTTACCAATCCACATGCTGATGAGCGCGCGGCAAACAATGATGTGGATCTTGGCTATAACGAAGCAGCTGCTAAGCAAAGTTGGGAAAATATGCTTGAGTTTATGAAAGCCAATTTGGCATAGATTGGCATAAAAAAGATCTGATATAAAACTCATAAAGAAGGGCAGCTTAACCATTAAGCTGCCTTTTTATTTTCAGTCTTATTTTATTGATGAGCTTTTGGGTAAGTAATCAGAGCGGTCTTGTGCTTCTTAGCAAATCACGTCATTATCACATTACTATCAATTGGATTGAGCGACGAAGATGTTATATCTATTGGTAACCCAGTTGGGTTGGCTGGCCTTTACAATTTTATTGATCGTGGTAGTCGCGCTATACACCAAGATAAAGCGACAAATTGCGCATCTGCGCCGCGATATCATAAAACTACAAGCGGATCTTGAGCAGCAAAAAAATCGCAGTATAAACGCTTCATCTACCCATTTGGCTGATGAGCGTGTTTATACGCGCGCGAGCGCTAGTGAAGGCAATACTACTAAAAATGATGCTGCTAAGCATGCAATTTTTGTTTCACAACAGCGGTCTATAGATAATCTTTCAACCTTGTCATTTACATCATTGCCACCACCACTGCCTGTTGCTACTCCAACTCCGACCAAAAATAAAATAGCAAATGCGCCGATTGAGCCTGATGAACGCTCACTACCTATTGTGACGTCGCTCATTCATTCAATCAAAAACTGGTTTTTCGGTGGCAATCTCGTCGTTCGGGTCGGCGTATTGGTGCTGCTAGTAGGCGTGGTGCTACTGCTGCGATTGCTTAGCGAATATATCGAAATTTCAATTACCACAAAGCTCGTAGCAATTGGCATCGCGGGGCTTGCGTTGGCAGCACTTGGATTAAAGCTCACGGCAAAACGCTTTTCGTATGGGATTACGCTACAGGGCGCAGGCTTAGCGATTACATATTTGAGTACCTTTTTTGCTTATAGTGTTTATGAAATCATTCCGAGTATTCCAAGCTTTATTGGGCTTGGATTATTGTCTGCTGTGACCATTGCCCTTGCTGTACGCCAAAACGCTTTTCCGCTCGCGTTGTTAGCGTTGTCTGGTGGATTTTTTGCGCCGATTTTGACCAGTGAAGATACTGGTAGCTTAGTCGCCTTATTCAGCTACTACCTATTATTGAATGTCACGATTGCTGTGATTGCTCATTATCGTCCATGGAAGATACTGAATCTATTTGGCGTAATTGTCACGTTCGGATTGGCCTACTATTGGGGCAGCACGCAGAATCTTGATCCAATTATTGAGACGCAGCTTTGGCCATTGGTTTTGCTTATTACATTGCATTGGTTGCTTTACTTGTTTGTGGTCATTCGTTACGCGCAGCAAGTTATTGCCTACAACGCACTTAGCGAAAAAGCCCTTAGCCATATCGATAGTACAAATAATATCAAGCGTTTTAATAAATCTACCGTAGGCAACAATGCCTATTTATTTCCCATCGATACTGGCTTACTGTTTTCAGTACCGCTTCTGTCTTTCGGCTTACTTTCTGCTTTACTTGATAAGATTCCTAATGCCTTGACCATCACTAGCGCGATTTTGGCGACTGTCTACCTTGGGCTGGGCTGGTTGTTTATCCAGCGCAGTGAGCGCTATGCCTTAATCACTGAAGGCATGCTGGCTTTAGGATTTGGGTTTTTGGCGCTGATGATTCCGCTGGCGCTAGATGCGGAATGGATTGCCTTTGGTTGGTCAGTACAGGGACTTGCTCTGGTTTGGTTTGGCAGGCGTTCATTGCGGTCGTGGTCAGTATTATTTGGTCTACTATTGCAACTCATCAGCATTGGCATGCTAATGACAACAGCGATATTCTCTAGCAAAGACTATCCCGTTTTAGCCTTTAGTATTTCAGCAATTGCTTATCTGGCGACCGTTTTTATCTTACGCGCTAGCAACTCCCCTGCGATGTTAGTGAATAAGCTAGATAACAGTAATAGTCAGAATCATGACGCTATAACGCCTTCTACCATAAAGGCACAAAAGCGTGACAACCCATCAGATACGATGACCAATTATGCTCATGCACTGGGTATCAAGGATCAAGCGGCACAGCAATGGCTGGACGCTATCAGTCATCAAAGCCATACGTTCAAACTCGTCTGGCATAGCCCTAGATTAATAAACTTTCTAACATTGACGGCGATAGCGTGGATGCTACAAGTGTTGATACTTGATTTGCATCATTGGTTTGATAGTTGGCAATCAGATACGACAGTCATTGCGCTGTCAGCACTCATCAGCCTGGCCGCCTATTGGGTCATCAATCGCTATCGTCCGTGGGCAGAGGTTAGACAGCTGAGTCGTGGATTATTGTTATTGTTTTATTTCATGCTAATACTGCAACTGCCACAAAAATTCGAGCGAAATCTAACATGGGTAACAACGGAATGGCTGGTATTCATAGGTTTGATAATCGGCTGGTTGGTCATGGGGCAGCTATGGCTAAAAACATGGTCTGATACTAAAAACACGGCGCGTTATACTGAGGTAAGCTGGCTCGGTACAGGGCTGTTACTGATTGCTGCGGCTGTGCATTATGGACTACCAGACTCTGATGGCGTGATGGCTATCTTGTTTTCAGCGGTACTCATATTGTCTGGATTATGGCTCAATCATCGTTATATGAGACAAAATGAAGAAAACACCTCGACTAATAAAACTTCAGAACAAGGCCTGCTGTATTGGTTTAACTGGCAACAGGCATTATTAGGTTGCGCTGCCATTTTTGCTCCCATTGCTTTACTGTGGGTTGTTCTTACCAATTGGTCTTATGACGGTGTGATTTGGGGACTGCCCTATTTTCCGTTAGTGAACCTATACGACATTACCTCTTGGCTGACGCTATCGGTTGGTTTTAGTCTGTATTACATCAATCAATGCCGTCACAATGAAACCGTTATCGAGTCGGGTACAACTGCCAAATCTAAGCGCATATTTACCGCTGAGAATTTGCTAATCATATTGGGACTGATCAGCTTTTGGTTAATCTCCAGCATGTTGGTCAGAACGCTACACGCCTTTATCGGTACACCACTTTGGGACGGTGCTCAGGGCGGTGCATGGAGTAGCGAGCAAGTACAAACAGGACTGACAATTTTATGGACGCTCTTAGCCTTGGTCGCCACTATCCTTGCCAGCCGCTATTGGCAGCGCGCGCTTTGGTTTATGGGTATTGGTCTACTAGGCATTGTCGTACTCAAGCTGGTCTTAGTCGATCTGTCACAGACCGAGGCGATTTGGCGAGTCATATCTTTCCTTGGCGCAGGTAGTTTGATTCTGCTCATTGGTTATTTGGCACCCTTACCACCAGCGCACGAGGAAACAGAAAACCAAACTAAAGAATAGCGATAGATTTGGTCGAGTGAAATTGTCCCGTGAGCAAGGTGGTTCTGTAGTAAACTGGACACCATTAGAAAGTAAACGTTGATTGTTTTACTTTTAGCATTTTTTATAAAAGGTTATGAAAGCAGATGGATAAGAGAGCAAGTATTCAGTGGTTCCCTGGGCATATGAACAAAGCCCGTAACGAAATCAAAGAAATCATGCCGCAGATGGATGTGGTCATCGAGGTTATCGATGCGCGTATTCCCTATAGTAGTGAAAACCCAATGGTTGCTGCACTGCGCGGTGAAAAGCCTGTTATCAAAATCCTGAACAAAGCTGACCTTGCCGATCCTGAATTGACCCAAATCTGGATGGATCATCTTGAGCAGCAAAGCCAAGTCAAAGCCATTGCGTGCGATACTGAAAAAGCCAATGACGTAAAACGCATCATCGCCATCTGTAAGCATCTCGTACCCAATAAAGTCGGGACTGGTCGTCAAATCAAAGCGATGATTATGGGTATTCCAAATGTGGGTAAATCAACGCTGATCAATACGCTAGCAGGTCGCGCCGTGGCAAAAACAGGCGATGAGCCAGCCGTGACCAAGTCGCAGCAGCTCATTAAACTAGACGATGACATCATGCTCTATGACACACCCGGTATGCTATGGCCAAAAGTTGAAAACGAAAACTCTGGCTATCGTCTGGCAGCGACGGGCGGTATCCGTGATACCGCTTTTGATTTCGCTGATGTCGCCAGCTATACCGCTGAGTATTTGATGCACGCCTATCCTGAACTGCTAAAAACTCGCTACAAAATTGAAGATCTGCCAAAGACCGATTGGGAGTTTTTTGAAGTGGCGGGTCGTAATCGCGGCTGTGTGCGTTCGGGCAATCAAGTTGACACCTACCGCATGTCTGAGATTCTCATCAATGAGCTGCGTAGCGCGAAGATCGGGCGTATCACGCTTGAAACACCCGCTATGATAGAAGCAGAAGAAATCGTCGTCGCAGAACAGCGACTCGCTGCTGAAGAGAAGAAGAAAGCAAAAGAGGAAGAAAAACGCTTACGTCGTTTGAAAACACGGAAGAATCGTAAGTAGATTTACCAATAATATAAGTTACTATGAATCCATTAATACCCTCAGCAAAAACCATTCAAATCTACCTACCCACGGGTAACCCTCGTGGGTTGCGTGTTGCTGAAATGACCACGCGTACTGTGCGTCTGATTGAAGTGCCGCGTATTCATATTGCAGATTTTTTAAGTATGCCCGACGCCAAGCAAGTAGGCTTATACTTTCTAATTGGTGATACCGATAGCACGGACAAACCACTGCTCTATATTGGGCAAACAGGCGATTTAACCCAGCGCCTGAAAAGCCATCATAATGGTAAAGATTTTTGGACAAGGGTGTTTGTCATGCTCTCTACCAACAACACCATTACCCAGACGCATGCGCTGTATATGGAACATAAAGCCATTCAAATTGCCACAGATGTCGGGCGTTACGATTTGCAAAACGGCAATAATGGCAGCAAGCCGCATACGCCAGCACCGCTGCAAGCAGACTGCGAAGAGCTGTTTCACACATTAGATATTTTACTGTCTACCCTCGGGCAGCCAGTTTTTGAAGCAATCGGTATTGAGACTCCTAATACTAAAGCCTACCAGACACTGATACCAGATACCTGCCAGTCTCCCCAAGACACACCAGCAGTCGTACCTGACAAGCAACCAATGCTGTTTTATTGCAAAGCCAAAGACTGTGATGCTCAAGGCTACTACGATAATGACGGTTTTGTTTTGTTAAAAGGCTCGCTCATCCGTAAAATTCATACACCATCATTTAGTAAATGGGGCATCAATAAAAAACGTGAAATGTTAGCAAACAAAATATTAATCGAGCACGATGACAACACTTACAAAGTGGTCAAAAACCACTTGCTGACAACACCTAGTGGTGCAGGACAAATTGCAACAGGACGTAATGCAAATGGGTGGCTAGTCTGGAAAAACAAAGCTGGCCAGACGCTTAGCGATATTTACCGCTAGTAAATCAACCAGATAATCATCATATAGGATAAACGCTTTGCTTAAGTGTAATCAAAGCGCCCTTTACTTATTGCCAATTTTATAAGAGCCTATGACCAAATCTACCGCCATACCCAACACTCCCTTTTCTCAACCCACTGACGCATTAGATTCTTTCGCCCCACGCCTACTTGATTGGTTTGCCGAAAATGGTCGCCATGATTTACCTTGGCAGCAGCACCAAACTGACACGCCCAATCCTTATATCGTGTGGCTATCTGAAGTCATGCTCCAGCAAACGCAAGTCACCACCGTACTGCCCTACTTTGCGCGCTTTATGGACACCTTTCCGACCGTGCAAGATTTGGCCGCTGCCGACTGGGATGTGGTCGCCGAGCATTGGGCGGGGCTTGGCTACTATGCACGCGCGCGTAATTTGCATAAAGGCGCAAAGCAACTAGCCGAGATAATTGACGAGACCGGTGATTTTCCGCAGACGCTAGCGGGCTGGGAAGCTATCTCTGGCGTTGGGCCGTCGACCGCTGGGGCGATTATGGCGATGGGCTTGCACAAGTATGGCGTCATCTGTGATGGCAATGTCAAACGGGTATTGACACGCTGGGCAGCTATTGACGGCGATATCACTAAATCTGCTACGACGAAAGAGTTATGGGCATTAGCGGAGCGTTTAACACCGACAGAGAACTCAGGACTGTTCGCACAAGCCATGATGGATATGGGCGCAACGTTATGTACGCGTAGCAAACCTGCCTGCTTATTGTGTCCACTACAAGAGGACTGTCTTGCCCATGCACAGGGGCGCGAAACCGACTATCCAGTCAAGGCAAAAAAACAGCCCAAACCGAGTAAGTTTAGCGATGCATTGCTGATAGAAAATGAAAACGGTGAAATATTGTGGCTACAACGCCCTGATAATGGCATTTGGGGTGGATTATGGAGCTTGCCATTACAGTTTGTCGAAAAAATTGACGGTAAAACGAATAGCAAGGCAACTGGCAAAACTGCTATTAAAGAATCAGTCACGAGCGATGACAAGTCGTCAAATGTGGCAAGCGATGTACGCAGTAATGAAAAAGTCTATGAGACAGAATTTAACACGGCTGAACAAATTATTAATGAATGGCTAATAAAAAATAAACTGGTAACCGAATCAGTTAGCAATACATTGTTAGATGACGCCCCTATTAAGCACTCATTGACGCACTTTCATTGGTATTTGACCCCGCGCAAACTCACTGTCGATGCTGCGCAAACGATAGAACTCAACGAGAAACTAGCAGCAGCTGAGATTGATTTTAAATGGCTGACCGAACAAACAGCACAAGACAGTTTAGGGCTACCTCGTGCGATGATTAAAATCTTAGAATAAAAATTAGTGTAAAAAACTGGCATAAAAAAAAGCGACTCATTATAAATAGTGAGTCGCTTTTTTTATGATGACAAGATGACAGTAGCTAACAATAAATAGCGCTAAGGCTAGGGTTAGGACTTTGGTACGCGCAGACGCATCAATCCTTCTTGTTGCACGGTGGCGACCAGTTTGCCATCTTGCCAGAACTGCCCATGGTTCAGCCCTTTTGCATTGGACGTGGTATCACTCCACATGTCATAGAGCAGCCAATCATTCAAATCAAACTCACGGTGGAAGTGCATAGAGTGGTCAATACTAGCCGCTTGCAAGCCGCTGGTCATAAAGCTTACGCCATGTGACATCAGTCCAGTACCAACCAAGTAAAAATCAGACGAAAACGCCAAAAGCGCTTGCTGAATCGCCACCGGCTGATTGCCCAGCTCGCGAATACGCAGCCAGTTGGCTTGCTTAGGTTTCATTGGTTCTGGATTGATCGGATTGCGCGGTTTGACGGGCTTTATCTCGACATGACGGCGGCGCATAAACCGTGCCTTGAGCGCATCTGGTACTTTGCCCACGTACTCTTCTTTTAAATCTTGCTCGGTCAATAGATCTTCTGGCGGTGGATAAACAGGCATGTCTTCTTGATACGCAAGGCCATCCTCCATGGGAGAAAACGACGCAATCATCGAAAATATCACTTGCTCAATCGGTGGCTTACCGCGTACTTCTTTGTACTGAATAGCCGTCACTTCACGCGCAGATAAACTGCGACCATCACGTAGACGGCGCACTTGATAGATCACTGGTTGATTGATATCACCGCCACGCAAAAAATACCCATGCAAAGAGTGGCAAGGCTTGTCTTGATCTAATGTATGCGCTGCTGCCATGATCGCTTGGGCCAGTACTTGCCCGCCAAATATACGACTGCCCACATAATCATGGCTCTTACCCTCAAAGACATCGGGGGTAACCTCAATAAGCGCGATTGTAGCCAGCAGCTCATCAATCAGTTGTGAATTATCGGACATGACAATATGTTTCCTTATTTTTATCAAACACGCTCAGCATCCGAATATACGCATCTAACAATCTCGATGCCATATAGACGCTGCGCTTGAATTTAAAATAATATGAGATCGCTTGCGGAAATACACAAGAGAGACTTTAGAATAAACACACTGCCATAGCTCATCAGGCCATGGCTATCTATTCATTTTCGATAGAAAAGGTAAATATCTTACCCAATATTGTTGGCTTTGACTAGTTACTGTCAGCTTACTCATAAGTATTGCTTAACGATTTGCGATAAAAAATCGCATCTACTTTACTCGTCCAAGCAATCTCATTCATAAAAAAACGAGATGTCTAACAACATCTCGTTTTTGACTATCATCTAAAAGTTTATGGCTTCACTGCTACCAGTACGCGAATAGAGTCCGGTACTAGCGATAAGTTCCCAAGCGCTTGCTCTCCTTGAGCCTTGAGCTGCTCTAGGCGCTCAACCTCTTCGGGGCGTACATTTGGATTGATGGTTTGCAAGTGCTTGAGACGTTTGATCTCACGTGACCACTGCTGACTAAAGCGCGCACTTGCTTGTTCACCAATCTCCGCGATTTGCTCACGTGCGATGTCTTCAGCCTCGTAATACCGCTGCTCGATCACATCGCCGCGCACTTTGATCACCTGACGAGCACGGTTTTTATCCAAGCGTTCGACATGCGGCATGATCATATCAGCACTGATACGAGCCGACAAGTCACTGCCCTGCTCACTGATAAAGACACGGATATTTTGCGTGGTCAATGTCGCTGGCAGATTGAGCACTTTTGGTGCGATGGCTTCGACACGGAAGTTTACTTCTAGCAATACCATCCCTTGCGGCACAGCGGCGCTTTTTAGCATAGCCACTGTGGTATTACCAAAGGTGCTGGTACTGGCCAGCTCATAGATAGCGCGCATTAATGGATGCTCATGCGTGATAAAATCGATATCTTCACGCTGAAGCGCTTGCTCACGCTCAAAAGTCAACGTCATACCGTCTTCATCACCAAGCGGCAAGCCATCGATATAGTCGCTGATCTCAGTGCTATCGATCGGTGCGATGACCCACGAGCCATCACGCTGGATATTATGGTCGATATTGGCAGAGGCAAAGAAGCGCTCAATGAAATGCGGCAATAAATTATTGCCATCAAAGTCACGCATGGCGTCCGCAATACGTCCAGCGACACGCGGACGACACGAGTTGTACTCTAGCAGACGATCACGGCCCGCTTGTAGCTGCGCCTCTAGGCCCAAACGCGTCTGTAGCGCCTCATCAATGATGTCTTGTAAGATGGCATTGTTATCCGCATTATCCGCGCCTTCAAGTACAGGCTTGAGCTCTTGGATATACTGCTCTTGCACGCTTTGTGCCGTTGGTGATATTTGGTTAAACATATTCAGCGCATCGTTATACCAATGGTAAAGACGCTCTTGCGCCGTGCCCTGTACGTAAGGCACATGCAGCATGATCTGCTGTGTCTGACCGATACGATCTAGACGTCCAATACGCTGCTCCAAAGTATCTGGATTGGCCGGTAAATCCCAGAGTATCAGCTGGCTTGCAAACTGGAAGTTACGACCTTCAGAGCCAATCTCTGAGCACAGTAGTATCTGTGCGCCTTCGCTATCTGCGAAAAATGCTGCCGCTTGGTCACGCTCAAGCAGGGTCATCTGCTCAGTAAATATAGCGGTTTTGATGCCGGCATGCAGACGTAATACGGCTTCTAAGCTCTCTACCGTCGCGCCACTGCGAGCGATTAATAGCACTTTTTGTTGCTTAAGCTCACCGCGTAAGATATCAACCAACCAAGAGACGCGTGGATCATCTTCTAGCCAGCCTCCATCTGGTTGATTCTCTTCACCCCATAGCTGCTCACGCAATTTGCCATTGGTTTGATAGCTGTCTTTCCACGCGTCAGGGAGCGGCAGTGGATGCGGCTGACTGCTACGACCATAGAACCCTTTAACACTCTCACGCGTATTACGGAACAAAATACGACCGGTACCGTGACGATCTAATAGCTCGTTGAGCACATAGGTACGCAGTTTGTCGTCTTCATTAATCGTGGACAGCTCATCCATACTGATGTCTAATAAATTGCTCAATGCGGTGATTTGACCGTCATTGAGCGGTTTGTCTTCTATTAATACACCAGCGACTGCTGCCGTCTCCGCAAAGGCTTCTTGACCATCAATGAACTCATCTAGATCATCGAAGCGATCTGGATCAAGTAGACGCAAACGGGCAAAGTGACTTTGCGCGCCAAGCTGCTCTGGCGTTGCCGTCAATAGCATCACGCCTGGCGTTTCTTCTGCAAAGTCTGCCACCAGATCATATTTATCATTGCCGCCTTGCGCCTCATCCCAATGCAGATGATGCGCCTCGTCCACAACCAATAGATCAAAGCCCGCTTCCATCGCTTGATCATACAAGTCTGGATGGTCAATCAATAAATCCATACCCGCGATGATGCACTGCTCAGTGGCAAAGACGTTTTGCTCAGGATCATGTTCCTTGATCGCAGCTGTGCGCACCAAATCAAATAATGCAAAATTCAGATTAAAACGACGACGCAGCTCAATCATCCATTGATACTGCAAGCTGTCTGGCACCAAAATCAAAACACGCTCAGCTTTACCCGTTAGTAGCTGCTGATGGATAATCATGCCCGCTTCGATGGTTTTACCAAGGCCCACTTCATCAGCGAGCAGGACACGCGGCGCGATACGCTTACCGACTTCGTGTGCGATATAGAGCTGATGCTCGATGATATCAACACGCGCACCCATCAACCCTTTGAGCGGGTGACCAGCCAACGCTGATTGCATACGCAAGATATCTTGGCGCAGCTCGTACCAATCGCCGCGCTCGATACGACCAGCGAGCAAGCGCTCAAGCGGCTTGGCTAGCGTGATATTGGCCGCAAGGCGCGTCTCCATTATTCCTTTAGAAGCAGTGCCGCCCTCGTGCTCATCGACGCCATATTTGAGCACACCCATGACTTCATCAACAGCATTGACTGTATAGCTTTTGCCATCTTGGTCATAGATAGTATCGCCAACCTTAAACACCACGCGCGATAGTGGCGCAGAGTTTTTTGCGTAGACGCGCGTCTCTTCACTTTGTGGAAATAAAATATGCACACATCGATCATCGACGTCGATCACCACACCTAAGCCAAGCTCAGACTCCGTATCAGATAAATAACGTTGGCCAACGGCGAATTCAGTACTGTGCAATGAAGCAATAGAGATAGTCATAAGGCGATGTCTTTTGTACTCAGATAATTAAAAATTAGATAGCAATGGTGGCTTGTGATAGTAACCAAATTAACAATGATGCAAATCATCAATAGATGCAAACGCGATGCCATAATGTTAGTGAAACCAATAGCCAAGCCTTACCATTATATAACGTTAGCGGCTAGATGAGTGCGTTAAGTTCAATTTTCAAGAGGCGGCTTATGATACCCATGACTTTATGAGGTATTTAGACCCAATCATGCTCAGTAAATCCGCTCATGATATAAATTACTTTGTTTTTAAACGCTTATCTCTCACTAGAAGATATTTAACAGATTCGTTTTTGACTAAAAATGCCAACGTGCTACATTAAGCCGATAACGATTCATTTGACAACTATTTCTATCTATAGGACAACCATAAACAAGGAATAACGATGCAAGCCGTTTTTTTGGATAAAGGCACTTTTTCTGATGGTATTGACTTACCCGCACCAGCAGGCATAAGCGATTACGTCACTTATAACGATACGCCAAAAGACACAGACCTCATTATTGAGCGCTGTAAAGATGCCGATATTATCATCACTAATAAAGTGCAAATTGGCGCGGAAGTAATCGCAGGCCTACCTAAGCTAAAATTGATTCAACTGACCGCCACTGGCATGAATAACGTCGATCAAGCCGCTTGCGATAAACATGGCGTAGCACTTTATAATGTGGCGGGATATGCGGTAAAAAGCGTGCCTGAGCATACCTTTATGCTCATGCTGACTGCGATGCGTGCCGGTATTCATTACCATCAAAAAGTCGCTGATGGCACATGGCTAGCAAACGGGAATTTTTGTCTGCTGGATATTCCGCTGATAGATTTGGAAGACAAGACGCTAGGCATCATTGGTATTGGCACCATTGGCAAGCGCGTGACCGAAATCGCGCGTGCATTTGGTATGACAGTTCTATGGGCGGAGCATCAAGGACGCACGCCGCGCAACGACGATTATACGGCATTTGATGAGGTATTAGCTCGTGCAGATGTCCTCAGTTTGCATTGCCCATTGACTGAACAAACCGAGCACCTCATTAATAAAGACACCTTGGCAAAAATGAGCAAACAACCGCTCATCGTCAATGTCGCTCGTGGCGGCGTCGTTGATAGCCAAGCATTGACTGATGCGATTAACAACGAGCAAATCATCGGTTATGCCAGTGACGTATTTGAACAAGAGCCCATCGCGAACGATGACCCATTACTCAGTCTCAGCGACCATCCACGCGTCATATTTAGCCCGCACAATGCTTGGGGCAGCAAAAGCGCCCAAGAGACCTTGTGGCAGATATTAAGCAAACAAGTTGCTGACTTTATCGATAATCAGTATCAATAGCGACTATCGATCAATTAAAACCTAACGACTAAACCGTAACCAGTCGTCTTTTATTTTGCGGTATTTGAGCATCACACGGTCGCTAAGATAATTGTTGGTCACGTACCACGGGTAGCGATCGCCTTGCTTAGGCAGTCTATCTTGGGCACGTCTGACATATCCAGACGATAGCGAGCCCATCACCGTATCTGCTTGGGCGTAGGCGGTAGCATTCGCCGTCTTTGCCTGTGGCAGCGCGACTTGGTAGCGGTTTTTGTGCATATAACTCAACAGCCGCACCACATATTGACAAGCCAGATCAATCTTTAGCGTCCATGAGGCATTGGTATAGCCAAATAAGGCCGCCAGATTGGGCACGCCTTCGATCATGACTGCCTTATACGTCATGCGCGTACCGATTTCAATGGCCTGCCCGTCGATATATACCGCTGCTCCGCCTAGCATTTGCAGCTTCAATCCGGTTGCTGTGACGATGATATCAGCGTCAAGATGCTCGCCTGATTGCAGCATAATACCGGTTTCGGTGAAGTGGTCGATCTGATCGGTGACCACTGCTGCACGATCACCGTGCAAAGACTTAAATAAGTCACTGTCTGGCACAGCGCATACGCGTTGATCCCACGGATTATAGTCGGGCATAAAGTGCTCGACATCAACGCCGCTGCCTTTTAACTCTTTAGTCACGCCGCCTTTTAGGACGGCTTTCATCAGCTTCGGCGCGTGAGTGGCTAATTTATACAGCCCTTGCTGCCGTAGCACATTACGTGCACGTAGCGCTGTATAAGCCTGCTCTTTCGATAAGGGTGAAAACTTGCCTGATAGCCAGTCAATCGCGTAATCATCGCCCGGCACACTTGCCACATACGTTGGCGTTCGCTGTAGCATCGTGACGTGGCGTGCACACTGATCACTATCTTCATCCACTAACGCAGGCAATAGCGTCATTGCGGTAGCACCACTCCCAATGATGACTACTTTTTTGTCGTTATAATCTAAATCATCCCAATGCTGCGGATGGACAATACGACCGCGGAAATCTTCTTCTCCCTCAAAATGAGGTCGATAGCCTTGCTCATAGTCGTAGTAGCCCGTAGCACCGACGATAAACTTTGCCGTCTTAACGAACACTTCGCCACTCGCATGATTTTTTATGGTTGCTGTCCATAACTGATCAATGCTTGACCATGATATTTGCTGAACTTCATGCTCATAGCGAATATGCTCAGTAATACCAAACTCGCACGCCGTATCAGCGATATAACGCTTGATATCGCCACCTGCTGCCAGCATTCTATAATCTAGCCACGGTCTAAAATTATAGCCAAAGGTTAGCGCATCAGAGTCCGAGCGGATACCAGGATAGGTAAATAAATCCCACGTGCCGCCCAAATCAGCACGTTTTTCTAATATGGCAAAGCGCTGCGAGCTTCTTTCGTTGTTAACTGATCTGTTCTGCCTTTGTTTTTTTACACCTTTATGACCAAATAGATTTTTATGCTCTAGTTGCTGTAAGCGGCACGCCATACCAATGCCCGCAATGCCCGCACCAATAATCAGCACTTCATAATCAGCAGGCTTATCCCTTTGCGACTGTCTACGTGTGAGGCGACTTTTGATCGCCTGTTTGGTAGTAGTGATATCAAGCATATTCTCATCCTTGTGTTTACATGATCAGCGATAGCCTTAGTGCTTCTATTAATCGCGCGCTTCGACTTCATATTCAGGCATCTAATGCATCAAAATGGGCATGGACTTTCCCAGTCCATCCAAGCACCCAATACTGGATGCTTTAAACGCAATTGCTGCGCATGTAGATTTAGCCTTGGCGCAATCTTGAGTGCCGCGCCTTCAGCATAGATCGGATCACCAATCATCACATGACCTGCATGCACCATATGCACGCGTAGTTGATGGCTGCGACCTGTCACTGGTTTTAGCATTACTCGAGTAACTGGTTGACCATCACACATTTCGTGCGCTATGACTTCATACAGTGTTAAAGCATGCTTTGACCAGTCATGATCAACGATATGACGCGGCTTGGTCGTCGGCTCATAGCGTACTGGCACCGATATCTCACCCGCTGCGCCCACCTGCTCCCATTCCCCAAAAACTCTGGCTTGGTATTTTTTCTGCGGTAAGCGTTCAATAAACTGTTTACTGATATTGGTTTGGGCAGCGGCATTTTTTGCGAAAATAATCAGACCTGACGTGTCCATATCCAATCGATGAATCAGTTTTACCGCTGGATTGGCACGCTCAAGCCGAGCAAGCAGGCTTACCTTGAGAGTCTTGCCATCGACACTTAACAGCCCTGCCGGTTTATCTACTACCCAAATATCATCATCTTCGTACACCGTAATCTCTTGCGCAAATTGTTTGAAAAACTCAAGTGGATAGGCATTTTCTTGCGCGTTAAGGGCATCGACTTCTTCATCAGTAAAAGGCATAAACTTAACTACTTATATAAATTAAACGTAATATGGGGCTTTGGCGGCTGTTATTTTGGCACAGTAGCGCCCTATTTATTGAGAGTAAAAGTGGGATGATTCAATGTAAAAACAGACGGCTAAAAGTGCTCAAAAAGTATGTTCTAGCAAAGCAATGATCACACGTAACAGAGAAAATCCAACCTGTGTCATTCTGTTTCGATTTATTGTGCTAATCGTAATTGTTGAACAATTTAACCAGCCTGTCTCTGTCAAGCCTGAACAAACATGTTAATATAATGGCACATTTTCACCACTTCTAAACGATTCTTTGACCACTGACCCACTTATTATTAGATAAATATGACAGCTGGTGTGTGGTGACAGAATAAATAAAACAAGAGAGATAAAATTATGTCAGACCTTATTGTTAATACTACCGACACCAACTTTGACCAAGACGTTCTAGAATCAGATCTTCCTGTATTGGTAGATTTTTGGGCAACTTGGTGTGGTCCTTGTAAAGCGATTGCGCCTATTTTAGAAGATTTAGCGACTGAGTACCAAGGTAAAGTTAAGATCGTTAAAGTTGACGTGGATAACAACCCACAAGCAGCGAGCCGTTTTGGTATCCGCAACATCCCAACTTTATTTGTCTTCAAAGACGGCGAAAAAGTAGATTCAGTGATGGGTCTACAGCCAAAAGCTGAATTGGCCAAAGTATTGGACAAGCATTTATAAGCTGAATGTTCTCATTTCAAAGTTTTTTGAATTGATGAGCTAAAGCGATAAAGAAAGCCATTATCTGATAACGATAATGGCTTTTTTGCATGTTTTTTGTGCAAAAAACTTGATTATACGAATTTTTTGGCAAAATTTATTGACAACGCTATTGTGAAGACCGTATAGTCTGCTGACAAGAGAAAACCATCTGTTTTCCTAGTATCTTGTCGCTATTCTCCTCGTGTTTATCAACAAAAACACAATCGTCATTATTAACACCATTGCTAAACGAAATGACTAAACGCAATGACTGATATTGAGTTTTTGACGCAGACTCTTATGTAGCCTTTTTTATTCCTAATTCTTATGACCTTGCATCCAGCGATAGCAATGCGTCTATAAGCAGACATGCAATACCAACACTACATAAGCCATTGCGCTGTACAAATACCTTCTATCATCATATTACTGTCGTTTTACTCACTGTCGTGACTTGTGCTGCTAATGGCATCTCTCATCTGATCAATTGCTAATGACCTATCTATGAATCTAACTGAATTAAAGAAAAAATCAATCTCTGAGCTGTTGGCTATTGCCAAGGAAATGGGTCTTGATAACATGGCGCGTAGCCGTAAACAAGACATTATCTTTGCTATCTTAAAAACCCATGCCCGCAACGGTGAAGCCATCTATGGTGACGGTGTGCTTGAGGTTCTCCCTGATGGTTTTGGCTTTTTACGCTCATCAGAAGGCTCTTATCTAGCAGGTCCTGATGACATCTATGTCAGCCCTAGTCAAATTCGCCGCTTCAGCTTAAAAACGGGCGACAGTATCGCTGGTACGATTCGCCCACCAAAAGATTCTGAGCGTTATTTTGCGCTACTAAAAGTTGGTGAAATCAACTTTGATACGCCAGATCGCTCACGTCATAAGCTGATTTTTGAGAACCTAACACCGCTATTCCCTACTGAGCAGCTAAAGCTTGAGCTTGGTAATGGTACTACTGAAGATCTGACAGGGCGTATCATTGATTTGATCGCACCAATTGGTAAAGGTCAGCGCTCTATTATTGTCGCACCGCCAAAAGCGGGTAAAACGATGTTATTGCAATCTATTGCTCAGTCCATCACTCGCAATAATCCTGAATGCTACTTAATCGTCCTGTTGATTGATGAGCGTCCAGAGGAAGTCACCGAGATGGAGCGTACCGTGCGCGGTGAAGTCGTTGCCTCTACCTTTGATGAGCCACCTCAGCGTCACGTACAAGTGGCTGAGATGGTCATCGAAAAAGCCAAACGTCTGGTCGAGCATAAGCAAGATGTGGTGATTTTATTAGACTCGATCACTCGTCTGGCACGTGCCTATAACACCGTTATACCATCATCAGGCAAAGTATTGACCGGTGGTTTGGATGCCAATGCGCTTGAGCGTCCAAAGCGTTTCTTTGGTGCTGCACGTAATGTTGAAGAAGGTGGCAGTTTGACGATTATTGCCAGTGCGCTGATTGATACTGGTAGTAAGATGGACAGCGTGATCTTTGAGGAATTCAAAGGAACGGGCAACCAAGAAATCACCCTTGAGCGCGACTTGGCCGAAAAACGTGTCTTCCCTGCAATCAATATCAAAAAATCAGGCACACGCCGCGAAGAGCGCTTGTTGGACGAAGATAAACTACGTAAAGTCTGGATTTTACGTAAACTGCTGCAGCCGATGGATGGCGTCCAAGCTACTGAATTCTTGTTAGATCGTCTCAAAGAAGCGAAAACCAATGACGAGTTCTTTGAGCAAATGAAACGCAAATCACAGAACTAATTTACGCATATTTTTTCCAAGCATGCCATTGTTTGCTTGATATAAAGACTGCCGCTCGGTGGTCTTTTTTTATGACTGACGATCAAACTATTCACCGTTTTATATTTTGAATAATAAATTGACTGTCAGGTAGCTCGCTATCTTGATGATACAGTGCGGCAACATCAATTACATATCGTTTGCAAAGTTTAGCGTTTTTACTACGACTAACTATCTACTAACCCACTATTATGGCAGGCAGTAGGAATACATTTGAAAATATCATGGACATTGTTTTTTTAAAGGTATTATATTTCAAACTTGACGAATAAATAGGTGATAATATGAAATTTGCTAAGACGATCGCAATGACAGCAATTACTAGCTCAGCACTCATCATGACTGGTTGTAATTCATATGGTGGTATGAGCAATACCGCTAAAGGCGCAACAGCAGGTGCCGCAGCTGGCGCACTTATCAGAAGTAAAGGCGACAGCAAAGACATTGCTCGTGGTGCATTGGCTGGTGCAGCTATTGGCGGCGCTGGTGGTTATGTGCTTGATAACAACTAAATCCTTCTACTCTGACATCTCTTCATTATTAAATTGAGTGATATCAACCAGAAAATAATAAAAAAGCCTGCAATTGATTGCAGGCTTTTTTATGTCAAATTTTTGCGTGGTTATTATTGTACTGATAACCCATAGGCGGAGTTGCAAAAAATAATCTTACTTTTAAAGCGCACCACTAAAGGTATCGCAAGATTGTACATTACCGCTCTCTAAGCCCCGAGTGAACCACTCAACACGCTGCTGGCTGGTACCGTGAGTGAAGTTATCAGGTGCGACCGCTCTACCACTCGCCTGTGCCAATCGATCATCGCCGATCTGACCGGCAGCATTAATAGCCTCATCAATATCACCCGCTTCTAAAAACTGTACACGCTCTTGGTTACGCTGCGCCCAAACGCCAGCAAAGCAATCTGCCTGTAGCTCTTGTAATACTGATAGCTTATTGGACTGTGCTTGGGTCACTTGCCGACGGGCTTCATTGACCTGCTGGCTAATACCCAGTAACGTCTGAACATGATGACCCACCTCATGTGCGATAACATAAGCCTGGGCAAAATCCCCCGCTTTACCTTGGTTTTCCTGAGTCCCAGAGCCTTGCTGATCCCCTGAAATACCGAGGTTTTGACGCATCTCCACAAAAAAAGATGTATCTAAATAAACCGTCTGATCCCCTGGGCAGTAAAAAGGCCCTGTTGCAGCGCTAGCACCGCCACAAGCTGAATTCACTTGACCATTAAACAGAATCAATGAAGGCTCTTTATAAGTACTACCCGCTTCGTTAAATATCTGATGCCAGACCTCTTCAGTATCCGCCAGCACAACTTTGACAAACTGGGTATCTCGATCGTCACTTATCGCAGGTTCGCTGGAAGTTCCATTACTACCACCACCAGCGATTACCTGACCTGTTTGCAGCGCAGTCATAGGATTTACCCCAAATACCAGCCATAAAATACCTGCGATGATGATACCGCCGATACCACCACCTATCATTTTGCCGCCGCCCGTACTAGAGCGAACATTAGAACTGCCTCGTCTGCCTTGCCATTTCATAGTTTATTCCTCAAATATACGAGATATAGTCACTCGTATTGTTCATTATTCATGTTGTACAGTATGTCGCTCAATACGTTGATTTGATTTTTGGTTTGCTCACTCACAAGCGATTTTTCTTAATATAAATAGCGCTAATTATCATGGCCTACTTGTCCCATACTAATGGCGTACTTGTGCCTCATTAGACGAGACAATCGGCTCTAATTTTACTTAACCAAACACCATAAATACGTTAAATTACAGCCAAAAGTAGGACTGCATGTTGTGCCGTAACAGTCTGATGTCATTGATTATACGTCGATTAATCGGGTTTGTTGTATTAAAAATACTATCGAACAGATGAAGTAAAATATTATTTTAAATATTATTGTTACTTAATTGTACAACCCTATTTCCATTTTCATATAAAACATATAGAATGCGTGGAAGCTGAGTAGCTGTGACTAAGACTAATTGAATTCTGAGGAACCTCGGAATTCGTCCTTTGTTGCTGCTACTGCTCATTTCATTTTTCCGGAGAAAACCTTATGAAACTTAAATTACTTGCTCTAGCTGGTATCATGACTGCAACTATGGGCCTAACTGCCTGTGACAGCAACAAAGAAAACGCTGCTGAAGATCTATCTGACGCGCAAGAAGAAGTGCAAGACGCACAAGAAGAGCTAGCTGAAGGCGCTGCTGACGGTGAAGCTATCCCTGCTGATGCAGACGCTGCTGTTGCTGACGCTGAAGCTGACATCGCTGACGCTCAAGTTGCAACTGCTACTGACGAAATGGACGCTGAAGTTCCTGTAGACGGTACTACTACTAGCGTTGACGTAGCTAGCGAAACTGATACTGATACTGCTGCTGTTGACGCTTCTGACGAAGTTGTTGTTGAAGAGCCAGCTCAGTAATTTATTGTTCATACAATAAATAAACGGTAATAAAAAAAAGAGAGCATAGGCTCTCTTTTTTTATGCCTGCAATTTATGACAGCTAGTTACCTATAACCATACTTGGTATTTATTGGCTATACAAGATACATGCAGCGCAAGATATAGAGAATCATAATCGCAGTCACGCGCAAACATATATCAATAGTTTTACAAGGTTATAGCGAAAACAAGCAGGCTGTCATATTCAATAACGCATTAAGTATCGAATAAACGCTCATCAACTTTCTGACGAAATTTTTGTCCTGTCTTGAAAGTCACGACGCGGCGTGCCGATACGGCGACAGGCTCTCCTGTCTTTGGATTGCGGCCTGGACGGCTGTTTTTGTCTTTAAGCTCAAAGTTGCCAAAGCCTGAAAGCTTGACCTCTTTGCCATCAATCAAACTATCTGACAGCTCATCAAAAAAGTTCTCCACCAGACAGCGACCTTCTTGGCGTGTCAGATTTAGATGACTCATTAAGTGCTCAATCATGTCAGATTTGGTTAAGGTGCTCACAGTACGACTCCTATGCTATGTCGTGATGTCGAATATCATGGTTTAGCGGTATGAGGGTTAAGTCTAATTATTATAAAGGTTTTTTGAGTAGTTTTTAATAAACTATACATTAAAATCCTTTATTAATAATGACTTAACTTATTTTACAAGTAAAAGGGTTATAAATAATAGTTTTTACGAATAGCAATGCTCCATAGCCTCATAACTGAAGAGGCTATGGAGCATTGGGTCTTTTAAAAGACTAAATATTAGCTGTCACGTAACTGGACTGCGTGTTGATCCGTTAATGCCTGCACAACCTTATCAGTGGCAGTTTTTACAGCTTCATCCGATAGGGTTTGTGTAGCATCTTGCCATACAAGTGCAAACGCCAATGAGCGCTGACCAGTCGGTACTTTATCGCCTTGATACACATCAAATAGCCACAGATCAGTCAACAAATCACCTGCCGCAGCTCGTACCGTTGACTCTAAAGTCTGCAAACTGATATCACTGTCTACTAAAATAGCAATATCACGGCGCACTTGTGGGAACTTGCTAGGCGTCGTAATCGAATGCTGCTCACGAGCAAGCGTCAATAGCGGTGCCAGTGACAATTGGGCAACCCATGTCGTTGGCAGATCCAACTGCTTAGCAGTATTTGGATGTAGCTGACCCAACCAACCAACATATACATCATCGATATATAACTCAGCGCTTTGTCCTGGATGCAGGAAGCTTAGCGCACTACGCTCATAGCGAATACGGGCACTATCGATCTGTGCTGGTAACAACTGTTCAATATCATGTTTGAGATCATAAAAATCTAAGACGCGGTTTTGATAAGCCTGCTCGCTCCAGACATCACCCACTGCGACCAAGGCAATGCTTGGGGTTTGCACCAAATCACTGATACTTTGTCCCACAAAGCTAAGACCCGTTTCAAAGAAACGTACACGTGGCTGCTGACGATTTAGGTTATATTGCACGCAAGGCAGTAAACTTGACAGCAAGGTACGGCGCATCACAGCCAAATCACTAGAGATAGGGTTTGCCAGTGCCAACACCTCTCCTAGCGCTTCATCATCAAGCAATGCTTCTAATTTTGCATCACTAAAGCTAAAGCTAATCGCTTCCATATAACCGTTATCGACCAGTGCTAGCTTCATCCCATGAGTCAAATCTGCAGTATCGTCATAATCCATGCTGACTTGCAAATATGGCAATACGCTTGGAATATTGTCATAGCCATAGATACGGGCAATTTCTTCGATTAAATCCTCGCGGATACTCATATCAAAACGGTAAGACGGCGGCTTACAAATCAATGCGTCGTTTTGCTGCTCTACCTCAAAACCTAATTGAGTTAAGATACGCACCATCTCTGATGGATTGATATCAATACCAATAACATCACGTACTTTCGCGATTGGCAATGTAATCGGTTCGCGTGCTGGCAGATGCTCAAGGTTTTCGGCCGTGACTATTTGTCCTGCTTCGCCGCCCGTGATGCTTGTGATCAAGTCACAAGCTCGTGCCAAGGCAAGTTTCGGCAATTCAAAATCGACCCCACGCTCAAAACGCTGTGATGCATCCGTATGCAATCCAAAACGGCGTGCGCGCGCAGCGATAGCCAGTTGATTAAAGAAAGCGCTTTCTACCACGATATTGGTCGTACTATCGGTGACACTGCTACGCTGACCACCCATAATGCCAGCCAGTGCCAAGGCACCTTTGTCATCAGCAATCACAAGCTCATCACCGGTTAGCGTAACCGTTTGCTCGTTGAGCAAAGTAATGGTTTCATCAGGCTGTGCCAAACGCACAACGATATCACCTTCGATGGTATCGGCATCAAAAGCGTGTAGCGGTTGCCCCAATTCCATCAACACATAATTGGTCACATCGACCAAGAAGTTGTGTGAACGTAGTCCTGACTGTACCAATGCATCTTGCATCCATTTTGGAGTATCGATGCTACGATCAATATTGCTAATCGATTGCAACAGATAGCGAGGGCACGCCTCTACCGCATCAACAGTTACAGCGGGCGTTGCACCATTATCAGAAGCGACTACATTGTCAGGAATCTCTGGCAACTGTACAGGCAAGTCATTGATGACTGAAATCTCGCGAGCGATACCGCGAACGCTAAAGCAATCACCACGGTTTGGGGTGATAGAGATATCTAATATCTGATTATTTAGACCTAAATACTCACGGATATCGGTACCAACTGGTGCATCTTCAGGCAACTCAAGCAGTCCATCTATATCATCTACCAAGTCAATTTCAGAGGCGCCGCATAGCATGCCGTTTGAGGCAACACCGCGTAGCTTGCTTTTCTTAATCTTAAAACCTTTTGCCTCATCGCTTGGTAGTATCGCACCAACGGTAGCAACCGGTGCTTTCATACCGACGGTCACATTAGGTGCGCCGCAGACAATTTGCAGCGGCTCAGCGTCGCCAATATTTACCTGCGTGACACGCAGTTTGTCTGCATCTGGATGCTGCTCAACGCTGATAACTTCACCGATGACCACACCGCTAAATGCACGGGCAACTGCGTAACGGTCATCAATCTCAAGCCCTGCCATGGTCAGCTGTTCAGCCAACTGTTCGCTGGTATTTTTGGGGTTTACCCATTGACGTAGCCACTGTTCGCTAATTTTCATAAATATCTCGGATCAGAATTTTATAATAAAGATGTTGGAGTAAAGCTTGGCAAATTAACTTGTTGTATTAACAAGGAGCACTTTTATATCAACAAAAGCACGTTAGCCAAATTGCTTTAAGAAGCGCACGTCATTTTGGAAAAACAAACGTAAGTCATCAATACCGTAATACAACATCGCAAAGCGCTCGATACCCATCCCAAATGCAAAGCCTGTGTATTTGTCGCTATCAATACCGCAATTGGTCAATACTTGTGGATGTACCATACCGCAGCCCATCACTTCAAGCCATTTGCCGTTATCATCTAAGATATCTACTTCTGCAGACGGCTCAGTGAATGGGAAAAATGAAGGACGGAAACGTACGGTCAGCTCTTTGGCAAAAAATGCTTCTAGAAACTCACTAATCAGACCTTTTAGCTCAGCAAAAGTGCTCGACTCTGTGACCATAAGGCCTTCTAGCTGATGGAACATCGGTGAGTGGGTTTGGTCTGAGTCGTTACGATAAACACGGCCTGGGCAAATGATGCGAATCGGTGGCTCGTTCTTTTCCATGGTACGAATCTGGACAGGACTGGTATGCGTACGCAGTAGATAATGCGCATCGAAATAGAATGTATCATGCATCGCGCGCGCAGGATGGTGCGACGGGATATTCAACGCTTCAAAGTTATAGTAATCGCTCTCAACTTCAGGGCCGGTGGCAACATTGAAGCCCGCTTGAATAAAGTACTGCTGCATACGCTGAGTAATCATCGTTACTGGATGCAGATGACCTTTTTGACCACCGCGAGCAGGAAGAGTAATATCAATGCTCTCTGCTTCTAGCTTGGCGTTGAGCGCGGCGACTTCTAACTGCTGCTGTTGATCGCTCAGCGCTTGCTGAATGCGGCTACGCACCTCGTGCAACCAGCCGCCGTAGGTTTTTTTATCATCAGCATCGAGTTTGCCCATCTGCTTTGACCAGCCCGTCAATGGGCTCTTTTTGCCAGTCAATTGCACACGCAAGTCTTGCAAGGTACGCGCATCAGTTACTTGTAGAATCAAAGCTTCAGCAGCACTCGCAAAGTCGGTAAGCTGAGCTTCATTGAGCTCGTTTAGCTCTGAAGACAAGGTCGGTAGCGCCGACAAGTCGTTGGTAGCAGCAGGGTTAGTCATAAGACGCATTATTCCTGATTTGAACGGACTATTAATTGTAGGGGTTTGACCAAATATTGCAAACCATTTATCCAGTTATGTCTATATAAAAATTGATATAAATACTGTTTATAAGAATGGCTTGAGTATTTAGTCGATGACAAACGTATGTCGTATCGACAAAGCCTCGACGTCGAACAGGCGTAGAATAATTTCATATAAAAAAAGCCACCGACCAGCGGTAGCTTTTATTAATATCGTACTATTAATCAATATTAGTTCTATTCGTTTAGATGCTTACTTAGATAAATTTTATATCTACTTAATCTCTAAAGAGTAGTTAATATTTATGCTAGTTCCGCTTTTGCTTTTTCGACCAATGCTGTGAAAGTCGCTGCATCATGCATAGCGATGTCTGCTAGAACACGACGATCGATTGCGATGTTTGCTTTTTTCATGCCATTGATAAAGCGGCTATAGCTCAAACCATTTAAGCGTGCACCAGCATTGATACGTGCGATCCAAAGACGACGGAAAGTACGTTTTTTGTTGCGACGGTCACGATAAGCATATTGACCAGCTTTGGTCACTGCCTGTACCGCTACGCGGTAAACACGTGAACGGGCACCGTAGTAGCCTTTTGCGCGTTTTAAGATTTTTTTGTGACGGCGATTTGCCTGTACACCACGTTTTACACGGGCCATAATTTACTCCAAGATTTTGTAATCACTGTTAAGCGAGTGATGATGCTGTCAAATAACAAACATCATTGTCAGATTGCAAAGTCAACTATCATTTCATCAGATAGTTTTCAATCAAAGATAGATGACAGTAGGCTATTAGATGTATGGGCACATACGACGAATGGCTGCTTCGTCAGATTTATGTACCAACTTAAGACCACGCAACTGGCGAATACGCTTAGGTGATTTCTTAGTCAAAATATGGCTTTTGAATGCTTGCTTACGTTTAAAGCCGTTTGCTGTTTTTTTGAAGCGTTTAGCGGCACCGCTTCTGGTTTTCATCTTAACTTTCATGATGATTTGCCTCTTTTTCTGTTTTAGAACCTGGTCGTCAAATAGTCATACCGAATAATCGCTATATAAATAACAACTAAACCTCTATTTGCCTCGAGGTGGGAGGCGGTATTTTAGCAGATAGTGCCTTGTTTTGCCAAGTAAAGTTTTGGTTAACCTTTACTTGGCAATAAAGACCGTTAGCCAGCATGAATAGCGCTACAGCGCAGCTCTTAAAAACCTCATAAAAATGGTCGATTTTCATCCAAATAGATTGAATGTCAGCTGAAGCTGTGCTTAAGTAGATACTTAAGTTACATCATAATATGAGTGTCATGACAGCACACTCATTTATTAAGTGTATACAGCCTTTTATTTGTTCATCATTATTATGATTCTGCCAACCTATCGCATGATAAGTAGCATAATTGTTTGCCACCACTTTAGGAGATAGTGTGTCAAAGCAAGAGTTGGTATTTGAGGATTATTTATTTGTTTTTGAGACAGTGATGCGCGTGCGTCATACCGAAATCGACTTGGGACAGCATGTGACCATCGAATCTCTGACTGCCCTTCTGTCCGAAGCGCGACTAAGGTTTCTACACGCTAAAGGTATTAAAGAAATCAATTCAGATAAACAGGGCTTAATTATTGATACATTGCAGTTGGTTATTTTGAGTCGTATACGAGTATGCGAAGAGCTTTTGTTTGAAGTCGGTGTTGAGCCAATATATGATAATGGCGGTAATATAGTGATAAAAGTTACCCGTATGCACACGGGCGAAACGGTCGTAAAAGCACGGCAGCATTTTAGAAATTATGATTTTAATCTCAATAAAGTGATTAAGCTCGATAACATGACCAAAGAGGCTCTATATCCTCGTTTATTTAGGCTGTAAAATAGCGAGTCAATATCACCTTTCTCATTTTAATGCTCGCGCAGCTTTCATATGACATCATATTTCAGAGCATTTTAGACAATCTCCTCGCTCTAATCATAACTCGCTCCAGTCATAAGTAGTATAATTACTTATTGATATTTTTACTCTCTAACTATAAGACGACACATACATTATGACTCTACCTGCTTGGCTGACTGCCATAACTTTTAATGCTGATGGTTTGATTCCTGCAATTGCTCAAGATCACAAGTCAGGCCGTATTTTGATGATGGCTTGGATGAATGCAGACGCATTACAGCTCACCGCACAAACGCAGACCGCGGTTTATTTTTCGCGTTCGCGTGGCAAATTGTGGCACAAAGGCGAATCATCAGGTCATACGCAAACCGTCCACGATATTCGTCTAGACTGTGACGCAGACGTGATTGTGCTAAGCGTGACTCAAGCGGGCGGTATTGCTTGTCATACAGGCCGCGAGTCTTGCTTTTATCAGCGTTTAGATTTGACTGGTCCAACGCCAGAGTGGCAGACAGTCGATAAAGTATTGAAAGACCCTGCGGATATTTATCATTCTGATAAATCTGCTAGCACCAATGCTGAAAACGAAAATGCTAGCGCGACCATCGACTCTAATAACACTCAAGCGCAAGTCGATAAAGGCTCTGTGCTACAACGGCTCGATCAGGTATTGGCAGAGCGCAAACAAGCCGATGCCGACAGCTCTTATGTCGCCAGCCTATACGCTAAAGGCTTGAATAAAATATTAGAAAAAGTCGGTGAAGAGAGTACAGAGAGCATCATTGCTGCCAAAGATTTTGCTCACTGTGATGAAAATAAAGACAAAGCTGCTTTTGAGGCGGCGCGCCACGAGCTGATCTATGAAGTGGCAGATGTCTGGTTCCATACTTTAGTCGGACTGGCATGGTTTGACATAGAATCAGACGCTGTACTAAATGAGCTAGGTAGACGGTTTGGCTTATCAGGTATCGACGAAAAAGCGGCTAGATAGTTATTAAGATACAAAAAAAAGCATCGACCCTGTTTGATTATTGTTGATTTCACCTATTTGTAATAACTGCGGGTTATAATATAGCTCTGTTTTATCTCGCATTATATGTGATGCTTTTTTTGATACATAACTCTTTTATCAATTCAAAGCAGACATATGAAGACTGAAAATCAAATCACAAAAACAGGTCACAAAACCAGGTCACAAGGATACCATTATGGGTAGTTTTTCTATTACGCATTGGCTGATACTATTGGTCGTCGTCGTTGTCGTGTTTGGCACTGCAAAACTAAAAAACGCTGGCAAAGATTTGGGCAGTGCGGTTAAAGGCTTTAAAGAAGCGGTCAAAGATGAAAATACAGAGCATGCCAAAAAACGCGTGGTGCTTGACCATGATGGCACGGCCCATACCGACGAGCGCCCAACAACCACTAAGGTTGATGACAAGCATAATGTATAGCATCTAGACAGTGACATCGGACCATTATGTTTGATATCGGGTTTTCTGAACTACTTCTCTTTGGCGTAATCGCCCTAATCGTCTTGGGCCCAGAAAAACTGCCACAGGCAGCGCGTACGGCTGGGCAATGGTATGCCAAAATTCGCCGCACCGTCTCCACATTACAGTCTGAAATAGAGGCCGAGCTAGACTTGGCTGAGACACGCCAACAAATGCAAAAAGAGCTGGCCAAAATTCGTCAAACCGAAGCCGATATGAGGCGTGAGATGGCGGAGATGCGCGGCAATATGAAGGCTTTTGAAAGCTCACAAAACCATTCTATAAAAACCTCGAATGAAGCGGTAGCGAGTGATAGAGATAACAAAGCTGACGGCACAAAAAACCATCAGCAATCACCCACACCAAAAGCATTCGACTACTCTTACGCAACTGACGAGCCCCAAGATACTTTAGAGAAGGGTCAGTTATCAAAGCACGGTAACAGCAATGATGATAGTGATATGGCCGCGCCCGTTACTCAAATCCTTAATACCCGACCGTGGGAAAATATGTGGTTCCGTTTGGGTGCTTACGATAAAGCTCGTCGCCTCCCAATGCCACCTTATCTACCGAACTATAAAGCCGATACCTTACTAAATAGCTCGGTAAGTACGCAGACTTCTGATAATAAGCAGGGGACTGACTGATGCAACTACTCAAACGCAAGAAAAGCCGCCAAGAAAAACTCACTGATTCAGATATTCCTGCTTTAAATGGCATTAATCAAGACGATAAAGCAACAACTGATAGCACTCAAAATGAATCATCAGAGGATGTTTTAAGCGCATTGGGCGATATGCCTATCACTGAGCATTTGATTGAGCTACGCCGCCATTTAATTAAAATATGCGTGGCTGTTTTGATCATATTTTTGGGATTGGTCGGTTACTCACGTGAGCTGTATAACTTTTTATCAGATCCGTTGGTGGCACAGTTGCCTGCCAATTCGACCATGATTGCCACAGATATCACCTCGAACTTTATGGCACCGATACGTTTGACGGTTTTTGTTGCTGCCTTTTTGGCGATGCCTTATATCCTTTATCAAATTTGGTCATTTGTTGCGCCAGGTTTATATAAAAAAGAAAAAAGAATCGCTATCCCAGTGCTGCTGTCTTCTATATTTTTGTTTTATGCAGGTGTGGCGTTTTCTTATTTTATTGTGCTCAAAGGCGTCTTAAAGTTTTTTATTCTATTTGCCCCACAAAACGTACTACCGATGACCGATATCGACAGTTATCTGAGTTTTGCTTTAAAGCTATTTATGGTGTTTGGCTTGACCTTTGAGATTCCAGTTGTGACCTTGCTATTGATATTGGCAGGGATTGTCTCCATTCAGAGTCTAGAGGAAAAGCGTCGTTATATCATTGTGGGCTGTTTTGCTGTGGCTGCCGTGGTCACGCCGCCTGACGGGGTATCGATGCTGATGCTAGCAATCCCGATGTGGTTACTGTTTGAGCTTGGGTTATTTTTGGCTAAAATCTTGATCAAAGAAGAACCTAGCACTGACCTGATATCAACAGTCAAAGAATAAAGCATTTACCCGTCTGACTTATCTTGTTTTCTTCTTGCCCCACGCGTAAGCTTAGTGCTTATTGTCACGATTGAGTACCACCATCTATGAGCCATTGTTTATCCAGTGGCTTTTTTTGCCCCTTGTGTTTTTAATCACTTCTTGTATTTAGGTAGCTTTATTATGTCCGCATCGATGCCAGCTTATATGAGCGATCCCACTGATGAGCAGCTCGCCGCGCTGAATATGGCGATGGACCAAAAATCATTTAAAGTGGTGGCGTACGCAGGCGCTGGTAAGACCACGACACTCAAGCTAATCGGTGAGCGCTTGCGAGGTCGCGGACTGTATCTGGCCTTTAACAAAGCGATTGCCAATGATGCTCGTTCCAAGTTTCCACCGCATGTAGAATGCCGCACTTTTCACTCGCTGGCCTACCGTCATGTCGCGCGTGATATTACCGCCAAGCTATCTCTACCGCGATTTTCACCTAAGCGTCTGGGTGATGATTTGGGCTTGCAACCTGTGCAAGTCCGTCGGCAAATGGATGGGGTTAATAAATACATTACGCTGACACCAGCACGGTTGTCTCGATTCGTCAGTGACGCAGTGAGTAATTTTTGTAGTACACATGCCAGCTACCCTGCGCCAAGGCACATACTGTTTCCAAGCTGGCTCGATGATTCAGACGCCGAGCAATTACGCGAGATGCTCTACCCTGCCGTTGAGCAGCGCTGGCTACAGTCGATTGATGCGCGTCATCCTGCGGGCATTGGTCATGATATTTATCTCAAGCTGTGGGCATTGTCCAAGCCGAGCATCCCTGCGGACTTTATTTTGTTTGACGAGGCGCAAGATGCTGATCCATTAATGATGGGTATCTTGACCCAGCAATCAAGACAAGTCATCTATGTGGGCGATGCGCACCAGCAGATTTATGAATGGCGCGGCGCTGTGAATGCAATGAAAAAACTGCCATTGCCACAGACGTTATTAACGCAATCCTTTCGCTTTGGTGAGCCGATTGCAGAAGTGGCCAATACTTTACTAAAAGCGCTGCAAGAAGACGTACCGCTAAAGGGCAATCCGAACAAACAGTCCTCTACCGATAAGGGAATGGTACATAGTAAAAAAGACGCCATTCTCTGCCGTACCAATGCTGCGGCGATGTCGCAATTATTGACCGGGTTAAAGCACGGGCACCGTGTAGCGCTACAAGCAGATACTGATCGCATGCTCAAATTCTGCCAAGCAGCGGAGAACTTAAAAAATGGCAGATCGGCTTACGGGGTGCCCGAGCTGGCTTATTTCTATAATTGGGGTGATGTACAAGAGTATGCTGAAACCAACGAGGGTAGCGATCTCAAAACACTAGTCAAACTGGTCGATGATCACGGCACTAATGTACTAAGCCAAGCGGTCAATAGTCTCACCAGTATTGAAAATGCCGACTATGTCATCTCTACCGCGCATAAAGCCAAAGGGCTTGAATGGGGCAAAGTACAACTAGATGATGATTTTTACTACGATGTGACCACCAACGCAGTCAAGATAAGCCCAGAAGAGCTGCGCCTGCTTTATGTTGCTTGTACCCGTGCCCAGAGCAATTTGGACATTCATAATATTAAAGACTTGATATCAGGATTGCAGACAGGGAAAAAAGTGATTTTTGGCAATACTTAACCACTTTTTTGGTTGCCAACCTAACGCCTCAATCCACTTCACATTATAACGACCTTTTAACAGTGCATCACAAGTATGAATAATATTCAGCAACACCAAGCACGTCAAAATACCATGCATCAGTTATTTGCCAATCCCGTCCGACTCCTCGCACCCATGGAAGGTTTGACCGATCCACTGATGCGCCAAATTTTAACGCAAATTGCAGCAGACTTAGGTCGTCCCTATGATTGGTCAGTCAGTGAATTTATTCGTATCACCCAGCATGTCTTGCCAGCCCATGTGTTTTATAAATACGCACCAGAGTTACATCACAATGCCAAAACCGCCTCCGGCACGCCCATTCATGTGCAGCTTTTGGGTAGCGACGCGCAGCTGATGGCAGAAAACGCCACTTATGCTGCCGAGCTTGGCGCGCCTGCGATTGATATCAATTTTGGTTGCCCTGCTAAGACCGTTAATAGCCATCGCGGCGGCTCGGTGCTGCTTGATGAACCCGAAACCATGTATCAGATTATCAGTGCGGTACGTGAAGCCGTTCCTGCTCATATTCCTGTCTCGGCCAAGATTCGCTTGGGCTATACCGACACCTCGCGCATGGATGATATTCGCGGCGCGATTGCTGCTAGTGGCGCTGATTGGCTCACTATCCATGCACGCACCAAAACCCAAGGTTATAAGCCGCCTGCCTATTGGGACAAAATCCAAAGTTTTAATGCACTTGATATTCCTGTGATTGCCAATGGCGAGATATGGAGCGCAGCGCAAGCAAATGACTGTATGATGCAAGCAGGCACGTCACATCTCATGTTAGGTCGCGGCGCAGTCACACGACCTGATTTGGTTGCGCAAGTCGATAACTATACTGAAAATCATGATGACAGCGGAAAAAACACGGCAACCTTGCTATGGCAAGATTTGATCGCCCATCAAGTTAAGTTTTTGGAAGGTGAGGCAAAGAATGATGTGGTATTGGTTGGGCGTTATAAACAGTGGTTAGGGATGCTCACCAAAGGCTATGCTGAGGCGCAAACAGTGTGGGAAAGTATCAAGCGAGAGAAAAACAAAGCGGTGATTATCAATGCACTACAAGCAAGCGTACAATAATAATCACCTGATCATATGTGGTCTACTTGGTAAATATAGACGGGTAACGCTATACACTGACTCGTATCGCCAGATAAAACAGCATCAGACAGCATGCCATGGATAGCACCCAGAGAATAGAGCGAAACGTCGATAAGTTGGTGATATAAGCGGTGCAATAACCAATTCGAATGATCACATACAGCCATGCCAACACATTAATGATCGATTGTGGTACAAAGAACAGCATGGCCACCAACACGGCCGCCAAAAACACTGGCAGAGTTTCATAGCTATTTTGCTGCGCAGCATTGGCACGTGCAGCCATTCCAGTTGTGTGCTGAAAAAAATCGCGAGGATGTGCATTATTTCTGACCCTAAAGCCGCCAGATACTTTTGCCATTATTGATACAGCCCATGGCAGTAAGCTCGCTACCACCATCGCCCAGATGGCAGACGCCACTTTATCAGAAACCAAGTCAAAAAATGCACTGATCATCGTATAAATCCTTAACCTGCAATCACTTCAAAATCATGGGTAATATTGACCCCACCTGCGACTAGCATGCGACTGGCTGAGCAGTACTTCTCTGCTGATAGATGAATGGCCTTTTCGACCTGTTTGTCTTTGATGTCTTGACCTGTGACTACAAAATGCAGATGAATATCGGTATAAACAGCTGGTACAGTTTCGGCGCGCTTGGCGGTCAGCTCACAGCGTACATCCGTGACATCTTGACGCGACTTTTGGAGGATTGACACCACATCGTAGCTGGCACAACCACCCAGCCCTAGTAAGACTAGCTCCATTGGGCTTGAGCCTTTTTCTTTGTCCGCATCGATTTGTACATTGTGTCCTGACGGTGACACGCCCATGAACGCTTTGTTCTCTTGCCATGTAACGCTTGCTTTTGATTCTGACATTGTAAATGTTCCTTACTGTAATTGGCATAAGCCTATTTTTATTGTTTGAAATATATGCAGCTTGGCTAGTGTAGCATAAGCCAAAGCAAGATTTGATAAAGCCATTGTTTGGCTATCGTGTCGTGAGAAAACAATTTCTTGGTTTTATTCTCTTCTTCAATAAATGATTTGAGCACTATGAAGCTATCGTTACTCGCATCGATATTTATCAAATTTTTATTTGAAAAACCCACAAAAGTCTGTTTATAAATAATTGATTTTAAAAGGTAAAACTCGTGAAACATTTTATAGCAAAATACTGTTACACATTCTGCTTGTTTCTTGGTTTAATGACGGTAATGAATCTTGTTTTTAGCTGATATTGATAACCATCACCTTATAATAATTATGATTGCTATCGCAGTATCAGATGAAAACAGGCTATTTTTAAACAAATTAAAAAGGTTTAGTCATGATAGATGCAGACGGCTTTCGCGCCAATGTCGGCATCATCTTGGCAAATACACAAGGGCAGGTTCTGTGGGCAAAACGTATTGGTCACAACGCTTGGCAATTTCCGCAGGGTGGTATCGACCGCGGGGAGACGCCGATGGATGCAATGTATCGCGAGCTCTGGGAAGAGGTCGGTTTACACCCGCGTCATGTGGACTTATTGGCAGTCACTCAAGACTGGCTGCGCTATCGTCTGCCAAAACGTTACGTACGCCATGGCCAGCACCCCTTATGTATTGGGCAAAAACAAAAATGGTTTTTGCTACGCTTAGATGAGCCGAATACCCAACACATCCGCTTTGATGAAGGGAAACCTGAATTTGACCATTGGCAATGGGTCAGCTACTGGTATCCACTCGGACAAGTGATTCACTTCAAACGAGGCGTGTATCGTCGCGCCCTACAAGAGCTGGTACGTGAGCTACCCTTAAAGCAAGAGCTGATCTTGCCTGAGCAAAGCAATCATTTGATTCAGTCTTAATCAGTAAAACGTACTTTTATTGTTTGTCATATTACAAAAAGCCTGTATCCAGTGATGCAGGCTTTTTTGTGTGAATGGTTTTAATAATGATGTATAGGTTCTCGTGAAATCAGTAGAAGTTATCACTGACATTGAATAATAAGTTTTTACTCACTAGCCACTGAATGTGGATACTCTCGACTGACAATGTGAGCGGTGATCTCTGAATCTACCCCGCCATTTTTGCTCAAGGTCAAAATACTCTGGGTTCGTGTTCCATAAGTAGGCTTGCTGATGTCAGCATTGCCAAAGCTCACAGGCTCAATATAGACAGAGGATAAGGTCTGTTCAAGCTCAGTGCTCATCCCTGTATCTGGCAACTGATCATCCGGTGCCTTGGTATTATCTGACAGCAC
The DNA here is from genome assembly GCF_001444505.1 of Psychrobacter piscatorii. Lineage (GTDB taxonomy): Bacteria > Pseudomonadota > Gammaproteobacteria > Pseudomonadales > Moraxellaceae > Psychrobacter > Psychrobacter piscatorii_B. The sequence continues at coordinate 95,128 of NZ_LNDJ01000001.1, read as the reverse complement.
ATTGAATGCAGCTGCTTGCCAGTAGCTAGCCGCGCTGTCCTCGGCAATTAGCGGTAGCACTTCTTGGCGTAAACGCCCACGCAACCGCTCGGTCTTAAACCAGCTGTCCTCTGGCTGACCGTTTGAAATCACATGTAATCCTGCATGTAGCGGCGTGGGGGCATGACCGCGGTTATTAACAATGACTGCTTGCCTAGCGTCACCAATAATCAGATTGAAACCCGCATAAGCTTGTAATTCAATCTGCCGTGCAAACGCCATCGGACTGAGCGTACCGGTCAAAAAACGCGTGACCAATTCACCACGAGAACGCTCATTAATACCTGCCTGCACGCCATCACGAAAGTTCAATACGGCGGCCCAGCGTCCATTTTGTTCATAATATTCCGAACTTTGCGTTTGTAACGCTTGCTGATGGATACCCAACCACGTACCGCCACTTTGCTTATCACGCCCTGCATAGATATCCTGATCGGCCCATTGGTGCAGAGGCTCCGTCGGACGCTGCAAAAACTCATCGCGATTGGACAAGAGTACTAATGGCAGCTCGTCAAATAACTGCCAAGCAATGGCGACAATACACATAATATTCCTTTGATAAACGTTTATGGGGCGCGAGATTTTTGGTAAAAATAAACATCATGGCTTAAAACTGATTTGCTGAGCAAGTATCATTTATCGATCACCACTCAATATCTTATTGGCAGGGTAACTGATTTGCGAGGTTGAGCGTATCGCCTGTGACTGTTTACTCGGCACGTTAAACTCCCACGCTACCATGCCTTGATTGTCATTCCAATTACGCTCGGTGACAGGCGGCGTGTGGGTAACGTCGACTTTAAGACTGTCATCACGGCTGATAGGCTCGCTCCCCAACACTTGCAGGCGCACAGGGCGGTTATGCTGATTGGTAAATTCATAGGCTTGGGTCGTTGTTAGAGTTTGGGTGCGGTTGAGCACGCCTTTTTCCCCTTGCTTGTCTTCATTGATTAGCGCTTTGACCATCATGCTTGGATCACGACCAAAACCAATCCCCTGCTCTTTTAGCATTTGATAGTTATAGCGCGATTGTCCAACATAGTTGTCATCACGGTACAGCTGTAGTGAGCCATCTACCCACTCTGGCGTCAGGAACGGCGCTGATGCGTACCAATAGGCGGCCGTCTCAACGCTCGGGGTACTACGAACCCACAGCTTACTGCTGCCAGACTGCTCGCCAATGACAGTACGTACTCGCCTGCCACCACTGGGTATACTCACTCGCTGCGGCAAGCGATATTCAATAATACCGTTTTTATTTTGGCTACTGACCGTAAAGTTCGGCAGTGGTGCCATATTTGGTGCTCTAGAATCGTCGCTATAACCTTCTCTGGCAGATACTACGACAGGCGTGTTATCCGACATAGGTATTGCATACTCAACATTTTGGTTTTCTTCATAAAGTGATAGGCGCGGCACATGAGGTAGTCGTCCTGTCGCGCGCTGGTTGGGGTTGGCTGTACTGAGAGTGACAGGAACGTTGGTCCAATTCTCGCCCGTTTGTTGGGCGATAATCGCAGAAGCGGTGATATTTAGGTGCTCGCTATTGGTGTTGAGACGCGCCTGATACGTAGGCTCCCAGCCTGCGCCTTGTACTTGATAATGCAATTTAATGCTACTTGGCGCGCGACTGGCAGTGCGTACACTCACTTGGGTCACATTACTCGCCGTTGACGTGACACTGCTTGCCATCATCTGATTCAGTGTATCTTGGGCGCTTGCTTGTCGCCGCTCCATCTCAATAATACTTTGGTTAATACGGGACGCCTGCGCCTCTATATCGCGTGCGTTACTAGCAATCGTACTCGCCGTGTTGACTTGCGTGGCCTTAGTCAAATTTTGCAAATAGGCTTTTGCTAAGCGCGCCGCTTCTAATTCCGCATTAATACTAGCTAAAGTATTTTGCTGTGTTTGTACCTCGGCATCGCCTTGATATTGGCACTGGATTGCTTGCTCTCCTGTTAACTCTTCAATGCTGATTTCACCAATATTGACACCACCTATTGCCTGCACGCTGAGACTGTCTTTATCCATATAAGGTGATAGGCACGAAAATACCACGGTTTGCTCACCGCTACCAGTAATGGGCAATGAGCGTGTCACACTCGCCAGCCCTTGATAGACAGTCACTTGCTCGATACTACTCGTTGCCGCTTGGGCGACGGGTAAGCCTAATACCGTACTGCCACCAAGCACAAGTGGCAAAACCATAAGGCGCGATCGTTGCGAGCGCCGTGATGAGGTGCGAGCATGAGCCGTTAGGCCAGACCACTGTGTTCGGTATGCGTTCATATATCTTTCCTTGGGGGTGTGATTAATCATGGCGTCAGCGTAATCTGTTCATGAGATACGTATGTGAAATAATGTCTATTCTATAGGCATTACCGTAGCCGTTTTGCCAGTCTTTGGCAATAAATGCTTTTGTTCGTTGTGCTATTTTGATAATAACGGCTCTTTTTTTGCTACCAGTCTGTCAATTGCACCAATTTTTTATCTCCTTCCCCGTTATGGTGCGCTCTATTAACAATCGTGCACTAAATTAACGAAAATCATAGAAAATATTTAATTATTGCTCAAATATTATACGATTATTGGCATTTTTGACTTGGCACGGAACTTGAACGCTTAATAACTGTTCAGGAGCCATACTTTATCTTTTGTGTCTATTTAGGAGATGTCCATGTTTTCGTTACCCACTTTAGCCAATCCTCAGTTTGTTAATGCTCACCTACATGGCAAAATCAAATCACGTTTTTCATTATTAGCGATTGCCGTCGTTGGTAGCCTGAGTCTAGCTGGCTGTCAAAAGCCTGCCGAAACTGCGACATCGACAGAGACAACAACCGAAACCACGACAGAAACAACAACCACTCCTGCCGCTGATGGCGACACGATCAAAGTAGGCATCTTGCACTCGCTATCTGGCACCATGGCCATTTCTGAAACTTCCCTAAAAGATACCGCACTGATGACCATTGACGAAATCAATGCCAATGGCGGTGTGCTCGGTAAGCAGCTAGAGCCTGTCGTTGTTGACCCTGCCTCTGACTGGCCCTTGTTTGCCGAAAAAGCGCGTCAGCTGCTTACTCAAGACAAAGTCGATGTGATTTTTGGTGGTTGGACCTCGGTCTCGCGCAAGTCTGTCTTGCCCGTGGTTGAAGAGCTGAACGGCTTGATGTTTTATCCCGTGCAGTATGAAGGACAAGAGCAATCAGAAAACATCTTTTATACTGGCGCGGCGCCCAACCAGCAGGCCATTCCAGCAGTTGAGTATTTGATGAGTGAAGAAGGCGGCGGTGCAGAGCGCTTTGTATTATTGGGTACCGATTACGTCTATCCACGAACTACCAACCAGATTCTAAAGGCATTTTTGAAATCAAAAGGCGTGGCTGATGAAGACATCATGGAAGAGTACACGCCATTTGGTTTTAGCAACTATCAAACCATCGTCTCGAATATTAAGAAATTCTCAACGGGCAAAAAGACGGCGGTGATCTCTACCATCAATGGCGACTCAAACGTGCCATTCTATCGTGAGCTTGCCAACCAAGGCATCAAAGCCTCGGATATTCCCGTCATGGCATTCTCAGTTGGCGAAGAGGAGCTGCGCGGTATCGATACCAGCTTGCTACAAGGACACTTGGCGGCATGGAATTACTTTATGTCGATCAAAAATCCCGTCAATAACGATTTTACCAAACGCTATAAGCAGTACGCCTTGGACAAAAACCTACCGAATGCCGATAAGGTTGTGACCAACGATCCTATGGAAGCCACTTATGTGGGTATCAATATGTGGAAACAGGCAGTGGAAGATGCTGGCACCACCGATGTTGATAAAGTACGTATTAGCATGGCTGGACAGACATTCGATGCGCCCTCTGGCTACACCCTCAAGATGGATGAAGAAAACCATCACTTATGGAAGCCTGTCATGATTGGTCAAATTCGCGCCGATGGTCAGTTTGATACGATTTTTAAAACGCCAAAGGTCATCCGAGCGCAGCCATGGAGCGAGTATATCCCGAAATAAATGGCTCCCTCAATAAATAGGTGCTGAAAAGCGCATGGTGGTAGCAAGTATGAATAGTCGACCAATAGACTATATCAATGAACGAGCCACCGCCTACTCGCTATCTTGAAGTTCAGCACTTATTCTCAAAATTTTAAGTACCTCCAAACCTTATCACGGCTTCTATGACTTACTGCGTTAAGTAATAGAGGACAAGGATTTGTTGTCTGTAAAAACAGGGAGCCGCACATGCAGCACAATACTTTACGCCCATTGTTGGGGCAGATATTATCCAAAAACAATGATGATCAGCAAGCATTAGCAAAGACATACGCGTCTAGTATCTCAATGGTTGTGCCGCGACGGCTGCTGGTATTAATCGCTTTACTGTTAGCGGCCTTCACCACCATCGTTCATGCAGATGACGATGCTCAATCGGCAAATATCGCCACTGTGACCTCAGAATCGATGACCGATGGTAGTGACACGCTGCGCACTAATAATGAGCAGTCATTGACTACCCCGACACAGCCTACGACGGCAGTATCAGGCGATGCTATTCAACAATTTGTGGCGGGCGATTTTAGTCAGCGCCAAGCCATGCTAAGTGCTTGGCCAGGATCGGTTGAGAGTTTGGACAATCTGGTCGAGTTGATTGCCAATGATGAGCTGTATCAAGGCAACCGTGGGCAAACGTATTTGCTCAATGCAGAGGATCAACTCTTCACATATCCCGACAAAACCGAAACGTCCGATTGGCCAAGCGATTTGTCCCAAGTCACCTTGACCAATACCTTACGCTCGGCGCTTATCTTTGGACAAGCCAAGGTAAAGCTCGAATCTGACAAGCCAGCACAGCGCTTGCAGGCTGTGGAGATTTTGGCAGATAACATTGACCAAGTCGATCCAGCCATTATCACAGCGGCTGCCGCAAATGAGGACAATGCCAACGTTCAAAAAGCACTAACGGCATTACAGGCTCGTATTGATTTCAAAAATGGCGATTTACCCACTCAGATTGAAGCTGTGAACCTACTCGCTGATAGCGATAATCCGCAGGTATTGGTTGATCTTGAATCTGCCCTTACATCTGACAACTTGGATCCAACGCTTGAGGCGGCGCTCAGTGATGCCAGAGACAGCGTGGCACGCCGTATTGAGATAAGCACATGGACAGGTCATATTTTCACTGGCATGAGTACCGCCAGCATTTTATTGCTCGCAGCACTTGGCCTTGCGATTACTTTTGGCTTGCTTGGCGTGATTAATATGGCGCATGGTGAGCTGATTATGATTGGCGCGTATACCACTTATATGGTGCAAAATTTATTTAAAGCTTATCTGCCAGATATGGTTGGCTGGTATTTGCTTGCGGCGGTTCCCGCTGCATTTTTGGTCAGTGCTGTTATCGGTATGATTATTGAGCGCATTGTCATTCGTCCGTTATACGGTCGTGAGCTGGAGACGCTATTGGCGACATTTGGCGTCAGTCTAATCTTAATGCAATTGGTGCGGATGATTTTTGGCGCGCAAAACGTTGAAGTCAGCAATGTGGCGTGGCTCAGCGGTGCCTATCAAGTGTCATCAAGTTTGGTACTGCCTTATAACCGTATTGCCATCATCGTGTTTACCGTCATTGTCGTAGCACTCTTGGTTTATTTACTCAATAAGACTCGCTTCGGATTATTTATACGCGCCGTCACTCAAAACCGTCAAATGGCACGTGCCGTCGGTATCCCTTCTGCGCGCATCGATATGATGGCATTTGGTTTGGGCTCTGGACTGGCTGGCATGGCTGGTTGCGCGTTGGCTCAAGTGGGCAACGTGGGTCCTGATCTGGGTCAGACGTATATTATTGATACGTTTTTGGTCGTCGTCGTTGGCGGTGTCGGACAAGTATGGGGCGCAGTATTGGCCGCATTAGGATTGGGTGTCAGTGGCACGGTGCTTGAGATTGGCATTGGCGCGGTATTAGCCAAGATTGTGTTGTTGGTTCTTGTGATTCTGTTCATTCAGAAGCGGCCACAAGGTTTATTTGCCCTCAAAGGCCGCTTTGTCGAATAAGGAGAATCCTATGATACTGACCAAATTACTGTCTGATACAAGGCGTAGCGCCATTTTAATCGGTTTGTGCTTTGCCGTGCTATTGATACTCCCTTGGCTACACTTAATGCCAGAGACGTCACCCTTTCACCTATCCGCCTACTGGATCACCCTGATTGGCAAAATCATGGCATTGGCAATGGTGGCCTTGGCACTAGATCTGGTCTGGGGCTACGCTGGTATTTTGAGCTTGGGGCATGGTTTATATTTTGCGCTGGGTGGTTATGCGTTTGGCATGTACTTAACGCGTGAGACTGCTGGCGATGGCTTGCCTGATTTTATGCGTTTTTTGAGCTGGACTGAGATGCCATGGTATTGGGCTGGCACGCAGCATTTTTGGTGGGCGATGGCATTGGTGGTTTTGGTGCCAGGTGTGATTGCCTTTATCTTTGGTTTTTTTGCTTTCCGCTCAAAAATCAAAGGTGTTTATTTTTCTATCATCACTCAGGCCATGGTCTATGCCGCCGCCCTGCTATTCTTCCGTAACGAGACCGGCTTTGGTGGCAATAACGGCTTCACGGGCTTTACTACCCTCTTAGGTTATGACATTACTGCTGCCTCAACCCGTTCTATGCTGTGTTTTGTTACCGCCTTGGCATTACTCCTCTCTTACATAGGTCTGCGTTATTTAATGAACCAGCCTTATGGACGCGTATTGGGTGCGATTCGCGATAGCGAAAACCGCTTGCAGTATTTAGGCTATCGCACGCTATGGTACAAGCTCTCCGCTTGGGTATTGTCCGCCGTCATTGCCGGTATCGCAGGTGCGCTCTATGTGCCGCAAGTCGGTATTATCAATCCAAGTGAGATGAACCCTGTGAACTCAATTGAGATGGCCGTTTGGGTAGCCACTGGTGGTCGAGGCAGCTTGGTGGGTGCGATTTTGGGAACAGGTGTGGTGAATGCAGTAAAAACCTATTTTACGGTTGCCTATCCTGAGTTTTGGCTATTGATATTGGGCGGGCTGTTCGTTGTAGTCACCTTATTTTTGCCCAATGGCATCATGGGCTTGTTCGATCGCTTCAAAAAGGAGAAACAGTAATGCTAACTGATAAATCAACACCATCTGAGCAGTCAATCCATGAGTATGGGCGTACTCATGGTGGTACGGGTCGCAGCCACCCAAAGCCAGCAGGCGTCGATTTTAGCCATGGCATTGCGCTATATCTAGAAGAGGTGAGCGTTTGGTTTGACTCGTTTCGCGCACTCAACAATCTGTCGCTCTATATTGAGGAAGGCGAGCTGCGCTGTATCATCGGCCCCAATGGTGCGGGTAAAACCACGCTGATGGATGTCATCACTGGTAAAACCCGCCCTACCGAAGGCAGTGTGTTTTTTGGTCAAACGCATAATCTTGCCAGCCTATCTACCGAAGAAATCGCTGAAGCGGGTATCGGGCGTAAGTTTCAAAAACCCACCGTGTTCGAAAATTTTACGGTAATGGATAATTTGCTACTTGCTGCGCCAAAAGACAAGCGCGTGGTCAAAAGCTTGTTCAACAAACTCGATGCCGATACGCGCGATACCCTCAACTCGACCCTTGAGCAAATCCGCTTGACGGACAAAATCAATAAGCCAGCAGGCTTACTCTCTCATGGTCAAAAGCAATGGCTAGAGATTGGTATGCTGTTGATGCAAAGCCCCAAGCTCATTTTGCTCGATGAGCCTGTGGCAGGTATGACCGATGCCGAAACTGAGCATACTGCCGAGCTGTGCCTGCGCCTCAAACAGAACCGTACCTTAGTGGTGGTCGAGCATGATATGACTTTTATTGATGCGATTAGTGAAAAAGTCACGGTATTGGCACAAGGGGCGATATTGGCCGAAGGTACCTTGGCGGAAGTGCAAGCCAATGAAGCGGTGATTGAGTCCTATCTGGGTCGATAGTTGGACAATGATTCAATACATCATTAGCCCATAAACCGCGAAACTATGCAAATGCCAAGCTATGCAAATATTAAAAATCATTGAAAGATTAGGAGACCGTCATGTTACAAGTCAATGGTATCAATCAATATTACGGCGGCAGTCATATTTTACGAGATGTCTCGTTTACAGCGCCTGTAGGCGCGTGCAGTGTAGTACTTGGACGTAATGGCGTGGGCAAAACCACGTTACTCAAATGCCTGATGGGGATATTACCGATCAAATCAGGACAAATTTTGCTCAATGACCAAGACATCAGCAAACTCTCCCCCGAGCAGCGCGTGCGAGCAGGTTTGGCTTATGTGCCGCAAGGACGCGATATCTTTTCGACACTAACGGTAGAAGAAAATATCTTAATTGGTATGGCAAAGTTTTCACGCGCTAAAGCCAAGCAAGTACCCAAGCATTTATATGATATTTTCCCAGTGCTTGATGAGATGAAACATCGCCGCGGTGGTGATTTGTCTGGCGGTCAGCAGCAGCAGCTTGCCATTGCTCGTGCGCTCGCCTCCGAGCCGTCTGTCCTTATTTTGGATGAGCCAACCGAAGGTATTCAGCCGTCTATTATCAAAGATATCGGCCGTGTGCTTCGCGACTTGGCTGACAAAGGGGACATGGCGATTGTACTGGTTGAGCAGTTTTATGAGTTTGCCGAAGAGCTTGCTGACAATTACACCGTGCTCTCGCGTGGCAAGGTCATCTCTCAAGGTGCAGGCGATACGATGGTCGACAACAAGGTACAAGATTTGGTCGCCATTTGATGACTCTTTCTCATACTTAGATAGTCATGCTCGCTCTTTGCCACTGATAATTGTGTCTCTATCTTACGCTGTGCATCATGAGAAACTCTTTATGATCGTTCTAAACCGCTCGCCTCTCTTCTATCATCCATATCTAGGGCATCAAATCAATGCCCTAAATCATCAATACCGCGTGCTTGCCTTGATAGCAATTGTGTATGACCAGCGCTTGAAATTTGCTATTATAGTCAGCACTTTATTATCGATATTATGACACCCTTATGATGATTCATCCTCAGTACGATCCTGTCGCCTTGGCACTTGGGCCCGTCGAAGTCCACTGGTATGGGCTGATGTATTTATTGGCGTTTGCTGCCGCTTACGGTCTGGCATGGTATCGCAGCACCAAGCGTGAGGGCTGGACGACAGATATGGTCTCAGATCTTGTGTTCTTTGGTGCACTGGGCGTTATCTTAGGTGGTCGTGTCGGTTACGTGTTGTTTTATCAGTTTGGCGAGTTGCTACAAAACCCTGCCTACCTCTTTAAGGTTTGGGAAGGCGGCATGTCATTCCATGGTGGCTTGATTGGTGTCATGCTGGGGATGCTGTACTTTGCTCGCAAATATAAAAAGACCCCGTTTCAAGTGCTCGATTTTATCGTGCCTTGCGTGCCGACGGGCTTATTGTTTGGGCGTATTGGCAACTATATCAATGGCGAGTTATGGGGCCGTGTCTCTGATGGTGGCTACAATTGGCTCACCTACTTTCCCCAAGCGGCTGGCTTTGATATGCAGCAGCTACAAGCCAATCCTGCGCTACAAGAGGTGATGACTGAGGTCAATGGTCAGTATTTATTGCCTCGTCATCCGTCACAGCTGTATGAAGCCTTTGCCGAAGGTCTGCTGTTATTCTTGTTCCTTTGGTGGTACTCATCAAAGCCTCGCCCGCGTATGGCAGTGACTGGTGTCTTTATGCTCGGCTATGGTTTTAGCCGCTTCATCATTGAATTCTTCCGTCAGCCAGACGTTGACCAGGGATTTATTTTGTTAGGTTGGGTGACCAAAGGGCAAATATTGAGCACGCCGATGATTATTATTGGTCTGTTTTTAATCGGTTACGCCTATAAGCGTGGCATCTACGATTGGGGTAAGCATGCCGCTTACTAAGGCTCTCGCCTTACCGACAAAACGATTAATCACTTGAATAAGAGGGTACGCCTCATAACGCCTACCCTAGCAATACTTTTAACAATGACAGCGTCTATATGGATTATTAGCCTAATCTGTGGACGCTGCCAGCAGTAATTAAAGAGCACTTTTATGAGCAATGGCAACCAAAATAACAACGAGCAAGCGTATCTTGATTTGCTGCGCCACGTCTTAGACAACGGCACCGCAAAAGGCGATCGTACTGGTACAGGTACGCTGAGTCATTTTGGCGCGCAGCTGCGTTTTGACTTAGCGGCAGGTTTTCCATTATTGACGACCAAAAAAGTCCACTTCAAATCCATCGCCTACGAGCTATTATGGTTTTTGAGTGGCAGCACCCACGTTCAATACTTGCAAGACCATGGCGTGCGTATCTGGAATGAGTGGGCGACAGCGGAACAAACTGCACGCTTCAATCGTCCTGAAGGTGAGCTGGGCCCTGTCTACGGTCATCAATGGCGTAACTATGGTGCAAGTAAAGGCGCGGACGGCAGCTACAACGATGATGGTGTCGATCAAATAGCACAGGTCGTTGAGCAAATTAAGACCAACCCCAACTCGCGCCGCTTGATTGTATCAGGCTGGAATCCAGGCGAAGCAGAGCAAGTGGCACTACCGCCGTGTCATACACTGTTTCAGTTTTTTGTGGCGGATGGTAAGCTCTCTTGCCAGCTGTATCAACGTTCAGCTGATCTTTTTTTAGGTGTGCCCTTTAACATTGCCAGTTATGCGTTATTGACGCATATGGTCGCGCAGGTTTGCGGCCTAGAAGTTGGTGAATTTGTTTGGACAGGTGGTGATTGCCACATTTACCAAAACCACCGCGAGCAGGCTGAGCTACAACTGACACGTTCGCTATATACACCGCCAACATTGACCCTGAACCCAGAGGTGAAAGATATTTTTGCCTTTGAATACGACGATATTAGCGTCAATAACTATGAGTCTCATCCGACCATCAAAGCCAAAGTTGCCGTTTAAAATACGTTTCATGCACGACAATAAATAAGTCTGTGAGTTAAAATACAGACGTTTAAAAATATAATAGAAAGGACCCATTATGAGCTATGCCCACACTGAAGTTGCCCAAATCGCCGCCATAAGTAGCAATCGCTGTATCGGTAAAAACAACGAGCTGCCGTGGCATATCTCACAAGACCTGCAGCACTTCAAAAAAATGACCACACGTGACCCGCAAAATACGGCCTCGAGTAGCGATATTCAGGGCATCGTCATCATGGGTCGCAAGACATTTGAATCCATGGGTAGCAAGCCTTTACCAAAGCGTATGTGCTTTATCATCTCTACCCAAATGGACTATGCAGAACAGCAAGGACTGGTCGGACATGAATACGCGCATGTGGTGCATAATTTAGATGATGCCCTTACTCATGCCGCAAGTTTGGCACATGGGCTACATCTGGAGACGATCTGGGTGATTGGCGGTGAGCGCGTCTTTAGCGAAGCACTGATGTATACCGACCGCATTGAGCTGACCCACGTAGATACTGATATTACGGATGGCGATGCGTTCTATCCTGAGCTACCAGATCGCTTCAAAGTAGCAGAAGAATCTGAGCAAATGCACGATGAAAAAAGTGATTTGAGCTTCAAATTTACGACCTATAAAGTAGAGAAGACTGACCAATAGTATTTGATTGACTCAAAAAAAAGGGTCAGCTTCAGATATGTATATTTATCAAAGCTGACCCTTTTTTATTTACTATCGTTTTAGCGTTACAAATCTACTCGTGTAATACTTTATAAACCGTCTTTGCCAGTACAGGGCCAATCCCTTGTACGCCTGCCAACTCTTGCTGTGACGCGCCAAGCAGTTGCTGCATACCGCCAAAGTGATTGAGTAAATCACGGCGGCGTTTTTCACCCAGACCTGGAATGACCTCAAGTACCGATGAGGAGCGGCGCTTGTCGCGTTTTTTGCGGTGCGCGGTGATCGCAAAACGATGCGCCTCATCGCGAATATGCATCAGTAAATGTAATGCTTTGCTATCCATGGGCAAATCTAATGGCTCATGATCCAAAAAGTGCAAGACTTCAAGTCCCGCCTTACGCCCTTCCCCTTTGGCAACACCAATGAGCAACGTATCACCAAGAATGCCCAATTCAACCAGCACTTCTTTTGCCATACTCAGCTGACCCTTACCACCATCGATAAGCAACAAATCAGGCAACGGCTGCTTCTTATATCGCCTTGTCAGCACTTGCTTCATTGCTGCATAGTCATCGCCGCCTTGGATATCATGAATGGCATATTGACGGTAGTCACGCCTGCGCGCACCGCCTTGATCAAATACGACGCAGCTACCGATGGTCGCCTCACCCATGGTATGAGAGATATCGAAACATTCAATGCGATCGACCGTTCTGTCTGTCACATCTGATAATACATCTTTTAGTGCGCCAAAGCGTGCGTGCAGCTCTAAATAATCACTAAGCTTAGTCTTTAGGGCATTGCTGGTATTGAGTGTTGCTAAGTCCAGCCACTCTGAGCGATGCTCACGCACATTGGTTTTGATGACTACTTTGCTGCCAAAATGCGTTGCTAGTGCTTCGCTTACTGCTACCTGATCAGGAATCTCATGGCTTAATATAATCTCTGCTGGCAGATCGTCCGTCACCTGAAAATAAAACGAGGTAATAAAAGCTGATAGGTTATCTGCTAGCGGCTCGCTACTGTCCACATCAGGGAAATAGTTTTTACCGCCTAACACGCGACCACCGCGCACGGTCAGCACGTTGACGCAAGTCATGCCCGCCTGACTGGCAATGGCTATCACATCTGCCTCACCTTGCACCGTGTAGACAGCTTGCCTTGCCTGCACTTCACGTAGCATCGACAATTGATCACGGTACAATACCGCCTTTTCAAAATCTAACGCTTCGGCAGCGCCTTCCATTTTCTCGATCAGCGTACTATGAATATCACTAGAGTCGCCCTTCAAAAAGCGAATGGTATTATTCACATCTTCTGCATACTCTTCTGGCGATACCAATCCTACGCAAGGCGCACGGCAACGCTTAATCTGATACTCCAGACAAGGGCGCTGGCGCTGCTTAAAAAAGGTGTTGGTACATTGGCGCATTTGAAACATTTTTTGCATCAACACCAGCGTTTCTTTTGCTGCATGGGCAGAGGGAAATGGGCCAAAGAAACGACCTTTTTGATGATTGCCTTTACCGCGTCCATACGCCAAACGTGGATAAGGCTTATCCGCTGAGATAAACACGTATAGATACGACTTATCATCACGTAGCAAGACGTTATAAGGCGGGCGATACTCTTTAATTAAGTTCTGCTCGAGCAACAACGCCTCGGTCTCACTACGCGTGATAATGGTCTCAATATTATGAATCCGTGCCACCAGTGCCCGCGTTTTTGGATGATCGATCGTCTTGGCAAAGTAACTATTCACACGGCTTTTTAGCGACTTGGCTTTACCAACGTATAAAATATCGCCGTTTTTGCCCAGCATCTTATATACCCCTGGCAAATTAGGCAAGTTCTTGATCAGATGCTTAAGACGGGCTTTTTTGTCATCGACAGGACTCGATTCTGAGACAGTAACCATAGAATGTATTGCTCTTAAAAATCTTAGTAATACTGCTAGTTATGGGGCAGGAATCGTGGTTTTGCAAGCTGATTATTGCTTCGATAGCACGCACAAAAAAGCCAGCTTTATGCTGGCTTCGTTTGTTCGGTTATATGCTAATTATCAATGGTCTAATGACGGAAGTTTGCCATTAATGCTGGAATACCTGGCAACATACCGACGATAGCCATCACGCCAGTCAGTACCACAAACATAATGCCTGGTATGATCCATCGGCTCATTTTAGTCAAATTAGCACTGCGCTCTTTTGAGCCAATCAAGCCCAAATTATCAAGCAATAGCGTGAGTGACCAACCAAAGGCTGGGTTCACTAAGGCAGAAGCAAACACCACAATAGCAGCAGACTGCGTGGTTTTACCTTCGCGCGTCATCTCCATGCCAGCCTCTAAGAGTGGGATGAAAACCCCAACGATCAATGCCACGCACATCACGGGTTGCCAGATGGCCAAATCCATTGGATAGCCCCAAACACCTGCGATAATACAGAACAAGGCCGTCAATAAAGCACCAGCAGGAATCGGACGCCTAGCAATCGCCGCAGGGACGATGTAGGTGCCCCATGATGAGGCAAAGTTGGCACCGCCTAGCACAGAGCCCACTACCTGACGAAATGAAGCGCTGGTCATCGTGTCATCGATGTCCATGAGCACTTTTTCAGTACGCTTAGGGTAGCTGATTTTTTGGAATACTTGATGACCCAAAAAATCTGGTGACCACATAGCAACTGCCAAGATAGCAAACGGCAATACCACAATGAAGCTTTCAATCGTCGGTAGCCCTAACATCCAACCTGTATTCTCACCCCACCAATACATTGGGTTCATATGCGGTAGACCTGGTGCCGTTTTGAACGCAAAAGGTGCGCCCAATGCAAAAGCAAGACCGCCGCCTAATACGCAACTGAGCGGAACCGCAAGCCAGCGTTTTTGCCAATGCTCAAGCAATGCATATAGCAGGATAGTCGCCAGAATAATAAAGAAAGCAATGTGCGACATACCAATCCCTTCTGCCCAAGCAAAAAGGTTCTTAACCTGTGAGGTGGTTCCGATAAACCCTAAGTAAATCAACAGGCCACCGCATACGCCTTTACTTGTTAAATTGGCCAGTAAGCTTCCTCCTTTACTAATAGCAAGCAGCAGGCCAAAAGCCCCAATGAGTAGGCCAAAAGCCATTGGATGCCCACCTGCAGCAACGACAATGGGAATCAATGGAATAAGTGGCCCATGAGTACCAGCGAGGTTGGCTGTCGGTAGCAGAAATCCAGAAAATAAGATAATAAAGAACGAGACAATCAACAGCTCATAACGAACGTTTTCTAAAACAAACGCATCACCTAAGCCGAGTGGTCCTGCAAAGGTTGCTGCAATAGCGCCCACCATGACCACTTTACCGATGGTCGCTGCCATCGCTGGGATAGTATCTTCATACTCAAAACGATAATCACGAAATGGTAAATTGGGACGCCAGCGTTTTGGCTGCATGATTTGCAATTCGTGGTTAAGATAGGCATCTCGACTGTCGAAGCTTGAGCTTGGCTTATGCAAATCTATATAACTGCCTTGCAATTCGCTGTCTTGATTGGCTGGGTTTGGTCGCGGCGTATTAGACCCTGAAGATGAGGCCTGAATGTTACTCATCACATTTCCTTGTGTCGATTAGGTTTTGATTGAATACTTTTTTGGTTTGGCGTTAGCTAAATGACCAATCGGTCATGATAAGCGGAAAACCATTGTATGTTAAGGCATAAGGAAATGCGAATTTAAGGTGAATTAAAAAGACTACATATATCGTTATAAAAATAAATTAAAGTTTTCATTGGATACAATAATAAACTTAATAGGAAACTATTGGGAATACACAGCGCTAATCTGGACACAAAATTAAATTGAAGGCCAATTTTCTTAAGAATAAGTGACATCTGAACATTTTTTATCATATAACTAAATACTAAAGATACTTATACTAAATATTGCTTTGCGATAACTATAAAGACTATGCTTAATTACGCTTTAAAACTAGCGGGCGCAGTCATTTTTAACTATGATAAATGTCTTTGTCGTTTATCATCTAATAGCAAGCACTAAAAAACAGCGCTACCCATATCACTGAAAAATCAATAAAAGCAACAGGATAGATTTATGAGTGTACTACCCAGCAATTTTGAGACTTTGAAGCGTCGAGCCAAGCAAAGTATCATGCCGCTACTGACCCCGCATCTTTTAAAGCTGCGACTCAATACTTACGCGCCCTATATCGGTGCAGGCATCAAAATCGATCACATCAGCCTCGATCAGGGATTGTGTGTGGTCAGCATGGGACTGACCACTCTCAACAAAAATATCGTCGGTACACAATTCGGTGGTAGCTTATATTCCATGGTAGATCCCTTCTATATGCTCATGTTGATGCATCAGCTGGGTAGCAACTATGTGGTCTGGGACAAAAGCTCACATATTGATTTTATCGCACCGGGTAATAGCAGAGTCACCGCACGAATGAAAATACCTAGCACTGAGGTGATTACCATTCAAGAGTTGGCAAAAGACGGTGAACCGGTGTTTCGGGAATACAAAGTCGATATCGTCGATGACCAGCAAAAGCTCATCGCCACTGTCACCAAAACGCTATATATCAGACTACGCAAGTACAGTAAATCCAAAGAACAAACGAGCCGTATTGAAAACCCTAATACTAAATAAATTGTGACTATTGCTCAGATAAAACTGTTATCGCTCGCTATCATTTAGACAAATAAAAAATCAGTATAAATTGAGAGGCACACACATACAAAAACCCCAATCTAGCATTCGCATAGATTGGGGTTTTGTCTTTTTTGGTATGGCCCGCTTATTTATAAATAAACCTATGAATAAGGGCTTGTATCTACTATTACCTTATTTGAGTCAATCCTAAAATAATACGATCAACTCAAAACGGCAAACTTGTACTTAAATACCAGGTGCAGTATCAACGGCATCAGGTACACCAGCGTCAGTCTTTTTCTGAGCTGGACGTGGCGCAAGTTTTTCGCGGATACGTGCTGATTTACCAGAACGCTCACGTAAGTAGTACAGTTTCGCACGGCGAACAGCACCGCGGCGTTTCACTTCAATGCTATCGATCAGTGGTGAGTGCAGCTGGAATGCACGCTCAACACCAACGCCGCTTGAGATTTTACGTACGGTAAACGCTGAGTTTAGACCACGGTTACGCTTAGCAATTACAACGCCTTCAAAAGCCTGTAAACGCTCACGCTCACCTTCACGTACTTTTACTTGTACCACAACGGTATCGCCGGGTGCAAAGTTTGGGTGTTCACGCAATTGAGCGTTTTCGATGACCTGAACCAATGGATGCTTGTTGCTCATGAGAGTTATCTCCTCACATTAGATAATAGAGGCTTGACGCATATCACCTGTTTGTAATAATTAATTGTATCTCTTTATAATAAGACACAACGTAAATGGGTTATAACCAACGGCCACAATATGATGACTCGTTTTATTATTGCTCAAAATTCTGTTTGTTAACTGTTTATCAGGCTTAATGACAATAAAGCTTGATTTTAACACTCTACTTTTTATCTGCTTTTGCCAGTGCTTTAAGCCACTTTGCCTGCTCTGCCGTTGGAATAAACGCTTGCCATAAGTCTGGACGACGCGCTTGCGTACGACTGACTTGCTGAGCAAAACGCCACTTGGCGATATTGGCATGGTGTCCTGACAGTAACACTTCAGGAACCGCCATACCCGCAAACTCATGCGGCTTGGTATAGTGTGGACAATCAAGCAAGCCATCGACAAACGAGTCTTGCTCTGCTGACTTGTCATCCCCCATGATATCGGGCAGACGACGTATCACACTATCCATCAGCACCATCGCTGGTAGCTCACCACCAGTCAACACATAATCGCCCAATGATACTTCCATATCGACGTACTGTGACAGCAGACGCTCATCAATACCTTCATAACGACCGCATAATAAAATCATGCCATCGTAATCCGTCATACCGACGACGCTACTCTCACTAAGCGTTTGCCCTTGCGGTGACATATAAATCACCGGACAGTGCTCACTATCGACACGGCAGCCATACTGACTGGCACGCAAGCGTGCATCCTCAATGGCTTTCGATAATGGCTCAGCCATCATCACCATTCCAGGACCGCCACCATAGGGGCGCTCGTCAATACGGCGATAGTTATCAGTGGTATAATCACGTGGATTAATGCATTCAATCGTTACTTGCTCTTGAGTCACTGCCCGTCCCGTGATTCCAAACTCACGAATCGTGGCAAACATCTCAGGAAAAATACTAATAACGGCAAAATACATCTGATGTCTACTTGCATTGAGACTAAAACAATCGGTGTGACTATTAATAAATTCTGACTAAAAAGCCAGAAGCGATATCACCAGAGGCAATATTAATAATCACTTGGCCATGCCACAAGTACGGTTTTTTCAGTCGTATCGACTTCTATCACCGTTTGCTTATGCCATGGAATTAAGCGCTCTTCATTGTCCAAACTGTCTGAATTTGCTGCCACGCGCATGATGTCGTGGGCACCAGTTTCAAACATTTCAGTGATATTGCCTAGATACTCGTTCTGCTCGTTCATCACGCGCATACCGACCAAATCCGACCAATAATATTCGTCTTCAGCTGTTTCCGGCAAGACATTTTGTTCGACCCAAACGGTAACACCGTTCATGGTCTCAGCAACATTGCGATCAGGAATCTGCTCAAATTGAGCCACAAGTCCTGTGCCTTGCTCACGCCAAGCTTTCACAGTCAAAGGTTTCATGCCAGTAGCAGTTTTCATCCACCACGGCTTCATGTCGAATATTGCTGTACGATCATCCGTATCGCTAAATACCCAAAGCCAACCTTTGATGCCATAAGGCTTCTTAAGTTGACCAATTTTCATGAGATCACTAGCATTTGGAGTGGATGACATAGCACCTAACCTAACAATGATTAAAACAGCAATTACAAAAGCAATTGTGTCAAAAGCGATAAACAGTTAATTGCGCACCCTGGTCAGACCAGTTACGCTATGTGTTCTAAAGTCTACTGAATCAGCTTGTAATAAGACTACGAGCGGCTCAATAACAACGGAAACTTAAGCAGTTGCTTCAGTTTGTGCTGCAGACTTGTTGTAAGCTTTTGCTAATGAAGCAACGCGATCTGAAGGTTGTGCACCTTTTGCGATCCACGCATTGTACGCTTCCATGTTTAGGCGTACTGCTTCTTCAGACTCTTTAGCGAGTGGGTTAAAAAAGCCGATGTTTTCAATATAGCGACCATCACGCGCGCGGCGTTGATCAGCAACAACTACTTGATAAAATGGGCGTTTCTTGGCACCGCCCCGTGCTAAACGAATAACAACCATGTGAATTCTCTCTTTCGCAGGTATACCAAAAAGGGCATAATTATATCACAGTCTTGATTTATTGAAAACATAAACTGTGCTTATTTAATTATTTATTAACAATAGCTTAAATACCCGTCTATGTAAAACATAATCGAGCATAACCTTGCGTTTTATACAATTATTAAGGACGATCTATTTTAATCAGTTAGTAAAATATACCGCGCTTTAGATTTGTTATTATTAAAATATTGGAGAGGCACATAACAAACTGCTTAAATGAATAGCGTCACAGTAAGATTCATCGATTATGCTATTCTATGGTGTGTTGAAGTAGACTGGCACACCCTACTCTCAGCCGCCATGTTTAGAAATAACCCGCTCTTTCTCCAAAATACAATTGCGGCTTAACTCAAAACCAAATTTAATCAGACATTTTCTTAATCTGCTGGATTTATATGATTACTCCAAACTCAAAGCCCCGTCGCAAAGGTTGGCTGCCACGTTCTTATTCCAATACTTGGCTGACAACCTTGATGGTCGCTTTTATTGTTCTCATAAGTGTGAGTTTGTCGATTTTATTCTTTTGGCGCAGTCTTTATCTGCCAGAACTCAAAAACCATGCGCGTTATTTGACAAGTGAGCTGCGATTAATCAATAGTGTAAATAAAGACTGGCAATATCGTCCTGATATCCGCCAATGGGTGTATCAACATTCTCATGTCGTGGTGGTGAACAACCCCAGTGACTTTCCAGAGGTGGCTGACAAAGCATTTGTGAGCTTCTTTACTGATGTACTTCAGTATGAGATTGGTGCACAGCTGGGTCGACCTGTCGAAGTTTATTTCAAGTTCAAACCAACACCGCAGCTTTGGGTACAGGACAGCCGCGATGACAGTTTCTGGATTCGTGAGCCAGTGGTTTATTACTCGCAGTACAGCCCAACATTGCTCATATTGTTTTTGATTGGATTGCCTATCTTATCGCTGCTAACGATTATTTTGTTAGCTAGGCAATTGAACCGCCCTTTACGTTATCTACAACGTGCAGCGACTAACTATATTCGTCTGGGTCATGCGACCACACTGCCAACGCAAAAAGGCCCTACCGAGATACGTCAAGTAAATATGGCTTTCAACCGTCTATTTACAACATTAAATCAAGCCCAAAAAGAGCGAACCATCATGCTCGCTGGTATCTCACATGACCTGAGGACACCATTAACTCGTATGCGTTTGACTGCTGAGATGCTACCAGATGATTTTTTTCGTGAAGGGCTAATTTACGACATTGAGGATATGGATGCGATTTTGGAGCAGTTCATCTCATTTATGAAAGACGGCTCCGATGAGCCAGTTAGCTTGACCAATTTGGACACGATATTTAATGAGATCATGGTGCAGTTCGCACCCATGAAGTTCGTTTATCAATCAGAGTGTCACAAGGTCATTCCTGTACGCCCCTTATCCATCAAGCGTCTCATCATCAACCTGATCAATAACGCCAATCGTTATGGCAAACCGCCGATTTATCTATCAGCCACGGTGATACCAACATTTATAGAAACGGTTGAAGAAGAAGATAGCGATGTCGTCAGTGAGAACGTTGTCAATAAAGAAGCACAAGAGCAACTGATGATTTGTGTGCGTGACTGCGGTGACGGTGTGGCAGAGGATCAATTGGAGCGTATCATGCAGCCATTTGAGCGTGGGGAGACCGCACGTACTACCCAAGGTAGCGGTCTAGGGCTAGCCATTGTAGATCGCATTGCACGGTTACATCATGGCACAGTTGAGGCCATCAATCATCCCGATGGTGGGCTGCAAGTATGTGTGCGTATACCCCTACTCTCTAAAGTTGCTGGAGACAATACTTTGGCTGCTGATGCAGTCGATGACACATCTAAAGTCGATAGTATTACATCGAATGCAGACAACTCTTAACACTATAGCTCAGACAAACCCTGCGTGGATAAATTAATCTTTGCTACCAATGATAGGCGGAATATATTCAGCACTATTAGTAAATGCTAATGGCTGAGTAATTTCTTCTTTGGCTGTCTTTAGCGTTTGGGTTGTTGATGGCTGCTTTAGAAACAAGTAGTAACCCAGCGTAATCGCATTCAATAGCACCAAGCCACCAAATAAATATGGCATCCTTTGCCTCCTATATTGTCAAACTACCCTAGAATAAGCTGCTGCAAGCATGACACCTGATTATCAAAATATTGGTAATCAGGTTCGTTTAATGATGATAATTTTTTACTTGTTATCATTGTTCAGTATTATTCAGCATTGTTATTTAGTGTCAAAATCGCGTTCGCTTTTTTCTTGCGTCAATTCATCAGCAGCCAAAACTTGTGTCAGCGGCTTGATAGGCCATGTCATTACGAATCTTGCGCCGCCAAGATCTCGGCTCTCATCTACTTTCATACTACCATTAAACCAAAAGGCAATGCGCGATACAATAGACAGACCTAGGCCGTAGCCGCCTGATGCTCGTGTACGGCTATCATCCAAGCGCGAAAACGGTATAAATACTTTTTCACGATCAGCCTCAGGAATACCATGACCGTCATCTTCGACGCTAACGAAAGCATTGCCCTTTTTAACACCAGCACTCACGATAATAGTAGTTTCAGCATAACGTAAAGCATTACCTGCAAGATTCTGAATCACACGGTGCAGATAGCGTCGATCAGCAATCGCGGTTACTTTCGCATTTGGCAAGTTGGTCACTATTTTAATCGGCTTACCTAGTGCATTGGTCTCACGCTCAATCTGCTGTAGCAGCTCTCTGAGATTTACTGGTTCTAAATCTAATTTTGGCGAGCCTTCTTCGAGCTTGGCATAAGTCAAAATCTCATCAATCAAGCCATTAAGTGATTCGATATCTTCATCGATATAGTCACGCTGCATAAACCGTGAATCTTCGTCATCAGTATCAGCCAGCATATCTACCGCAAATCGAATACGAGCAACTGGCGTACGAAGCTCATGTGATACGGCTCGCGTGAGCTCTCGTTGCGACTCAATCAAACGCTTTATATGTGACGTCATTGCGTTAAAGGTGGCTGATAAACGTGCGATCTCATCTTG
The DNA here is from genome assembly GCF_001444505.1 of Psychrobacter piscatorii. Taxonomy (GTDB): domain Bacteria; phylum Pseudomonadota; class Gammaproteobacteria; order Pseudomonadales; family Moraxellaceae; genus Psychrobacter; species Psychrobacter piscatorii_B. Next base: position 72,992 of record NZ_LNDJ01000001.1, on the reverse strand, counting down.
ACCAATTACTTGTACTTGAATATCAAGGTTGCCTTTACTCACCTCATTAACACCAACTTGAATCAGCTGTAGCTTGCGCTCAAGTGGGAAAATAAGCGCATAAACACCCAAACTGATTAAAAACATACTAATCAGGATCATACTAATAATCAAATTAAGTGGAAACCAGTTAAATAAGGGTACAGGCCCTATCAAGACTGCCATATCATTGATTTCAGACGGAACCACTATCTTGATGGCCGAGCTACTGGTACTACTATTAGGGTCTTGTAATGAGATGACCACTTCATCGCGGCGTAGGCGTGACATTTGATCTGAATCTAAATCGAGCGTGTTAACAGGCACAAATGCCAGAGGAAAAGAAAATTTCTCCTCAAGTTCGGCCAAGCGTGCACGTTTATCAGACAAGGTGACTTCATAAGACAAATCGTCCAATAAAAAGACAGCAATTGCTCTGACTTGCTGCTCCGTAACCTCCGATATCCGTGCTGTTAGGACATTCTCATTATCCGGCAAGCGATAATAAACATCTGCATACACAGGCTGTTCGACGTAACGAACGACAGTATTATCATTTTTAAAGCGTCGTAGCTCGCTGGCAGTAAAATCTACTTCATCAATAGGTATGATTTTAAAATTTGCACCAAACAAACTACTGGCATCAGACAACCAGTATTCCCGCTCTTCTGCAGTGTTTTGGTGAGAGATACCTTCGCTCACCAGATGAAAAGCCCCCATTGCCATGTTTTCACGATAGGACTGTACACGCTCCTTATTGATAGTACCCATCAATAACTGCGCAAACAATGCTACGCACAAACAGACTATGAGTAGTCCAGCATAGATACGAACAAAAATACTGTGTTTTAAAGAAGAGACTAATGACATACGTGCCGTGACCAACTTAATAGATAAAAACTGCTGACATCATCTAGCATATAATCGCTGCTATGTAATTGATATCGAACACTGTTGAATAGGATTATCAGACGCTAAATGGTACATTTTAATGGATGTGCAATGATCATCCAAACAGAATAGACATTTTATGCATTTAGTTCGCGTCTATAATAAGTGCTTAATTAAACCACATAACACCGCATTTAAGTTCAAAAATTAGAATTTAGCCACAAAAAAAACCAGCAACTAGGCTGGTTTTTTTGTGAAGTGATTCTCAATATTTCATGATTATATGAATCAGTTCGACCTAGTTACCTTCTTTCACAAATAGATAACCCTTACTACGTACCGTCTTAATACGTTTTGGATTTTCTGGATCATCACCGATTTTTGGACGGATACGTGAGATACGTACATCGATTGAGCGATCTTGTCCATCATACTCAATACCGCGTAGACGCTCAAAAATATCTTCACGAGATAAGATACGACCTGCGTTAGACGCAAGTAACCATAGTAGATCGTATTCTGCACTGGTGAAATCAACCAATTCGTCACCTAGATTGACTGAACGACCACCGTTGTCGATGACTAGCTCGCCAAACTCTAGACGCTGTGGCACATCTTCTGATGGTGCATTTTCTGAACGACGTAGCAAAGCACGAATACGGGCAAGCAATACACGTGGCTGAGCAGGCTTGGCGACATAATCGTCAGCACCCATCTCAAGACCTAATACTTGATCCATATCTTCAGTACGGGCAGTCAACATCAAAATCGGATTTTGATAATGTGGACGCACTTCACGGCATACGGTCAGACCATCGCTACCAGGAAGCATAACATCAAGTACGACCATGTCTGGTTGCTCATTGACGATACGGCGAATAGCGCGGTTACCATCAGTTTCAATTGCTACTTCTAAACCATTTTTGACCAAGTAATCTTGAGTCAACATGGCCAGACGCTCATCATCTTCAACAATCAAGATTCGGGGGGTGTTGTCTTCTTCAGTCGTTGTCATTGTTATATCCTCTAATACATCTAATTTAAAAGCAGTAAAAGTAAGAGCGGTAAAAATTAATAGCACCATAAAGTGGCACAATCGATGTTCGTATAGCTGTTACAAACTTAGCAGCACAGTATACTATTAAACGTGTCGCTTCCTATACTATAGCTGATAGTCGTTAACAAAACCTATAAACTACATCGACTAAAACTTTAGTTTACGTCCAAAAATAATGTCATATATTTCTGCATTAGCTAATGGTTTTACTTTTACAGACTACTTAATATTTAAGTACATATGAATTATCAAATGAATGATTAAGGTTGCTCAAATATACTCAATCATCGCTGTTTATTTACGATGTTCCATTATCTAATATAACGACATATTACGATTGTCGCCAGTAACTTTTCGGAATATTCTAATATTGTTTCCCTCAATCATAGATGAACCATTTTGCTTTAAAAAATAGAGAATTCATTTATTCATACCTCAGAGCTTATCGAGGTCAATCATAATGAAGTGAATCAATCATTAACCAGCAGACATAAAAAAACAGCCCATTGTAGGCTGTTTTCTTATCATTACTTGAAACAGTAAACTAAAGCGAATATTTACGGTTATCAGTAATAAATTACGCGCGGTTTTTATACTTACGAATAGTCTGTAATTGTCCTACTGACTCTGCAAGTGAGGCCAAAGCCGCATTGGTTTGTAATGTATCAGATTGATTGACCAGCATTTGCTCCGCTTTTTTGCGTGCCTCAACGATTTTGCTTTCGTCAAGATTATGCGCACGCATAGCAGTATCAGCCAATACAGTAACCATTTTTGGTTGTACTTCTAATACGCCACCTGAAACATAGATCACTTCTTCTTCGCCGTTTGCTTTTTGCACTCGCATTGCACCCGGTTTTAGCAAAGTAATCAGCGGTGTGTGACCTGGCAATACACCAATCTCGCCTTCGGTACCAGTAGCTATTAACATGCTAATTTCGCCTGAATACAACTCTTCACGAGCACTTACGACGCGACATTGTAACGTTGCCATACTTAACTCCTTACCATCAAAGCGCAATCAAAAAACAGTAAACACTGCGATGCGTTACTAAAGAGTAGATATAAAATTTATATTATACCTACTCATTAACTCATGCTCATACAACTTACGCTGCAGAAGACTTCATTTTTTCAGCTTTAGCAACAACTTCATCGATGCTACCAGCCATATAGAACGCTTGTTCTGGCAGGTCATCATACTCACCTGCGATGATTGCTTTAAAGCTAGCAATGGTATCACGTAGTGGTACGTATTTACCAGGTGCACCCGTAAAGACTTCAGCGACGTGGAATGGCTGAGACAAGAAGCGCTGAATCTTACGAGCGCGATAAACAACCAATTTATCTTCTTCTGATAGCTCATCCATACCCAAGATAGCAATGATGTCTTTAAGCTCTTTATAACGCTGCAATACTTCCTGAACACCACGAGCAACGTTGTAATGCTCTTCACCGATAACTTGTGGATCTAGCTGACGCGACGTCGAATCTAGTGGATCAACCGCAGGATAGATACCCTGTGATGCGATATCACGGCTTAGTACGACTGTTGCATCCAAGTGAGCAAACGTTGTAGCAGGTGATGGATCGGTCAAATCATCCGCAGGTACGTATACGGCCTGAACTGACGTAATAGAACCTGACTGCGTTGACGTAATACGTTCTTGCAGTAAGCCCATCTCTTCAGCGAGTGTTGGCTGATAACCAACCGCTGATGGCATACGGCCAAGTAGTGCTGATACTTCTGTACCCGCTAGTGTATAGCGGTAGATGTTATCAACAAACAACAGTACGTCACGACCTTTGCCAGTAACAGGATCTTTGGTATCACGGAAGTACTCAGCCATGGTCAAACCAGACAATGCAACGCGTAAACGGTTACCTGGTGGCTCATTCATCTGGCCATATACCATTGCTACTTTAGACTTACTAAAGTCTTCAGTGTTTACAACGCCAGCTTCCTGCATTTCGTGATAGAAATCGTTACCCTCACGAGTACGCTCACCAACACCAGCAAATACTGACAAACCTTCATGTTTTAGAGCGATGTTGTTGATCAGCTCCATCATGTTAACGGTCTTACCAACACCAGCACCACCGAACAGACCAACTTTACCACCTTTAGCAAACGGGCAAAGTAGATCAATAACTTTAATACCCGTCTCTAGTAGCTCAGTGCTGTTTGATTGCTCCGCATAACTTGGTGCTTCACGGTGGATAGACCATTTATCGTCAGCAGTAACAGGACCTTCTTCATCGATAGGACGACCAAGAACATCCATGATGCGACCTAGCGTACCAGTACCTACAGGCACAGAAATCGGTGCACCAGTATTAGTAACAGGTAGGTTACGCTTTAAACCTTCGGTTGAACCCATTGCAATAGTACGTACGATACCATCACCTAGCTGTTGCTGCACTTCTAGGGTGGTTTCGGTACCATCTACTTGCAAGGCATCAAAAATTTGAGGAACTTCATTACGGTTGAACTCAACGTCAAGAACCGCGCCAATAATCTGTACAATACGACCGCTACTCATTGCGTTCTCCTTGAACTTCTATATATAGGTGTAGTCAATTATGAAACAGCAGCAGCACCGCCAACGATTTCCGAGATTTCTCGGGTAATCGCCGCTTGACGCAGCTTGTTATAAACCAACTGTAAATCGTTAATAAGGTCACCAGCATTATCTGTTGCCGCTTTCATCGCGACCATACGTGAAGACTGCTCAGAGGCAATGTTTTCCATTACCGCTTGATAAACAATCGACTCGATATAGCGACCAAGCAATTCATCAATCAACGTCTTGATGTCAGGCTCGTAGATATAATCCCAGCTAAGTTCTGTCTGTAGACCACTGTCTTCATCACCAAATGACTGCTCTGGTAGAGGTACCAACTGATTAACCGTTGGCTTCTGAGTCATCGCATTGACGAATCGGTTGTAGACGACATAAATACGGTCAAGTTTACCGTTACTATAGTCCTCAAGCATGGCTTGAACCGGTGCATTTAATTGCTCAAACGTTGGTTTGTCACCATAATCGGTCACAGCCGATGTAACATTACCACCAAAGTTTTTGAAGAAGCTGACACCTTTGGCACCGATGACTGCAAACTCAGCTTGTACTGACTGATCTTGATAATCTTGGATACTTTTAGTTAAAGCTTTGAATAAGTTAATATTCAAACCACCCGCTAGGCCACGGTCAGAGGTGATGACAATATAGCCAACCTTATTGACTGGACGCGATACCATATACGGATGTTTGTAGTCTGATGAGGCATGCACCAAATGCGAAATAACCCGGCGCATACTATCAGCATACGGGCGACCCACTTCCATGCGCTCTTGAGCACGGCGCATCTTGCTCGCTGCTACCATTTGCATGGCACGAGTGATTTTCTGGGTGCTTTTAATACTGGTGACTTTGGCACGTATCTCTTTTAAGCTTGCCATAATGATTCCAATATAAGAGGGTTAAAAAGCATTGGCGCATGCAACAATCATTTGATATACAACATCACTTTTATAGAATAACATTTTATATCTTGTGGCATTACGCGATCTAATACCGATCATGGTTAAGACAGTGGCGCCAATATCTAGTCAGACAACGCGCCACTTTTCAAACGACAATCATAACCACTTCGGCTTAACCCGTTAAATTAATAACTGTGATTTTGTTTAAAGGTCTCTAACGCTGACTTTAAACGACCTGCGATATCATCATTGTAGTTCGCAGTGTCATCAATCTCACGCATCAATTCACTTTGTTCATCATGCATATAGCGCAAGTACGCTTCTTCGAAAGAACCAATCTTTTCGACAGGTACGTCAGCTAAGAAACCTTCGTTTGATGCATAGATAACCGCCGCTTGCTCAGAGATTGACATTGGCTGATACTGCTTTTGCTTCATCAATTCAGTAACACGCTCACCATGATCAAGCTGTTCACGAGTTGCGTCATCAAGATCTGAGGCAAACTGAGCAAATGCTGCTAATTCACGATACTGAGCTAGTGCGGTACGAATACCACCAGAAAGCTTTTTGATGATCTTAGTCTGAGCAGAACCACCAACACGCGATACCGAGATACCAGCGTTGACTGCTGGACGGATACCTGAGGCGAATAAGCTAGACTCTAGGAAGATCTGACCATCAGTGATCGAAATGACGTTGGTTGGTACGAATGCAGATACGTCACCTGCTTGTGTTTCGATGATTGGTAGTGCGGTTAAAGAACCAGTTTTACCTTTCACTTCACCGTTAGTGAACTTTTCTACGTAATCCGCGTTTACGCGTGATGCACGCTCAAGTAAACGTGAGTGTAAATAGAATACATCACCAGGATAGGCTTCACGACCTGGCGGACGACGTAATAGTAGTGAAATCTGACGATAAGCAACGGCTTGTTTTGATAAATCATCAAATACAATCAGTGCATCTTCACCGCGGTCACGGAAGTATTCGCCCATCGTACAACCTGAGTAAGGCGCGATGTACTGAAGTGCTGCAGGCTCTGACGCTGAAGCTACCACAACAGTGGTGTATTCTAATGCGCCAGTTTGCTCAAGCTTACGTACCACGTTAGCGATGGTCGAACGTTTCTGACCGATAGCCACGTATACACACTTAATGCCTGAAGCTTTCTGTGCGATGATCGCATCGATAGCCATTGCTGTTTTACCAGTCTGACGGTCACCAATGATAAGCTCACGCTGACCACGACCGATTGGGATCATAGTATCAACGGCTTTATAACCGGTCATCACTGGCTGATCTACTGACTGACGATCGATAACACCAGGGGCGATCTTTTCAACTTTGTCAGTCATCTTGGCATCGATAGGACCTTTGCCATCAATAGGATTACCCAAAGCGTCAACAACACGGCCTAGCAGCTCAGGACCTACGGGTACTTCAAGAATGCGACCAGTACAATAGGCTTTTTGACCTTCTTGTAATTTTAGGAAGTCACCTAGTACTACTGCACCAACAGAATCACGCTCTAAGTTAAGCGCCATTCCGTAGACTTCACCTTCAAACTCAATCATTTCGCCGTACATGGCATCTTCAAGACCATGAATCTGCACGATACCGTCAGATACTTTGACAATCGTGCCTTCATTCTTTGCAGTTGCACCCGCATCAAGGTCTTGAATACGCTGCTTAATCAGGTTACTGATTTCCGCTGGATTCAATTGTTGCATTGCCTTGTTTCCTTTAATTTATGATAACCCGCCCACTGACTCAAATGCTCTTACTGTCACGCAGACACTATATGACTGCGTCGATAAATGGCATTAGGCAGTTAGCTGTGTTTTTAACTGTTGTAACTTGCCGCGCATCGAATCATCAATGATTTTGTCACCGACTTTGATTGTAGCGCCTGCCAATAAACTTGGGTCCACTGATTCATGAATGACTATGCTTGCATTTAGTGATGTAGCAAGACGCGTTTGCAGCATTTGACGCTGTTCATCAGTCAATGGGTAGGCAGAAGTCACATATGCGTCAAGCTGCTTTAAGCTTATTGCCTTGTGACGGCGATAATGCTCATAAACTTCAGGAAGCAGCGCCAGACGCTCTTGTTGCGCCAACTGCTTAACAAAATTATTGAGCTGGGGTGATACTTTAGGGTAGCTAATACTGTTACCGTAGCGAGAACCTTTGCTCTCGCCCAGTAGCTGTTTAAAAGCAGAGTCGCTATCACCGGCTACTTGTGAGTCATAAAGATCGACCAAAGCAGCTGACTTATGCTCAGCAGAAACAGCTGGATTGTCTAGCCAAGTACTGAACGACTTGTCATTGACAACAGTGCTAGCGACAAGTAAGAAATCTTCCCACTCGTGTACAGCGCCGTTTTCATTGGCATAGTCAAACGCGGCTTTAGCGTACGGTCGTGCTAAGGTTGATAAGTCAGCCATTATATCCTCACAATTACAGCTTCGCCGCCAGTTGGTCTAACATACTGGCATGTTTTTGCACATCGACTTTGTCTTGCAAAATCTTCTCTGCACCAAGTACAGCCAGTTCAGCAACTTGGGCACGTAATGATTCACGCGCTTGATTGATTTCTTGGTCGATAGACGCTTGCGCTTGTTGACGAATGCGCTCACCTTCCGCTTGGGCTTGTGATTTTGCATCTTCGATGAGCTGATTGGCACTCTTGTTTGCTTGCTCGATTAGGGCAGCGGCCTTGGTCTTTGCAAGATCAAGTTCCTGCTGGACATTTTGCTCCGCGGTTGCCAAATCTGCTTTTGCTTTTTCTGCGGCATTCAAACCTTCAGCGATTTTACGCTGACGCTCATTGATGGCACCGATAAGTGGTGGCCACACGAATTTCATGCAAAAAATCACAAATATTGCAAAAGCAATGGCTTGACCGACGAGGGTAAAATTGATATTCACGTGATCACCTCTTTGTTAATGAAAAATCAGTTTCATTGATCATGTTTGGTAGTCAAATCTTGACTATATTTAATAGAAAACCCTTGAGCACCAAACATGTACAACTGAGCTTTCGGATTAACCTGCTAGAGGGTTAGCGAACAACAATAGCATAGCAATACCAACACCGATCATCGGAATAGCATCCAAAAGACCTGCTACGATGAACATACGAGTTTGCAACTGTGAGCCAAGCTCTGGTTGACGAGCAACGCCTTCTAAGAATTTACCACCTAGAATAGCAAAACCAATACCTGTGCCAAGTGCGCCAAGACCGATAAGTAGTGCTACTGCGATAACTGTGTAACCACCTAATACTGGATCCATTGATGTATCCTCATTTACCTATTGAATGTCTAATTAATGTTCAGTTGATGATGCAAGCGACATATAAACTATCGTCAGCATCATGAATACGAACGCTTGAAGTGTAATAACTAAGATGTGGAAAATAGCCCACGGTACCGATAACGCCCATTGAATCCAAAACGGCATTAGAGCAATCAGTATGAAAATCAATTCTCCAGCATACATGTTACCAAACAGACGCAAACCAAGTGATACAGGTTTTGCTATTAAGGTAACTGCTTCTAGGATGAAGTTGATGGGGATCAAAATTGCTTGTACGATTGGGTTTTTGGCACTAAATGGGTGTAGTGTTAACTCACCAATAAAGCCGCCCAACCCTTTTTCTTTAATGCTATAAAAGATAATCAGTGCAAAGACAGAGAACGACATGCCAAGCGTGATGTTAGGATCAGTCGTTGGAACAATCTTAAAGAAAACATGATGGGGATCATGACCCATAGCAGCGCCAACTTGGCCAGCTAAACCTGGAATAAAATCAACAGGGATCAAATCCATCAAGTTCATCAAGAAGATCCAAACAAAAATAGTCAACGCCAATGGCGCAATCAATTTTGATGTACCACTGTACGAATCACGAACGTTGTTATCAACAAACTCAACGATCATCTCAACCGCTGCTTGAGTTTTGCTTGGTACGCCTGAAGTAACCTTTTTGGCAACCATCCAAAAGATGGTACAAAATAAAATACCCAGACCCACTGACCATAGCATAGAATCAAGATGGATAGCGTTAAAGCCCATTTGCGCTGCTTCTTCAGCAGTATGAGCGACTTTCCAACCTTCGCCCGGCAGATAACCGTACGTCCAATTCGTTAAGTGGTGAGAGATATATTCTGATGATGTTTGCTCGGATGCCATAATGTAAGCTTCTTATTAATCAACGATTTAATCAACTACCAAAAATATGGTTGTCATCTGATGGGGCCTAATATCTCTATTTGTCCTGCAATTCAGCAAACAAATAAGTCATACTAAAGCGCCCATGTAACCAACAACATCCAACCCATAGTTCTATTACTAATGCTATATTTGATAACTTGACATAAATTTTAGCTATCAAAAAAGGGCTTATGATAACTCAGTAATAGCCCTTGCATGTATACGCAAAATTATTATATATGTGCTTGTCTACTGGCCGTTTTTTACGACCGGCGCTTAGTGTAGCGCTTATAAACAAAATATTTAGCTGCCTATATTAATGCAGCGTAGTATTCGTGTAAAGTCAATTATGATTTTATTATCCAATGTATGAATAAGTTATCTGACAATAACGGCCACTAATATAGTTAGTCGTCCATAACTAAACTGTAAAAATTCAATCATCAATGATATTAGTAGCTAAATTGACTCTACCCTATCAATGTGTCGCTGCATACTGCACCTGACATAGAGGCTCATACGTCGATTTTTATAATCAATGGTGCTGTCATAAGACAGTTTTGTACTTTGACTTTTGAACTAGTCATAGAGAAGTTGGACGGCAGGGTGACTTGCCAGTACTATGAATAAATTATCTATATAGCGATTATTTATTAGTGCTAGCGTATATGCCACAACATCCAACTGTGACTAATTTGCATTACCATAAAACCGATAAATAGCGCAGGTGCCGATAGGGGTTGTACGGTAATAAAAATTAGTGCGAAACCAAACACAGTCAACAGCCATTTAGCCATCTGACCTCGATATAGCTGGCTAACGATATGTTGGCGCGCGCGATATCCAGTGTACCAAAAGATAAAAAAAGCAAAAACGGCTTGAGTCGTAAAACTGAGCAGTGCACCAATGGCGGCGCTTTTTGTTACAGTAAGCTCACTACGTAACCAAATCGTATCTATAATCCAAGCAATAATGATAAGGATAAACAATATCCATGCTTGCCGTTTGATATAGATGCCTATTTTATCTTTTTGCGTGCGTTTGGCAGGCTTGGTCATCGATATTCCTATAGCCTTTCAGCATTGGGATAATATAGCATACTTACAACACTTTTATCCGTAAATGACTTACTCTACAGGCATTATCTTTAAACCAAAATAAAACGCCACTTATTATAAGGAGACAGCCACTATTAAGCAAGTAAAATATGACTTTTATCAGTCACCTAACGCAACCTACTGGTATTGCTATGTTACGTAGCCGTACCAGATACTTGAAAAACAGCTGTCTCACTCTTTTTAAAACTTTAGCTTATAGAACAACCCTGACGAATAGATTCCTATTCTATGATATACATTGGTGGATTTGCTGAGCCATTTCTGTCCATCCTTCTACAAAGTCTTCGCTATCGCTCATGTCTTCGATTTGGACAGTGGTATTGATAAGCTGCAATTTGACAAGCAATCCTTTGCTAGCGGTGCTCTGATTGACTAAGCACATTTGTTTGGTTGGACGATTATCATTAAGCCAGCGCAATTGACTTGCTTTTGGGGCAAGGTGATGGTCTGGGCTTAAGCTACCTGCCAGCTTTATTTTTGTGGCATTTTCAATATATTGATAGGCATCGTGATAGGCCCAATAAGGACGCTGTTTTTGTGTGGATTGCTGTATCTTCGCTACAGCATTGTCCATACGCTGTGCAAATTTTTTGGCGTTGGCTTGGTAGGTGCTTTTATACTTTGGATTGGCATGGCTATGAATAACAGCTAAGGCACGAGTAATGGCCTTTGCATTTTCAGGATCGAGCCAGATATGTGGATCAAACGTGCCCGCAATAGGCTTTCCTTGAATATCACGAAGAGGATGTCGAGTAAAAGCATCAAAAGCAAATAAATCAATAGCATTAGGTGCCATCTCTAAACTGCCAGTCAGGCTGTTTTCTAATAAGGGACCAAACCAAACCACAAATTTACTGTCTTGAATGGCTTTCTTATCACTTGGACTAATACTGCCATGATGCCCCACATCGCCAGCTTGTAAAATTTGGTTAGCAGAAGGCGTGCCTTCCGTTACGGCTTGACTGAGTAAAAACATGGGATGATTGCTGACACTGACCGTTGCTGCGTGCGCGCTTAATGTAAAAGAGCCTAAGACTACCAATCCTGTAATCAGTAAGCGCTGTAACGTAATGATTGAGCGTCGTAAATAAGTAAAAGCAGAGTTCATAGTAAGCTCTTTAATCAATGAGTAACAAAGTTATGAGTCACAGTGTCGTGCCGCATCATTGGATAAAAAATGATCAATATATATAAGCGATGTGAGACAACTGATTCAACTTTACGTTTATTATGTTATACTATAACAATAGAAAACGCTATCATAAAAAACGTCATGCGATTACCATGCTATTTTGGGAGCCTGTACTATGTCTACTACCTCATCGAATTGCGAACATTTACATGATGTGCAAGATTTGACTCCGCATGACGTTATTGAACGCTTAGCAGCAGCAAAAGAGCACTGTCGTCTGAGTGGGGCACGTTTTACCCCTTTGCGCCAGCAGATATATCAGCTGGTTTTAGAGTCTGATCAACCTGTTGGTGCTTATGACTTAATCACGCAATTGCAGCAAATGCGCCTCTTTGAGATGGATGATAGTGATACGCTAAAAGCATCAGGCTTATCAAAGCAATCTGTAGAAAAACCATCAACCAAAAAGCGAGCACCAAAAAATGTTGCGCCGCCGACGGTTTACCGCAGCTTAGAGTTTTTACTAAGTGAAGGGTTGATTCATCAATTAACGTCTATCAATGCTTATGTTCCTTGCTGCCATCCCAGAGCACAGCACACGGCTGCCTTTTTAATCTGCGATCAGTGTCAGCGAGTTCAAGAATGTAGCAGCTTACCAGTACAAGAAATGATGAGTTTCGCTGAACAAGATGTCGGTTTTACGGTTGAGCGTAGTGTTATTGAGCTGAGTGGTCGTTGCCAAGTTTGCCAGTAAGATTTATTGAGGCTCTTTGGTTGCCTGAAAAGTACGTCGCTGTCCTTGATTGTTTATTTGTATTATCCATTTACCTATTCGTTGTTATCCTATGAGCCTGTCTACCTCACCCTCTAACCAGTCGACTACTGCTATTGTGAATAGTAGTACCACGAATGAAGCTGGCAAACTGCTGAGCTTGAACGACGTCAGCTACCATATCGGGCATCAACGTTTGCTTTCACATATTGATATCGATATTGCAATCAATGAGACCGTCAGTATTATCGGACCTAATGGTGCGGGTAAGTCAACGTTGGTTAAGCTTATTTTGGGTCTTATCGAATCCACAAAAGGCAGTATCACAGCTCATCAACAGCTACAGCTTGGCTATGTACCGCAGCGATTCGCTGTGCCGCCCATATTGCCGCTGCGCGTCTGCGATTTGTTGGGACAAGCAGATAAGAGACGCCTTACCGCTGAGCAGCGACAGTTTATCTTTGATAATTTATCACTAACGCATTTATTGTCACGACAAATGCTGCACTTATCAGGTGGTGAGACGCAGCGAGTGCTACTGGCAAGGGCGCTATTAGATAAGCCCAATTTACTTATTCTAGATGAACCGATGCAGGGTCTCGATCCTGATACCGAGGTTTGGTTATATCAATTTATCGATGAGTTGCCGGAGTTTTTGCGCTGTGCGATGCTGGTAGTATCACATGATCTGCACTGGGTGATGAAGGGCAGTCGCCGTGTCATTTGTCTCAACAAGCACATTTGCTGTGAAGGACAACCAAGCGAGCTTGCTATGAGCTCTGAGTTTCAAAAGCTATTTGGTCATCATTATGAGCAGCCATATGTGCATCAGCCACATGCTTGCGAGCATCATGCACCAAGCGAGCTATAACGATAATGACCAAAAACAATGATGAACTAAATCGAAAATAGCTAACATCAAATTCGTTAAAGCTAGCGTTACCAGACCGATAGACAGCACTAACTTTTCTTATAAAAATTTTACGGACACTTCTTATGACCGCTTGGTTAGCCATTATTGCACCTGCTTGGATCGCTGGCAGTATTTTAGCCCTACTATCAGCGCCTTTAGGATGCTTAGTCTTGTGGCGACGCATGGCATTCTTTGCCGATGCTTTAGCACATGGTACCTTGCTTGGAGTCGCACTTGCTGCTTGGTGGCAGTTGCCCATGGGTATAGGTGTGGCATTGGTTAGTGCAGCGGTGGTGCTGTGTCTGGTACTGATGGACGATGACCGTCTGCCAGCTGATGCCGTGCTTGCGGTGGTAGCCGTCACGCTGTTATGTCTGGGGCTATTGACTTTAACGCAGCTGACCAATCAACAAGCCAATGTCTTAGGGTTTTTATTTGGCAATTTACTTGAACTGGACTGGGCGGATTTGCCACTACTCGCTGGTAGTGTACTGGCTGGATTGGGGCTACTATTGTATATTTGGCCCGCTCAAATAAAACTTGCAACTCATGAAGCATTAGCTCGCATTCAAGGCATTAATCCGACCCGCCAGCGACTATTTTTTATGGGTGTTCTTGCAGGGTTCTGTGCGATTGCGCTACAAGCTGTTGGAAGCTTATTGATCAGTGGTTTATTGGTATTACCTGCACTAACGGCACGCTTATGGTCTTCATCACCAAAACAAATGGTGATCACAGCGTTTATCATTGCGCAGCTCGGCGTGACGCTTGGCGTGTGGGGAAGTATCTGGCTAGATATCCAGACTGGACTCTCTATCGTATTGATATTAGCGATATTGTTTTTTATCGCGCTAATGGTTTCGAAGCTAGCCAAAATAAAATTTCGGTCAGCGCGCTAGCGTGCTGATATATAGGCTATAGCAGCATTATATGTTTCCTTTAGTCAACTTTATTTCATTAATATCACTAGAGCTTTCATTGGCTTTATGTTATAAACTTGCTTTACCATTATTTGTACCGATTCACTATATGACTCGTCATTAATTAGTGTTAATAATAGATTAATATAATTTTGAAAATAGTAGATCATTTATCCATATTCGTTCTCGCAATGACCATTGTTTTGATTCGATAAGGGACCGACCCAATGCCGAACTATCCCGTCAATAAAATCAGCACGTCCGATGAGCAGATAAATATTTTACAAATTACTGATTTGCATCTATCTACGCCTGTCGCTGCTGATACTGACAGTAGTCATGTCAATGAGGTGGGTGATTGTCAGCGTAATTTTGAAGCTGTACTACAGCAAGCACTGAATGAAGATATTCGCTGTGATTTGATTATCGTGACTGGCGATCTGGTCAGTAAAGTAAAGCCCGCCACCTATGATCATATCTTTGATGTACTACAGGCAACCCAAATTCCTTTTGTATGTATCGCTGGCAATCACGATGTGACTGATGAGAATGGTGAAGACTTGCCGTTTTTTCAGCGGACACTCATTGCCCAGCCTGCTGACTCACGCTTACTCAGTCGGCACATCATTGAGAGTGATCACTGGCAGCTACTGTTATTAGACTCGTCTATCACAGGAAAAGTGGCAGGTGAGATAACCACTACAGATATTGATTGGTTATGCAAACGGCTTGAGGCATGTGATAAGCCTGCGCTTATCGCCCTACACCATCACCTCATCCCAGTAGATTCTGACTGGATTGACACCCATATGGCGCAAAACGCTGAAACTTTTTGGGAGTATATGGCGCCTTTTGAGCATTTACAGGTAATCATTAGCGGTCATACTCACCAAGAGCAGATTCGTTATCGTCAAGGTGTGACTGTTTATAGCACGCCATCTACCTGCTATCAATTTAAACCTTATTCGCATGATTTTGCTTACGATGAAGCTTGCTTGCCTGGTTACCGCTGGTTGCAATTAGCCAACAATGGAAAGGTTGCAAGCTGGATTGAAAGACTGGATACTTAATGCCCATATTTATTGGTGCATAAAATAGCTATAGCGCTTACACGTCAAGGATTTAGTACCTATTAACTGAAGTGGCACTAGAGAGTAGATTAAGAAAAAATGAGATCAGGATAAAAAATAACTTCATTATTATTAAAAACAATGATACAACTTGTAAAATGAAGCGAAATAACCTGATATCTCATATTAGTCAGCAATATAGTAGCTAAAATCGTTTTTCACAGTCAGTCATTTACCACATGATTGCAGCCATGCTATTGAACGAAAATTTTGCATCGCAGTATACCTAAGCAATGGTGTGTCGATACCGATAGACCAGCATAACGATATTATTTGATCAGCTGTGTTACTTGTGTTACCAAGTGGTAAAACGTTTGATAAAAGGACAAATTATAGCGTTTGTAAAACTGATAACGTCTTGTCTTTTGATACGTCGTTTTATTGAATTAATTTGAAAAAGTAGGATACCCATATGAGCACCGTGACCACAAATCCAAGTGAAGTCAAGTTTACTCCTTATGTGCCAGCCCCAGACGAAGAGTATATGTCTGATGCACAGTTAGAACATTTTAAGGCGATTTTGTTGGAATGGAAAAACCAACTGATTGGCGAAGCGGATCGTACCAAAAGCTACATCCAAGACGAATCAAGCGCCATGCCTGATATCAATGACCGTGCAACTCAAGAAGAAGAGTTTGCGCTAGCCTTGCGCACACGCGACCGTGAACGCAAACTTATCCGCAAAATCGACAAGTCCATGCTAGAAATCGAAAATGATGACTATGGATTTTGTGAAACTTGTGGCGTAGAGATTGGTTTGCGCCGTCTTGAAGCACGTCCAACAGCGACCCAATGTATCGACTGCAAGACTTTGTCTGAGATTAAAGAACGCCAAAACCAAGGCGCTTAAATCAGATAGAACTAAGATGACTGTAAAACAAAGCGACCCTATGAGTGGTCGCTTTTTGCATTTTAGACGACCGTTTAGATGACTGCCTCTTCACGCAAACGCTCCCCCTACTCTGTGTTGAGTAGAGGGAGCGTTGGTGAAATGTTGCCTTTGCTCACGAAACAATCTCATTTAATAAATATCTTTTGAACCTGATTTTTATTATTCTATCTGTATTATTTTTATCGATAGCCATTTATTGTGAAAACTATTCCTACTGATACGCCATCTCACACCAAATCATCCCAGCCTATTGGCCGCTTTGCCCCTTCACCAACGGGTGAGTTGCACCTTGGTTCTTTGACCACGGCACTTGCAAGCTTTTGCCATATTAAATCGCTCGGTGGACAGTGGCTGCTGCGTATCGAAGATACCGACACCGAGCGCTGTGATAGACAGTTTACTGAACAGATTTTGATGGACTTAGAGGTGCTTGGGTTGCACTGGGACGGTGATGTCATTTATCAATCTGAACGCATTGATATTTATAACGAATACTTGTCTTCATCGTTACGCCCATTGACCTACGGCTGCCAGTGCTCACGCAAAGACTTAGAGCAATATTGGGCGCAAGAGGAAATTAATAGACATCACAATAATGTTAACTTAACACAACCATGCAATCAAACGCAGCCGAACAGACAGCGTTACCCACGACGCTGTGTTGCATCTGGCCTTGATAGGCAACAGCATAAATTACGTATACAGCTGCCAGACTATAAAATTGGCTTTCACGATGGTATCCAAGGACTGCAATGGGACAATCCGCAGCAGACACTAGGAGATATGGTGGCTCGTCGTCAAGACGGTATGATCAATTATATACTGGCAGCCAGCATTGATGACGGCCTACAACAGGTGACTCATATCATGCGTGGTTTAGATATTTTACCCATGACCACAGCACAGATCAGTATCATGCAGGCGGCACAACTGCCAACCATCGACCATTGGTATCATCTACCATTAATCAACAATACAGATGGTCAAAAGCTCTCTAAGCAAAATCTTGCGCAGCCAATTGATACCTCAGACCCAAGCCAGCTTATCGCTGATGCCTTAAAACTCCTACAGCAACCAAAGGTCGATATTGATACACCAGCCAATATGCTCAAGCAAGCAATTGCTCAATGGGAAAATACGCCGCTACGAGGGAAGCAGCAGTTGAATTCGCCTTATTGAAAATAACTAAAAAGCAACTCACAAAAAATAGATAGCAAAAAGCGCCACTGTTTGCGGCGCTTTTTTAGTGCTTGATCATAGAATGTATAGACTAACTTAAACTTTTTAGTAGTAGCGGCATTGGCTCTTTTCAATCTCAGGACTTTCTTTATATATTTTCAATAATAAAGCCACCATCACCAAGCTAATCAACATTGAAGAACCGCCATAACTAAAGAATGGCATGGTGAGGCCTTTGGTAGGAATGGCACCCATGTTCATCGCCGCATTAATAATCGTCTGCGCAATAAACACCACACCGATACCGAACGCGGTATAGCTCATGCGCATTTGGCGACGTTTTAGCGCGTTGTAACTGATACGCATCGCACTACCAATAATCAGTGCTTCGAGTATCAATACCATACTGACACCAACAAAACCCAATTCTTCACCCGTAATCGCCAATAAAAAGTCAGTATGCGCCTCAGGCAAATGCGATAGTTTTTGTACGCTTTCGCCATAGCCAACCCCGGTGAACTGTCCACGGCCAAAAGCAATCAGACTACGTGCCAGCTGATAATCAGTATCCTGCACATCATCAAACGGATCCATGAACGACATCACACGTACCAATCGGTACTCTGCCGTGGTCACCATCAACACTGCGCCACCAACGGCTGCCGCACCCAATGCTAAGAAATGCTTATAAGGTGCTCCAGCGATATAAAAAATCGCAAATAGCGTCCCCAAAATAACGACAAAAGAACCAAAATCTGGCTGCGACAATAGCAGTATCGTTATCAGTACCACCACTAGCATAATGCGTAAAAAGCCATCTAGGCCATTACGAACCTCAAAAGAGCGGCGCACCACAAAATCAGAGACAAACACAATCATGACAAGCTTAGCCAACTCGGCTACCTGAAAGTTAAAGCCTCCCAGCGTGAGCCAGCGCTTAGAGCCGTTAATGGGTGTACTAAACAGCGTTGCCACCAGCAAAATACCAGTAATACCCAACAAAAGAAACTGCGTTTCAGTCTTATATAGCGTCCGTAACGACACACCATAATAAGGGATAATGGCGACGATTAACCCAATCGTCATGTACAGTAGCTGATTATTGAAAAAATACAGCTCCGTCATACCGCGACTGAGCGCAAAAGGAATAGAAGCAGAAGCCACCATCAGCAAACTAAGTACCATCATGCAACCTACGCTCGATAGTAAAATTGCACGTGCTGATGGCATAGAAAGCACACCATCTGAGCCAGAGGCTTGCTTGGTTTTGGGCGAAGAACGAAAAAAAGAGGAGAGCGCCATAATTTTATATACACTAACAAACGAAAAAACACGGCGTCTATGAAACGCCACCGTTTAAAAAATCATAAAGTAAATCTTACTAGATAGACGATGATAAAAACCCTCAATCATCAAAAAATGCTTGAGCAATCATTTATCTAGCAATCAGAGTCATTACGATCGACAGTAGCAGCAATTTATAAGCAAAACAATCATTTATACGAGAAATGCTGCTTTGGTTAATAAGTAACTCACGTGCTACTACACCATCTAAGCTAATCTGTTCGAGCCCATAGCCATTTAAAACTTTTAACTGATAATCGTGCTATCTGATTGTGCCGTATCTAACTGAGCAACCAATCGACTGAAATGCTCACCGCGAGCCGCATAACCACTGTATTGATCAAAACTGGCACAGGCAGGTGACAACAATACCGCTTGCACTTGCGATAGGCTGCTGGCAGTGACTTGCTGAATAGTGACAAAGGCGTTTTCTAATGTCTGGCATTGATGCAATGCGACATCATCGCTTAATTTCGTTGCGCGTAAATGCTGCTCAATTTGCTTGCCATCCTCACCAATAAACAGCACTTGGCTGACATACTGATTGATAAAGGGCATCAACTCGCCAAACTGCTGACCTTTACCTTGCCCGCCTAAAATCAAGAGAAGTTTACCATCTTTAGGAGCGTAGACGGCGCCCAATCCTTCGATCGCAGCCATGGTAGAGCCAATATTGGTGCCTTTAGAATCATCAAAATAGTCGATATTAGCAAAGCTCCCTACATACTGGCAGCGATGCTCAAGACCTGTGAATTGCTGTAACGTTTCGAGCATACTCTCAAGGGGCAACCCTGCAAGCTCACCGAGCGCTAAAGCTGCTTGCGCGTTTAGCAGATTATGACGTCCTTTCATCAACAGTTTGTCTGCGGACAGTAACCTTTCTGTACCACGCGCAATAAATGTTTGACCTTCCACATCTGTTATCAGGCCGTACTGTCCTTTGTCAGGCGCATGGATGCCAGTACTGATCTTTGGCAGATTGTCTGCAACCAATGGACGGGTGAGTGCATCCTCACGGTTGATGACGACGGACTTAGCGCCTTGGAAAATACGATGTTTGGCCTGATGGTAGCCCAGCATATCACCATGGCGATCGAGATGATCTGGCGACATATTGAGGACAGTGGCAACCTTTGCCGCCAAATTTGTGACGGTTTCTAGTTGAAAGCTAGATAGTTCTAGCACCGCCAGCTCCATGTTCGTATTATCCAGCAAAGTGAGTGCTGGTATCCCTATGTTGCCGCCCACACCCACATTGATACCAGCGTCTGCTGCCATTTGCCCCACTAAAGTGGTCACGGTGCTTTTGGCATTGGAGCCTGTGATCGCCACGATCGGCACCATACAAGCCTCACAAAAAAGCTGAATGTCGCTGACGACGGGAATATTTGCGTGACGAGCTGCTGCAATGGCAGGTGTGTCAAGCGAGATACCAGGACTGATAATAATGCGGGCAGCTTGCTGCAATAATTCTGCATCAATGGTACCAAACTGACGAACCTCAATCTCATCTGGCAATTGTGCTGCCAGTGTAGGCGCGAGCTGTGCATCTGTTACCGCCACTTGATAGCCTTGTTTGGCAAGATAATGCGCGACCGATAACCCAGACTGTCCCAAACCAACCACGACCTGTAGACCATTACCCTTGTGGATCAAGGTTTCTGTTGCGTTATGAGCGGTCATATCTATTCCTTCTATTGAACGAGCGAGATGTCATCAAGCACACTGATGCGGATAGCGACTCCAAATGACACCACCAAGATGACAAGCATCATAACGGTATCGTTCAGATTTCGGTACTGATTTTTTATGTGTTTGTGCTATTATTCGCCTATTTTTATATTCAGTGGCTAATGCTATAATAGCTAACTTAATTGATGCGTGACATTGCTATATGATAAAGCAGTTCACCCAAGCATTTTAGTTTATCATGTTGTCACATTAATCGCGCTATTGTCACGTCTCTTTAGCAATGATTCATGTGTCACAACGGGATGTCAGACCCGCATTCTTTTCTGGCAGATTATTGATTACCCTCTACTGCAGCAAGTGATTGCTGATTCTATGTCTTACGATAGGCCTTTTTTATAGCCTATTTTAAGCAATCTGGTTCAAACCATATTTTAGGTAGTTTTATTGCTCTTATCATCTTTTTGAATATTGATGAGCGTATTTGTGATACCAAAAAAATCAGTAGACATACTTATGATTGACCTTTCACATTCCAACACAGCAACATGACCTGTGCATGTTGACGTAAAAGAAAAATGAATAGCTATTTTTAGTGACACGATCATTTTATAAATGAGTAATGATTACTTTTTTTGCCTCTAACTCTATGTAGTTTACTTATGATATCTTTTGTTGATAACTTGCGTGACGAGTGGTTCTCCAACGTTCGCGGTGACGTTTTATCGGGCTTGGTTGTCGCCTTGGCGCTTATTCCAGAAGCCATTGCCTTTTCTATTATCGCAGGTGTTGATCCAAAAGTCGGCCTATATGCCTCATTCTGTATCGCGGTCGTGATCAGTTTTGTCGGTGGTCGTCCAGGTATGATTTCGGCAGCAACGGGTGCTATGGCCTTAGTCATGGTTGATTTGGTTGCCGATCATGGTTTGCGGTATTTACTGGCTGCGACCTTATTGTGCGGCGTCATTCAGGTCGTCATGGGCATCCTAAAGCTTGGTAATTTGATGCGCTTTGTCTCGCGCTCAGTCGTCATTGGCTTTGTCAACGCGCTGGCAATATTGATATTCGCCGCCCAGTTACCAGAATTAAATCCCATGACCGAACGTGTCGGTATGACGGTATATATCATGACGGCTGTGGGTTTGGCAATTATTTATCTGTTTCCCCTTATTCCTAAAATAGGCCGTGTGATTCCCTCTCCATTGATTTGTATCGTTGGGTTGACAGCGGTCGCCATGTATATGAATCTTGATATTCGTAACGTTGGTAGCATGGGTGATTTGCCAGATTCGTTGCCTGTGTTTTTGTTGCCTGATATTCCATTAAACCTAAATACATTGTTGATTATTGCTCCTTATTCTATTGCGCTTGCCATTGTGGGTTTATTAGAGTCTATGATGACTGCGACGATTGTCGATGAGCTGACCGATACGCCAAGTGATAAGAACAAAGAGTGCCGTGGTCAAGGCATAGCCAACGTGGTGTCAGGTTTCTTCGGTGGTATGGCAGGCTGTGCGATGATTGGTCAGTCAATGATTAATGTTAAATCAGGTGGACGCACACGTCTGTCGACTTTGATTGCAGGTGTTGTATTGCTCATTATGGTGGTGTTTTTGAGTGAATGGGTCAGCCAAATCCCAATGGCAGCCCTCGTTGCTGTCATGATTATGGTATCGATTGGCACGTTTAACTGGCAATCTATTCGCGAATTCAAAACGCACCCTATGTCATTCAATATAGTGATGCTAGCGACGGTATTGACCACTGTCTTTACGCACAACTTAGCTTATGGCGTTGGTGTTGGCGTGTTGCTATCTGCCTTAGCATTTGCCAATAAGATTGGTCAGTTCTTAACCATATTCAGTGAGTACGATGATAGTAGCAATACCCGTTATTATTATGTTCAAGGACAGGTGTTCTTTGCCTCTACGACACAGTTTTTGAATAGCTTTGATACCAAAGAAGCGGTAGACAGCATTCAAATTGACGTCAGCAATGCACATTTTTGGGACATCAGTGCTGTTGATACCTTGGACAAGCTGGTCATGCGCTTGCAACGTGAAGGTATTAATGTCAAAGTGGTAGGACTCAACAATGCGAGTCGAACACTGATTGACCGCTTCTCTATTCACGATCGCCGAGATATTGGCTTATTAGATTAAGCAAATCTACGTCTAACTTGTCATTGATGTATGGCAAGGTTTTGTGAATCGATGGATAAATAGACAGCTGCGTTGGTCAAAAGAGTTGGGTATGTACGTGATGCCTTAGCCCTACGCTGAGTGGCTGATTTTGATGATTAGAATGATGTGGCCGTTTTATGAGTAACTTAAAACCAGATAGTGTCATTGCTTGCTTGGACTGTCCTGATCATGTTCAAGCTGTATTAGAGGCCAGCATGTGGGCTTCTATTCGCTTGCGCGCGCCTGTAGGACTGCTACATTCAGTCCCAAGCTTACAGCAAAAAGCTGCAATCAATTATTCTGGTTGTCTCAATATTGATGATGAAAATGCCTTGCTTGAGCAGTTCACAACCAAAGAGCATTTGGGCAACTGTGAGCTAAAAGCACAGGGCAGACTATTACTGTCTCAAGCTACCACGTATTGCGAGCAAAAGCCTCATAAGCTTAAAACTTATACCTTGCATCGTCATGAAAACCTGAACCAGAGTATCGATTACGTCGATGACAAGGCACAATTGATCGTCATCGGTCATCATGTCACGTGCAAATCGACATTAGAACAACTGATTAGAGTCAGCCACTGCCCCATTTTGGTGACACATGCACCATTTTTGCCCCCTACTACCGCTTTGTTTGCTTTTGACAACAGTCCAACATGCCATAAGTTACTTAATTGGTTGTGTAAAACCCCGCTCGTGCGTGCCTTGACCATTCATATTGTCATGATCGGTAAAGAAACCTCTGATAACTGTGACGCCCTACGTGAAGCATACGCGAAGCTCAAGCAAGCAGGTATCAAATCTAAAAAAACATTATTAGACTGCCGTGATGTTGCGGCGGCTTTAAATTACTACCAAAACCAAAACGATATCGGCCTACTCATAACAGGCGCGTTTGGCCAATCGCGTTTACGTGAGTTGCTACAAGGCAGCGATACTAAGAAGTTATTAGGCAGCACCAAAACACCATACCTCCTTTTTCCTAAGGCTTAAGCATCGTTTTATCTACACACATAGCCTATCTATATAAGCGCAGAGCACCAATGACTCTTTTGGTCTCTGCCGCTTACCGCGACTTCTCCTCTATTTAGCTTTAATCAGCTGTCATCAAACGTTCATTTTATTACTAAACTCAAGTTAGCAAAACGTCACATGAAATAGAGGGATAGCCTCCCCAAGCACCTAAAAAGTTGGTTATAATAAAGTTTTCATTAACCAAACGCTAAAGGTTGAGTCGCTTTTACTATGTTTATAATGATGGCTCTCATCATTACATCGTCACTCATATACTCTGTTGCAACCGCGGTTATTTTTGAATAAATAAACCCAATTCTACCTCCCCCTTGAGTAGGTTGGCACAGTTCTTGAATAACTTACCGTAAGCAAAGCAGAGATACGACGATGCACCATAATGCCTCTATCAATCTGCGGCATCACACAAATAAGGAATTTTTTATGAAGCTAATCACTGCGATCTTAAAACCGTTTAAGCTCGACGATGTGCGTGAAGCGCTTTCTGACATCGGTGTTAAAGGTGTTACCGTCACTGAAGTCAAAGGTTTCGGTCGTCAAAAAGGTCACACAGAGCTCTATCGCGGCGCAGAATACGTGGTGGACTTTTTACCTAAGGTAAAAGTCGAAGTCGCTGTGATCGACGAGATGGTCGAACCTGCTATTGAAGCAATCACTCGTATCGCTAGCACTGGCAAGATTGGTGACGGCAAAATCTTCGTCACTGCGCTTGAGCAAGTCATTCGTATCCGTACGGGCGAAACCGGACCTGATGCTATCTAGATTTGAGGCCATATCTATAAACATCGATTTATAGAGAAAGGCTCTTACTGCATTTTTATCTATCGGTCATACCGATATCTATATCGTAAATTCAAGGGGAATTTAAATGGAAAGTCAAATCTTTGAGCTCCAGTATGCGCTCGATACGTTTTACTTTTTGATCTGTGGGGCGTTGGTCATGTGGATGGCAGCTGGCTTCACTATGTTAGAGGCCGGATTGGTCCGATCAAAAAACACGGTCGAAATCTTAACTAAGAATGTCGCGCTATTTGCAACCGCCAGTATCATGTACATGATATGCGGCTACGCTATTATGTATGGTGGCGATCTGTTCTTGAGCGGAATTGCAGGCGGCGACACCTTGGTAGAAGACGCGTTAGCAGCCTCCGCCGAAAATGGCTTTGGTGGTGACTCTGTCTACTCTGCAGCCTCAGATTTTTTCTTCCAAGTAGTCTTTGTAGCGACTTGTATGTCAATCGTTTCAGGTGCTGTTGCTGAGCGTATGAAGCTATGGGCTTTCTTATTATTTGCTGTTGTCATGACTGGTGTTATCTATCCATTAGAAGGCAGTTGGACTTGGGGCGGTAACGATGTCTTTGGGTTATTTAACCTGGGTGACATGGGTTTCTCTGACTTTGCAGGCTCTGGTATCGTCCATATGGCGGGTGCTGCTGCTGCTCTAGCAGGTGTATTACTCCTAGGACCCCGTAAAGGTAAATACGGTCCTAACGGTGAGATACGTGCGATTCCTGGCGCCAATCTTCCACTAGCCGCGCTTGGTACATTGATCCTATGGATGGGTTGGTTCGGTTTCAACGGTGGCTCAGTACTAAAACTTGGCGATATCGCCAGTGCCAACTCTGTCGCCATGGTATTCTTGAACACTAATGCTGCTGCTGCTGGTGGTGCTGTGGGCGCTCTGATAATCGCTCGTATCATCTTTGGTAAAGCGGATCTAACCATGCTCCTAAACGGTGCATTAGCCGGCCTAGTCGCCATTACTGCAGAGCCATCAACCCCTTCTGCGCTACAAGCCACTCTTTTCGGTGTTGCCGCTGGTGTCATCGTCGTATTATCAATCTTAGCGTTAGATAAAATCAAAATTGATGATCCAGTGGGTGCAATCTCAGTTCATGGCGTGGTTGGTCTGTTTGGTCTACTAATCGTACCAATTACCAACCCAGCATCTACCTTTATCGGCCAGATTGTGGGTGCGGCGACCATCTTTGCTTGGGTATTCATCGCTAGCTTGATCGTTTGGGGAATCCTCAAAGCAGTCATCGGTATCCGTATCTCTGAAGAAGATGAGTACGAAGGTGCTGATATTGCAGAGTGTGGTATGGAAGCTTATCCAGAATTTATCAGATAAGACCTCTTAATAGTCTAAACCCTATCGTTCGATACGCTGATACTACTTACCGTAGTGTCAGCGTTTATTATTTTATTGAGTAACCTCCCCTTACTGACACAATAAAATGTAAAACATAAAAAATCCCGCAGTACCTTTCGGTAGTGCGGGATTTTATCTATTAAGTACAGATCTGATAAAAAACTACTTGATCGACTTATTTCTTTTTCCACTCTTGGCTACGAGAGAATGGACCAATATAGCCTCTTAGCTTCAAAGTATTACCACTTAGATTTGCCGTCATACGATAATCTTTGCCTTTTTCAGGATCAGTAATCGTACCACCGCTGTATTTACCGCCACCATCAGATTTTAGACCTCTAATAATGGTCGTGCCTATATGCTTTTTGCCTTTGGCTGAGTTAGTAGCAATGAGCGTACCTGTCAGTACCCCATTTGACTCAGTAATTTTTACCGTACCTTTTGGCTTGCCTTCATCATATGTCTGCCAAGTCGTATTGGCTAATGGGTCAGCAGCAAATGCCATACTAGCAATACCAATACCAGCAACGGCTAACGTGGTTTTTGTAAATAATTTCATAGATTGACTCCCTTCATACAATGATTGCTCGAAACATTATGTTTCTGATTTCCTATGCTTATCCTTTGCTAGAATCTTTTATTACAAGCTTTGCGATTCTCTACTTATAAAGCGTAGGTTATCGATATTGCTCATAACTCTTTGTCAAAGATTTTGAGCGACATAAGCGATGTCTTGACTCATTATAATCAATTTTCCGACTTTGCCTAGTAATTTTTTTATACTTTATTATTTCTATAAAATAAAACCATATCAAAGACTTACAAGAAGGGATTGTCGATATCTTTGCCCAATTGGTCATCATTTTCCTTTGACTTATCATCATTATTACTATATAGGTCTTTACTTTCAAATGCGTTTATGACCCGACTCATTAGCTCATGCAATTGCTGAGCGTTTTCATATCCGGATGCATCCAAAGTCAGGTCAATATCACCATAAATGATGACTTTGTCCTTTTGGTTTTCAATAACAAGATCACCAACCTGCATGCTTTGGTGATCATTGGCGAATGGGTCAATCATGTGTGCATCCTTATGGTGTATTTAAAACTCAAAAAGTATTCTACGTTTTGCTCTATGCCTTTAACTGCGCAAGTAACCACTCCAAAATAGCCCAGACGAATAGCATCCAATCCGGCTCCTGCGCTGAGGTATCAGACCCCTCTGACGCCTCCCCTGCCTTCAGTGGCAAATCCAATGCTTCTCGCTTAGTTTGAATGTCCAACATCGGCAAGACATCAATACCAGTTTCAGCGGTCAGCTCATCGATACTAATAACATCAATACGCTCCGACTCGTCATTTGGTGCGTAATATACCCCTGCCTGATTGGTCGCGGGTATATACACTGCTTTGAAAAAATGGCTGGGTACAAGCACACGATTGGCAAGCTGCTTGGTCTTAGTATTGGTAAATGCGACGCCAGTAATGGTATAAACCTCACCGTATTGCTGGGTCAAATAGCGAGTAGCAGACTCAATATTACGCCAAATATAACGATTGTTACGTGGCGACTGCGGCGCGATATTGGCCAGACTAAAGCTATCATACTGTTGGCTGCGCGTTGCCATATTTGCATTTGGTGCTAGGTGTCCGCGATCATAACCAGAACCTGAATAGTCAGTTAATGACGCGCGTGCTGATTCTGGGAGCTTGCTTTCTTCATGGAAGCTATCTTCACGGTCGATCTGTTTGGCTTGCTGCAGACGTGTGCGATCTAGATGTTCTGCTGACCACAGCGGTGTCCGTGATACACCAGAGTACATAACGGCAAAGCCATCCATGCATAATTCTTGTGTCTTATTACTCAGCTTAGTGTTGGTAAATTCAGGATAGATACCACCATAAAAAGATTGGCTACACTGCGTGAAATCATCAGCATGCGCTTGAGTGATACCTATTGCAACTGTCATGACAGTCATTAGCATGCTGTGTTTAAGCCTATATGTGCGCTCACGGAAACTTATCATTCAATCTTCAACCATTTATACTCATCATTGCGTATCTGCTATCCTAGCAGGCAGTTAGCAATAAAGAAAGATAGCGCGCAAGTCGTGACATTTTAAATGGTATCCGCTATACTTAGGCGTTCAAAAAACGGTGAAGTGGGTGAGTGGCTGAAACCGCACGCCTGGAAAGTGTGTATACGTTAATCGCGTATCGAGGGTTCGAATCCCTCCTTCACCGCCAATCTTATTAAATCCTGGTTTTCCTATACTGTCCTAAACAATCCTATATCCCTCTGAAAACCTTTACACATAACGCGTCTAGCGTTTTTTTTATGCTTGTTATTTATCTATAGATAATATTTCAATTCTGAATGATTCAGCCGTGTCGATGATATTGGCTCATGATGAGGAATAGTGCATAAAAAAGCCCCAAACCACTAAAAAGTCGCTTGGGGCAAAAAATCGATATATTCTATCAATAATTAATCGTCATGATCCACATGACTGCTCAAAACCTTACCCGTCATGCTATCGACCACGACGTCATAGATTTGATTGCCTTTACCAATTTCAATCTTATAAATAGGTTTACCATAATCCATATCAAATTCGGCTTCCAGCACCGTGCCGTTTAGCGTCTTGTTAGCATTTTTTATGGCTTGCGGCAGGCTAGTTTTTGCTTGCTTCATGGTGTTATATTCGGCCAAATCTTCTTTATCTAAACGCTCTATCTCATCTTTTATCACTTCACCTGTATTGGCATTGACGATGACCTCTTGCTCGTTATTGTTGGCAATAATTTTAATCTCATAATGGTTATCTTCCATACGGTCTTCTTGATCAAAGCCTGCAATAATAATGTTGCCTGCTACCGTCTTATTCGCAAGAGTCATCGCTTGCTCTAAGCTGATTTTACTCTGTGATGCCGCGACGGTTTCCTTCATTGATGTAGCGGCTTGGCTCAATGGAATAGCAGCCGCGCTAAGGGTAGCGACACTCAATGCTACTGCTAATGATTTTTTAATGTTAATATTTTTTTCATAATAAGGCCTTCAGGTTTTCCAGATATGTTATCGAGATCGTTATTTATTGAAATAATGTAGTGAAAGATGGTGACACAGTTCGCCGCGTTCTGTCTAAATGATTTATGCTGATAAAACGTAACTTATGTTGTGTTTACAAGGTAAAATATTTTGTAACTATGTCAAAGCGTGGCCAAATTGTTTACTACTTTTCGACATATAGGGTTTATCAAAAGAGAGATCATGGTCAAACTACTCTGCATTGTATTAACAGTAATTGGCTTGGCATTCCTCATCGGCGGCGCTGCCTCGACGGTCGCTGCTAAGATTAATTTTGGTATAGAGTTACTGTTGTTGATCAACACGGAAGTTATCACAGATAGTTGAAGACAGCTTCGTTAATGTTGTTTTGATTGATTTGGGTGAGCATTGAGGCGCTTTAGATACTTTTTAAAATGGTGAATAGTTGTAGCGAATAATGATACTTCGATTGCCTCATTTTTTATAAATATAGTGTGCATTGCCATTTCGAATAAGGCTCAAAACGTTGCAATCTTATGGTTAATGAAGATACTGGGTTTTTGAATATCACATGTGAGCAAAACGTAAATTCTATTGTAGCAACACTGTTAAAACCGAAAATTTGTTTTGCAATTAACTATAGCTTTATCTATGATTATTTTCTTACGGGAAACTAACGATAGGTAACAATATGAAAATCAATAAGCTATACGCAGGGATCGCCTTGGCAAGTACAATGATATTGACAGGGTGCGGTGATGATAACGAGGTCGGCCCTACCGTTAATAACGAATTGGACTATACAGTTTTTGATCCTTTCACCGATATGTCAAATGATGAATATCAAGATGGCTGGGGCAAGCTCGCGTACAAACTCAGTAATAATGGCTTGATACAAACAATCTCCACTGTGGTAGGAAGCTCACCTACTGCTTATCAAAATAGTAGAAGCGACGATGATGAGCTGGAATATTACGCTGGCAAAAACGCGTTCGCTGCTGTTCCTGAAAATTTTGACAGTAAGTTTTATAAAATCAACTTCGTTGATAGCGATACCTTTACACTAAAAGTTCAGTCAAATAATTCAACTTTTAACTCTACTTATGACATTGCTACTCTTGACCTTACGGGCGTAGGCAAGCAACCACGCAATGCTACTACTGGTATAGATACTGATTTAGATTATTTCCCTGATGGATTTAATGCCACTTTTCCTAGTGGCTCTCAATGCTATATATTTTTAGAAACACCCAATCAAACTTTCTATACTTTTTCTGAAGATGAGGATGAAGGTAGCATGACTATAGATGAGTGGATTACTAACCAGCAAGAATGGTATACAGTCACTAATGTTGTCAAAGAATATGTCGGACTCAATAATGAGCTACCAGCTGTTAGATATACTGACGAAGATGGCGATATTATTGCCGCTATTAGATACAACGGTTTGATATACAGCGCTTCATATAGTCAGGAAGGAATCCAAGAAAAAGAAAACACTGATCCTGGTGTTTCAGAAGTTTACTGTAATCAGTATAACGATGTAGCGACTAAATTCTTGGAAACACAAATCAAGGCTAATTATTAATATTAGCTGTGAATTGAGACCTAGCTACTTGTATACATTAAGACAAAAAATAGCGCCTACAATGGGCGCTATTTTTTTATATTACGACACTGCGTAAGTATTCGAGAATTAGCACAGATGACCAAACTCTATTGAGTAGATATTTTATCGTTCAAAAGATCGATCAAACGTTTATTACTTTTTGATTAGCGTATAGGCCACATTGGTATCATCCAATTGTACTAAAGAAGCCAGTCTGGCTGATAGAGGATCTCTACTCTCGATTGCCGTTAAGATCGCTTTGTGTCTTGGTAAGGAGTGCGTTTGTAAGTTAGGTCTTAAGCTGGTCAGCTTGATAGATTGTTGTAGCGGTAATACCAACATTTTTGACATATAAGCCAGTAGGTCATTATGTGTGGCCTTGGCAATGGCAAGATGGAACTCTATATCAGGTTGCATAAACTCTTCTGCGTTGGTCGCCTTCTCCATGCCCTCATACGCTGTTTTAATCTGTGCGATATCGTCATCGGTTGCAGTGGTAGCAGCGATATACGCCATCTCAGGCTCTAAAACACGTCGAACGGTCGATAAGGTTTTAAAAAAATCATTTTCTGGTGTAGATTCAATCAACCAAAATAGCACGTCTGGATCAAGCATATGCCATTCGTCTTTGGGACGCACGACCGTACCGACTTTGGGACGCGAGTACGTTAAACCCTTAGAGTTCAGTACTCGTATGGCTTCACGAGAGACAGGCCGACTGACCTGAAACTCCTCACACAGCTCATCTGAGGAGGGTAGTTTTTCGTTTTCAGGAAAATGACCAGAAACGATTTTTAGACCTAATTGTTGAACAATTAACGCATGCTGGCTTTTGCTTGGAATAGGGTTCTTGTAGTCGGCAGTGCTCATATATTATCGTTACTCATATTTGACACTAGTATGTTATAGAAGACTTTATCAATAAACAAGGTCTTCTATTTTTCATAAATTAGTGCCAATTTTTGAGTAAATTAGTGCGAATGACGAGGCACCTCAGAACCGCGACAACCAACTAAAAAGTCGAAATCGCAGCCCTCATCCGCTTGCAGCACATGCTTAACATAGAGTTCACGATACCCACCGATAAAGTTGGGTGTGGGCGGTGCTGGCAGATTCGCTAAGCGCTGCTGTAGCTCTTCATCGCTAACATCTAAGTGCAGTTTTCCGGCGTAGGCATCAAGCTCAATAAAGTCACCGTTTTGTACCGCAGCCAATGGTCCGCCTGCGCGCGCTTCTGGTGCCACATGTAGTACCACGCTGCCATACGCCGTACCACTCATGCGCGCATCAGAAATTCGCAGCATATCTGTGATGCCTTTTTCTAACAGCTTGGGTGGCAATCCCATATTGCCGACTTCAGCCATCCCGGGATACCCTTTAGGCCCTGCATTTTTTAATACCAAAATGCAGGTTTCATCGACATCCAAGTCTGGATCTACAATACGGGCTTTATAGTCATCAAGATCTTCGAATACCACAGCACGACC
The DNA here is from genome assembly GCF_001444505.1 of Psychrobacter piscatorii. Lineage (GTDB taxonomy): Bacteria > Pseudomonadota > Gammaproteobacteria > Pseudomonadales > Moraxellaceae > Psychrobacter > Psychrobacter piscatorii_B. Next base: position 40,719 of record NZ_LNDJ01000001.1, on the reverse strand, counting down.
ACGATGTTTCATCAATTCCGCTGAAGCGGCAGATGGTTTGAGCACGGCACCTTTTGGTGCTAGATTGCCATGTAAGATACACATTCCACCATCTTTACTCAGTGGATTGTCTATTTGACGGATAACCTCATCATTATAGATAGGCGAGCTTTGACAATTCTCCCAAATGCTTTGTCCGTTCGCAGTCAGTGCTTGCGGATGCGGTAGTAGATTGTGCTCACCCATACGGCGCAATACTGCAGGCAGACCGCCGCTATAATAAAACTCCTCCATCAAAAATCGTCCTGACGGCTGCAAATCTACAATGGTAGGCATGCCGCGACCAATACGATTCCAATCTTCTAGCTCTAAATCAACACCAATACGCCCAGCAATGGCTTTTAAATGAATCACTGCATTGGTTGATCCACCAATGGCGGCGTTGACTTTGATCGCATTCTCAAATGCTTCTTTAGTTAGAATTTTAGATAATGTCAGGTCTTCTTTGACCATATCTACGATACGCATACCTGATAAATGTGCTAAAACATAACGGCGCGAGTCCACGGCTGGAATAGCGGCATTGTGTGGTAAAGAAGTTCCTAATGCTTCAGCCATACAGGCCATTGTCGAAGCTGTTCCCATCGTATTACAGGTACCCGCTGAGCGCGACATGCCTGATTCTGCAGATAAAAATTCGTTGAGATCAATCTTGCCAGCTTTTAGCTCTTCATGCATTTGCCAGACGATGGTACCTGCGCCAATATCTTTTCCTTTATGTTTACCATTTAGCATCGGCCCACCGGTGACGACAATGGCAGGAACATCGCAACTGGCCGCGCCCATCAGTAGCGCAGGTGTGGTTTTATCACAGCCTGTTAATAGCACAACTCCATCCATCGGGTTACCGCGAATCGCTTCTTCTACATCCATACTCGCTAAATTACGCGTCAGCATCGCCGTTGGGCGTAGGTTAGATTCCCCATTAGAGAAAACAGGAAATTCAACAGGATACCCACCCGCTTCTAAAATGCCTTTTTTTACATGCTCAGCAATTTTGCGGAAATGGGCATTACAAGGTGTTAATTCTGACCACGTATTACAAATACCGATAATGGGTCTACCATCAAACTCATGATCTGGAATGCCTTGATTTTTCATCCAGCTACGATACATAAATCCATTTTTATCCGCCGTTCCAAACCAAGCTGCCGAGCGTAGTGGCTTCTTTTTTGACATCTCTATATCCTTATATAGTAATACTATTTAAATAATATTAATCAAAATACACTAAAAACAATCTTTTTAAAAGGGTTTACATTTAAATAGTATTACTATATTTTAGTTAAAGCTTTTATACATTATTTCAGTTATCGACTGATAACACCCTCAATTACAGATAATTTCTCTTTGGCATGATGCGTGAGAATTACCACATGGAACGTGGAGTCGGATATGGATTTCGAAAAGAACGTTATACGAACAGTGACCTACAGATTAATCCCTGCATTAATTTTGCTTTATGTGGTCGCTTATATTGATCGCGGTGCAGTCGGCTTTGCCCATCTACATATGGGAGCTGATGTTGGTATCGGTGACGCCGCTTATGGATTTGGCGCAGGCTTATTCTTTATTGGTTACTTCATGTTTGAGGTGCCAAGCAACTTACTATTGGCCAAATTTGGGGCACGTAAGTGGTTCACTCGTATTTTATTGACATGGGGTTTGATCACCATGGCGATGGCGCTTACCCAAGGCCCTAAGAGCTTCTATGCACTTAGGTTCTTGCTAGGTGTTGCTGAGGCAGGATTTTTCCCTGGTATTCTATATTTGATTACCCAATGGTTCCCAGTGCGTCACCGCGGCAAAATCATGGGTATGTTCGTGCTGTCGCAGCCGATTGCCATGGTTATTGCAGGGCCGTTGTCCGGTGCCTTACTAGGTATGGATGGCATGGCAAACATGCATGGCTGGCAATGGTTGTTCATAGCCGTTGGTTTACCTGCTGTTCTTTTGGCGCTACCCACGTACTTATATTTGCCAGATGATATTAAAACAGCCAACTGGTTAACCACAGAGCAAAAAAGTTGGTTGCAAAATGAATTGGTTAAAGATGAGTCTGAGTATGAGCAAACAAGGCATGCCAATCCTTTACATGCACTAAAAGACAAACGTGTGTTACTCCTTGCGCTGTATTACCTACCTGTCACCTTGAGTATTTATGGCTTAAATCTATGGCTACCTACGATTATCAAGCAGTTTGGTGGTGGTAGCGATCTACGAGTTGGCTTCTTGTCGAGTATTCCTTATCTTTTCGGAGTTGTCGGATTACTGATTATTCCGCGTAGTACGGACCGTTTAAATGACCGTTATGGGCATCTTGGTTTTCTTTATGCGGTAGGTGCCTTTGCCATGTTCCTAAGTGCTTGGCTCACCTCTCCTGTCCTGCAATTGGTTGCTCTATCTGCCGTCGCGTTTTGCTTGTTTTCGACAACGGCTGTTTTTTGGACACTGCCAGGCCGTTTCTTAACAGGTAGCAGTGCGGCAGCTGGTATTGCCTTGATCAACTCAGTAGGTAACTTGGGCGGTTATTTGGGACCTTATGGCATTGGTTTATTAAAGGAATACACCGGGCACATGGCAGCGGGCTTGTATTTTCTCTCTGTGGTGATGGTATTTGGCTTGATTTTGACTTATTTCGTCTACGCCAAATTTGAAAAAAAGAAATCTGAAAAAACAACCGTTAGCGAACAAGCGTACTAAGGACATTAATCATGAATATTATTCAATTTGAAACCCAAGATCAGCAGCGTGCGGTTGGCATTGTCGAAAACAATACTGTCAAGCCAATCAATCAGGTGACGACGGTTCGAGACTTAGCATTAATGGCAATCGAAAACACACTGAGCCTAGAGCAACAAATCGAACAATTAGGCTTCGCCTCTGAGAACTATGACTACGCACAACTACTAGACAACTTACAGGTACTTGCGCCTTTAGATCATCCAGATACCGCGCATTGTTTTGTCTCAGGGACGGGTTTGACCCATCTAGGCTCAGCGTCTACTCGTGACAAAATGCACCAACAGAACGTAACGGATACCGCATCAGTGACCGACACCATGCGCATTTTTCAATTAGGGATTGAAAAAGGCAAACCTGCTGACGGTGAGGTGGGCGCGCAACCTGAATGGTTCTATAAAGGCGATGGCTCTATTGTGGTTCGTCCTGGTGCAGATTTGCCTCTGCCTAATTTTGCAGAGGATGGCGGCGAAGAACCTGAAATTGCAGGTTTATATGTGATTGGTCCAGATTCAAAACCTTATCGAATTGGCTTTGCTATGGGTAATGAGTTTTCTGATCACATCATGGAACGTCGAAACTACTTATATCTTGCACATTCTAAATTACGTTTTTGTAGTTATGGTCCAGAGTTACGTACAGGTGAGCTGCCAAAACGTTTGGTCGGCACCAGTCGTCTACGCCGTGATGGTAACGTGATTTGGGAAAAAGAATTTTTATCAGGTGAAGACAATATGTGTCATAGCCTAGTCAATCTTGAATACCACCATTTTAAATATCAGCAATTCTTAAAACCAGGTGATGTACATATTCATTATTTTGGTACGGCGACGCTGTCATTTGCAGACGGTATGCAAACCCAAGTCGGTGATGAGTTTGAGATTGAGATAAAAGAATTTGGTCATTCTTTAAAAAATAAGATTGCACATACTCAACCTGAGCTATCCATTGGTTCAGTTAAAACCCTCTAAGGAGAATACTATGGTCATCGGACATAATTTTATTGCAGGTCAACGCAGTGCGCTCGGCAGCAAAGTCTTACGAAGCGTTAATGCTAGCACAAGAGAAGCCTTGGCTTATGAGTTTCATCAAGCGACTGAAGAAGAGGTCAATCAGGCATGTGAAGCGGCCAGTGAAGCGTTTAAAAGCTATCGTAATACATCACCTGAACAGCGCGCGTTATTCTTAGAAGCGATTGCCGATGAACTAGATGCGCTGGGGCAAGACTTTCTCGACGATATTTCACAAGAGACCGCGCTACCACTTGCACGTTTACAAGGAGAGCGTGGTCGTACCAGTGGTCAAATGCGTTTATTCGCTAAAGTGCTACGCCGCGGTGACTATTTAGGGGCGCGTATTGATACGGCACTGCCTGAACGTGAGCCTATGTCGCGTGTAGATTTGCGTCAAGTGAAGATAGGGGTCGGTCCGATTGCTGTATTTGGGGCAAGTAACTTTCCTTTAGCCTTTTCGACAGCGGGCGGTGATACCGCTTCTGCGTTAGCGGCAGGCTGCCCTGTCGTGGTCAAAGCACATAGCGGACATATGGTAACAGCGGATCAAGTAGCACAAGCGATCGATAGAGCGGTTGCAAGCACCAATATGCCTAAAGGCGTGTTTAGTATGGTTTATGGCAGTGGTGTCGGTGAAGCGCTAGTAAAACATCCCTTGATTCAAGCGGTTGGTTTTACAGGCTCGCTAAAAGGTGGTCAAGCCTTAAGTGCGATGGCAGCCGCTCGCCCCAATCCCATTCCAGTATTTGCAGAAATGAGCAGTATCAATCCTATGCTCATGCTGCCCGCTGCCTTAAAAAATCGTGGGGATAGCATTGCTCAAGACTTAGCAGATTCTGTCGTGATGGGCTGTGGACAGTTTTGTACCAATCCTGGTTTAATCATTGGGATTAAGTCACCTGAATACAGCCAATTTATTGAAAATCTGACAACTATCATCGATGCCAAACCTGCACAAACCATGTTAAATGCAGGAACGTTAGAGAGCTACTCATTAGGTTTGGAAGATTTGATGACACATGAAGGGTTCCAGCATTTAGCCGGACAGCCTCAACAAGGCAATCAAGCGCAGCCGCAACTGTTTAAAGCAGATGTGGAGTTACTGCTGGCAGGCAATCAGTTGCTACAAGAAGAGATTTTTGGTCCTGCTACGATAGTCATTGAAGTCAAAGACAAAGCACAGCTGATTCAAGCACTCAGTAGCATGAACGGCCAACTGACAGCTGCTTTGATTGCTGATGAAGCGGATTTTTCTGAATTCGCAGACGTGGTACCTGTATTAGAAGAAAAAGCTGGACGCCTACTATTAAACGGTTATCCAACAGGTGTAGAGGTCTGTGAGGCAATGGTTCATGGCGGACCTTATCCTGCAACATCCGATGCACGCGGCACTTCGGTCGGAACGCTGGCAATTGATCGTTACCTACGTCCTGTTTGTTATCAAAACTACCCCCAAAGCTTATTGCCAGAAGCATTAAAAGATGAGAATCCGTTCAATATCTTGAGATTGGTTAACGGTGAAATGACCCGAAATAAAATTTAGTATGAGAAATTAACCAAAAAAGAGACCCATTAATGGTCTCTTTTTTTACTGTATATACCATTAAAAAATAACGCCCATTTAAGGCGTCATTTTTGGATTATCGAAGGTTAGTTTTAAGAACGATGTTCATGAGTATTTTTACCTTGATATTTACCTTTCACCTTATATTTAGCAGCTGCCGCCTTTGATCTATAGTGAGAGTCCTTTGCCTTATTTTTGACAACTTTATGCTTACTATCTGCCTTGCTATCTGCTTTGTTACCATGTTTTTGGTGTTGTACTTGAGACGCATGGTGTTGTGAATAATTTGGTGCAGCATTGGCTTGACTAACCATAGATAAACAAGCGGTAGCGGCTAGAATCGAACTTACTATTATCTTTTTCATTGTTTTTTCCTAATGTAATTCATATTAATAAATGATGATTAAAGATACCTTATGAAGTATCACGATAATGCATCGCTCTATCGACAAAGAAAATGATAACTGGTTCTCGTATTAAGTAGCTTTATGAAACTTGAAGAAAGGTTGCGATTGTTACCACTACTAAGCGCATTTACACATTAGGCGGTAGAAAGCTACAGAGTTGCACTATTGGCTGGTATCGACTGAGCCTATCCGCCTATGTATGATGCTTTTGGCAGGCGTACAAAGAATTTATAGCGCTTAGCATCTGACAACTATACACAGCTCAACTCTTCTATCAGCGCTGATTGGATAACAAATTTATGTGTGGGTTATTACGTGTTTTATTAACTGTAATTGGGGCGATACTCATTATCGACTGCGTTACTTTGATGGCTGTTGATAAGATTAATTTTGGTACAGTGCTGCCTTTTTTGATAGGCGTAGTTTTTGTAGGGCATGGACTAGGTGCTCCTTTAATTACAAAAATACTTGCTAAGAATCCTTTACTGCGACGTATTTGGTACGGATTGTGGCTAGCGTTTGGGTTATGGCTCGCCAGCTTTTTAATTTTTATGTATTCGCTACAGCAGCAGATCAAACACAGCACACAAGATCTGCCGCCAGTAGCAGCTATCATCGTGCTCGGCTCGGGGGCGGTCGATGGCAAACCAACGCCTACCCTTGCCAGCCGCTTGGATACGGCAGCACAACTGATTGAGCAGCAGCCACAGGCACTCATTATTACGAGTGGCGGTGTGGGCTATGAGCGCACGCGCAGTGAGGCGGACATCATGGCGACTTACTTGGCGCAAACCCATGATATTTCACTAGATCGTATTTATCAAGAAGGCAAAAGCACCAGTACTGAGGAGAATTTGGCGTACAGCCAAATCATACTTGAACAGCATGGTATTGATAAAGAGGTACCGATTGCGATTGTGACCAGCGATTTTCATACCATTCGCGCAGCGGCGATTGCCCTCCATCAAGGTTATACGCAACCAATCACGCTTGCCAGCCCAACACCATTGTCTATTCGCTACAATGCATGGTTTCGAGAGTATTTTGCCTTTGGTAGCGGTTGGCTACTACAAGAATACTAATCGGCAGATGCCGTAACAAAAATATTAAAAGGCGCTCAAATGGACGCTTTTTTTTGCAAAATATAAACCACGAATTTTGCCTCTGTTTTGAATGATGCTTTCTCTACTGCTGTCAGCAACGCTTGTCTTTTTTCACTACGTGCGCGGTAGGCATACGGGGTCATGGTCATTAAATCAGCCAAATCATCCGCTGATAATGTCATCTCTGTACTAACATGGTCAGTTCCCATCAACGTAAAGTATGGCGCCAACTCATGTAAAAACTTATCAGAATCATGCTCGCGCACATCATCAAATAAGGCATCTCGCATCGTCGCCAAGTGTCCGGCATCTGGTTTGGCAATGATTAAATAACCATCATCGGCCAATACCTCAGCGAACGCTTCAGGTAAAATAGGACTAAAAATACTGCTAATACCCGTCACACTATGAGAGCGTAACGGTAGATGTGCGGCGCTGGTCACTAGTGGATATACCGCCGTCTGAGTCGCACCCTCTTTGGGCTGCTGATACCACAGCTGCCCTGCCGCTTTGCTTGCTTTGGCGAGAGTAGAGACGGCAGGCTTGCTGATGTCAGCCGCTAGCAGCGATGCTATACCGTCTATCTGCGCCATTGCTTGGGTATAATAGCCCTCACCGCAACCGACATCCAGCCAATTTGCGGCAGTATCACTTTGCCCGAGTAGCTGCCTCATTTGCTGCTCAAGCAAAGCCTGTAATGGCTGATAATGTCCTGCGACCAAAAACCGCTGCCGCGCTTCGATAGAGGCTTGACTGTCTCCTGGCGTTTTGGACTTTTTTTGTTGTACTGGTAACAAATTGACATAGCCTTGACGCGCCACATCAAAAGGGTGCTTGGTCTGCTTTGGATGCAAGCTGCCATCACAGCGCCACGTATCGGCTGCAGGCTGCATGGGTGACTGGCAAAGGGGACAAATAAATAACGACACAGGTTTCTCAAAATCAGTCAAGTATGGCCGTCATTTTAGCAAAGTTTACTTCAGCTGCGGCATAAAACCCTCACTTAGCAATAAGAGACAGAACCAAAAAAGCCACCTCAAACACGATGAGATGGCTTTTGCAGAGCGCTGAACCAAAAGACTCAGTTTGCTAAAACATCAGCTTGTTAAAAAATAGTTAGCGCAGTTTTAGCGTCATTAGCCCTAAGATTACAAGGATAATGGCAATAATCCAAAAGCGTGCCACCACTTGTGTTTCTTTCCAGCCAATCTCTTCAAAATGATGATGCAGTGGCGCCATACGAAAGACGCGTTTTTTGCGCAGCTTATATGAGCCAACCTGTAGCATCACCGACAGTGCTTCTGCGACAAACAAACCACCCATAATGGCAAAGGCAATCTCTTGACGAGTCATGACCGCGATGGTACCGAGCATCGCGCCCAGTGCCAGTGCTCCGACATCACCCATAAATACTTGGGCTGGATGGGCGTTAAACCACAAAAAGCCCAAGCCTGCCCCAATCATCGAACCACAGACAATGATGACCTCAGAGTTATAAGCGATATAAGGCACATGCAAGTAGTCAGCAAAACGCACATCACCTGAGACATAAGCCATCGCGCCCAAACCTGCCGCCACCAGCACCACCGGCAAGATGGCCAAACCATCCAAACCATCGGTTAAATTGACGGCATTAGAAGCGCCATTAATCACAAAATAGGTAAAGATAATAAACCCAATACCAAAAGGTAGCGCGGAGAAAGGAATGATCCAGTTTTTAAAGACGGGCAGTAGTAAATCCTGCATCTCGCGAGTGGTGTTGATATCCGGCTGTAGTGTGGCGATGTAGTATAAAGAGACGCCGACGAATAATGCGCCCATCGACAACCAAAAATATTTCTTGCGCGCAATCAGACCTTTGGGATCTTTATACTTGATTTTGAGCCAATCATCCGCCCACCCTACAGCACCGAAGATCACCATAACAACGAGCAAAATCCACACATAAGGATTGTTCAAACGTGCCCATAGCAGAGTCGATACCCCAATAGCACTAAGAATCAATACCCCGCCCATGGTTGGCGTACCGGTCTTGACCAAATGCGATTGAGGCCCATCATTACGTATGGCCTGACCGTATTTGAGTGAACGCAGGTGCTGAATGACACGCCCGCCAAAAAACATACTAAATGCGAGGGCAGTGATAACCGCAAGCAGCGCTCGCAACGTCAACGAAGAAACCGCAGAAAACGGCGTATAATACTGGCCAAGCCAGCCAAACAACCAAACTAACACCGCCTACTCCTCTACTAGCGCATGAATAAGTGTTTCCATTGTCATGGAACGCGAGCCTTTGAACAACACAGTACAAGGCTTGGCTTGTTGCGCTTGCAAATACGGCTGTAAATACTGTAATAAACTGTCTTTGTCTGCGAATGCCTGAGCATTGATATCAGCAACCTCTTTCGCACCAGCAACGGTGGCCTTGGCATATTCGCCAACACAGAGCAGCACATCGATACCTGTGGTCGCGATAGTACGGCCGAGGCTTTGATGCTCACTAACTGCCGCCTCTCCTAGCTCGCCGATATCACCCAACACCATCACTTGCGTACCCGTTTGCGCAGCCAAGACTTTGGCAGCGGCACGTACCGAGTGTGGGTTGGCGTTATACGTATCATCAATCAGGCGGTGCTTACCCAGTATTTGACTGTTCAGACGACCTTTGGCTGGACGCGCGTTTTCAAGGCCGATAACAATATCACTGACGTTGATATTTAATGCATGCGCACAGGCTGCAGCAGCCAAAGCATTATTGACATTGTGTTCGCCTGCTAATGGCAAATTGATATCATGAATCTGATTACCGATATGTAGCTTAAACTCACTACGCTCTGGTTCTACATCTAAATGGCTCGCGCTGACATCGGTATTACCAAACCCAATCACATGTGACGTGTGCTTTTCAGCAATGCGGCGTAACTGATTGGTAAAATCGTCTTTATCAGGAACAATCGCAAACTGCGCATCCGTTAAGGTGTGATAAATCTCCGCCTTGGTTTGGCAAATACCTTCACGGCTACCGAACTCACCCAGATGAGCCGTACCAATATTTAGGATACAGGCCACATCAGGACGCACAATCTCGGTCGTATAGGCGATCTCACCAATATGGTTGGCACCTAACTCTAAAATGGCATAACGATGATGGTCTGATAACTCAAGCAGCATCATTGGCACACCCAAATCATTATTGAGGTTACCACGGGTAATCAATGTCGGTGCCAGTCGACCAAAAATGCTACCTAGCATTTCTTTGCAGGTGGTTTTACCGCTAGAGCCAGTAATCGCTATCACGGTCAGATCTTTATGCTGCTGACGACGATAGCTTGCCAGCTGCCCTAACGCCAAACGGGTATCACTGACAACCAGCTGCGGAATCGCATTTGACTCAGATAAGATAGGACGAGACACAATGACAGCAATGGCACCTTTTGATGCTGCCATATCGATATAGTCATGACCATCGAAGTTCTCACCACTTAACGCCAAAAAGATATCACCAGGCTTTATCGTACGAGTGTCGGTCGCAATACGCTGACTGGCTAGGGCTGGCTGGCCTGCATCTGTATAGTCTTGTGGCAATTGCCAGTGACCATCGAGCGACGCTGTCGCCTCGAGCATATTATCCATTTGCCAGACATAAAGCCCTTGCGACTGGATGGTGTTATCGTTGTCGGCTGTCATAATGGTTACCTTGTATAATGACTACTCAATTTTTATATTTAATGTTTAATTTTTTGATAATAGGGGTATCGATAATCACTCGACTATATACGGCCCGCTTGCGCTAACGCCTGCTGCAAAATCACACTGTCATCAAAATCGTAACGGACGTTGTTAATCTCTTGATAGGTCTCATGGCCTTTACCAGCGATGACGACAATATCGTCTGGACCTGCCTGACTGACGGCATATTCAATGGCCTTTTGGCGAGCAGGTTCTATATGCGTACGTTGATATTGCTCAGCGCTCATCCCAGCCTGCATATCCTGTAAGATGGCATTAGGGTCTTCGGTACGTGGATTGTCAGCGGTCAAGACAACTTGATCAGCACCTGTGAGGCCCGCTTGCGCCATCAGTGGGCGCTTACCTGCATCACGGTCACCGCCACAACCAAACACTGCCCATAGCTGGCCTTTACAGTGAGTTTTCAGGCTCGCCAGCACTTGACTTAAGGCATCTGGCGTATGCGCATAATCAACGATAAAACAGCCATCATTCGATGACACGCGCTGCATACGCCCAACTGCACCTTGTAGCTGCGTGACCGCAGTCGCAATGCGTCCAATATCCACATTTGAATCAGTAGCAGACGCAGACTTAGTACCAGCAACAGTACCAGTCGCTACTGCTGCTGCGATAGCGGCAAGCAAATTAGCAACATTAAAGCGGCCGAGTAATGGACTGACAATCTCGATAATATCCGTTTTCTCATCACCAACTGTTTTATCATTAAAGTCAGTACGCAGACTTATCTTGACGCCCTGTAGACTTGGCTCGATATCAGCAGCGACAAAAGTAGCAGATGTTGCAGGCTCTAGACTGTACGTCCATACCGTCAAGTCACTAGCAGTGGCTGTATCCAACATAATCTGAGCATGTTCATCATCGACGTTGATGATGGCATGGGTCAAATCTGGGAAGTGAGCTTTATCAAACAGCTTGGCTTTGGCAGACGCGTATTCTTCCATATCAGCATGATAGTCTAAGTGGTCACGACTCAGATTGGTATAAATAGCAATGCTAACTGGCACGCCTTGTAAACGCTGCTGATCCAGACCATGAGAGCTGGCCTCTAATGCCAATATTTCAGCATTTTCGGTGCCCATTTGATACAAAAACTGCTGTACAGCTAAGGCGTCTCCAGTGGTATGACTGGCTTGTACCAAAGCGCCAAGGCGACCATTACCTGCCGTACCCATCACTGCACTGCTCATACCTGTTAATTGCGTCAATTGCGCCACCAATTGACTGATGGTGGTTTTACCATTGGTGCCCGTGACAGCGACTACCTTTGGCAGGGTCACTGGCTGCTGATATTGCAAATATGCTTGGATTAAGCTGCCTAAGAAATCACGAATATTAGGAACGTATAAGATTGGGCACGGCAGCGCTGCTAATTGCTGCGCTAATTGCTGCTGTGCGTTAGAATCACCATCCATCTTCAGAGGGGTATTTGCTTCGCTAATCAAGGCAGCAGGATCCATCTCTGAGAGGACAAAAACAGCCTTCTCAGCGGCTTGTAGCAAATAATTTCGGCTCTTTTGGTAATTTGGATTGTGGCTTTTTAAAAGGATGAATACGTCATTATTGGATAGTTGACGGCTGTCTAGTTGGAACTGCTGAAAAGGAATATGAGCAATCGATTGAATCTGATCCGCCCCTGACTGACTCGGTGCCTGTTGAACCGATGCTGCGATCATCGCGGTTAGCTGTTGCGCCAGCCTGCTACCGCTCGTATCGATAAGCTGCTGTAGAGTGGCCGTCGTAACAGTGGCGCTATTTGGCGATAAGGTAGGCATGGTCATGAGCAAATCCTAAACAGTTAATACAAATCAGCCCTTAAAGAGCTGACTACTTAAAATCATTGAACGCCTACTGTGGTTCTGTTTTGAGCGGCTTATCTAAAGGCACATTATATAATCGTAACGCTTCTTTCATCACATTGTGGAACACAGGTGCGACCGTTAGACCCGCATAAATCTGACCGCGCGGATCTTCAATAAGCATGACGCCCACAAGCTTTGGATTAGACGCTGGTGCCATACCAGCAAAGACGTTACGATACTGATCAGTATAGTAACCACCTTCTGGATTGATACGGCGCGAGGTACCAGTCTTGCCTGCCACACGGTATCCGTCAATGGCGGCGGCTCTAGCTGTTCCACCTGCCTCGGTCACGCTCTCAAGCATCTGTACAATAGACATCGCCTGCTCGCGGGCCATAATTCGTTTGCTTGGTTGCGGTTTGTCGTTCTTAATCAAAGTCAACGGGTGCATCACTCCGCCTGCTGCGAGGGCTGAATAAGCCTGCGCTACCTGCGCTAGTGTCACTTGTAAACCATAACCATAGCTGACTGTCGCACGGCGTGAGGTTTCTTTCTCTTTTGGCGTCACAATCAGACCACTGCCCTCACCTGGGAACTGTAAAGGTGTTTTTGAACCAAAGCCAAACTGTCGTTGCATATTAGTAATGGCATCAGGCGGTAGCGACAACGCAATCTTAGTTGAAGCCACGTTACTAGACTTCTGTAATAGTGTCGCCATGTTGATCATGCCCAAGTTATTATGATCGCGGATGGTATAGCCACGCACGCGAATTGAGCCTGGGTTGGTATCAATTAAAGTGGTCGGCGTATATTTGCCTGAGTCTAGAGCGGCGGCAACGGTAAAGGGCTTCATCACCGAACCTGGTTCAAACACATCTAATAGCGCACGGTTACGCTGGTTTTCACCTGTCATCTCATTGAGATTGTTTGAGTTGAATGATGGCCATGTGGAGAGCGCCAGTACTTCACCAGTCTGTACGTCGACGATCATACCCGTCGACCAGCGCGCTTTTTGCAGACGCCCTGCTTTTTCTAGCTCTTTGTAGAGCAAATATTGCAACCGCGAATCAATCGTCAGCGCTACATCTTTGCCTGGTATCTCAGGCTCAAGTTGCTTGATCTCTTTTAAGCTGTTTTGTTTGGCATCTTTTAAAACAAGCACCTTGCCATCATCACCTGCTAAATCTTTTTCATACTGGCGCTCAATACCAGCACGTCCTTCATAACCACCCTCAGGGTCATTGGCGTTTTGCCCCATAAACCCTAACAACTGCGCATTAGATTGCGGCTGCGGATAATAACGCTGAAAGAAGTTTTTCTCATGGACACCAGGGAAATCAAGCGAGCTAACACTTTGCGCAATCTCAGGTGTGACTTTATTGAGAAGGGGTAAATAATGCGAGCCTGCACCAGACGGCAGCGCCGCTTTGACTGCTGCTTCATCGGTCACATCAATACTGTCATCGATTGCCGTGGCTTTTTTTAGCTCATCGACAGAGATGTTGGCAGCCGCAGCCAGCGTCGTCAGATCCATATTGTCCAAACGCTTTTGCATACGCGCCTGCAATTGTGGACTGTTAGGATTGGTCAAGATAATACGTTTGAGCTCGTAGTATTCGCTCGCGTAATCATGCGGGCTAAATGACACGGTCGCCAGCGGTGCGCTCACTGCAAGTGGTAAATCATTACGGTCGGTAATCATACCGCGATAGGATTTTTGCGTGCGCTCACTGGTAATGAGCTCATTACCTTTGTCTTGATAAAACTGCGCGTTGGCCACCTGAATATAGTAGGCACGGCCAATCAATAGCACCAATATAACCAGCGCCAAACCCCAAACGGTACGAAAACGGTTTTTATCCTGCTCAAAGCCGCCACGAGAGGACGCGCCAGAGGCTTTGCCCAAAAACCCTCTTTTACTCTTTGGGTTTCTGGCACTAGTATGCGTCCCTTTCGTGTCACTCTTTTTGATACGATCAAATAATTTGGCTTTACGACTGCCTGCCGCTTTATCACTCGTTTGTCCAGATTTGGCAGCGCTCGCACGGCGTAATGGTTTGGTCACCTTGCCAATGGCTGGTTTTTTGCTGGTATTTTTTGCTGATGTGGATTTAGGTTTTTTGTCGCTCATTGTCCTGCCTCCGCTACCGGTTCTTCAGGGGAGATATCGGTAGAAGCTCGTGGTCCGACCACATCTAAATCTAACTCATCGTCGTCATCAGAGACTACTGGTGCCAAGGCGGTGGCGACACCAGGCTGAATAATCAGCTTATCCTTTAGTGTCGGTGAGTACATACCCAATTCCGCCACTGCACGACTGGCGATTTGCGGTGTGGCACTAAAGGTTTGCTGTTCAATCAATAGACGCTGATGTTCTATTTGTAGCTTACGCTCTTGTTTTTTCATGTCTTGCAAGGTTTTATAATCCTGATGATATTGCTGAACGGCTTCGGCAGTCTTGATGCCGCTCCATACGATTGCGGCTGCCAACAGCAGTAATACGACCACATAAATGCTCACCACATTGAACCGACGCACGAATAGCTCGCCGATATCGGTGTTATAGGGCGCGGCGGCGCGGCGGTTTGCAGGTTTGTCAGATATTGCCATGACGATCTCAAAAAGTGAACGTAAACGATAAAGTAGATAATGGTCTGCAAGCAATGAACGCATCATTGCTCAGCCATACCATTGATAAAAATAAAACCAAAGATGACCGTCTTATAGCGGCAACAGCCTACCGCTATAGCGATATGTCATATCAAAACCTGCTGTCTTACTAAACCTGCTATCTTGCAAAGTCGAATAGGTCGAATAAATAATCACGTTATTTTAGAGTAAAGAATGACTGAGTTGCTTGATATCTCAGACACTCTCAACTAATAAATGACGGAAAATTATTTGCTGAGCCTAACAGACAATATTTACAGCTTTTTAACAGTGGCGTAGCGATTAAGACATTTATGCATCATTCAGACAAACAATAGCAATCATATGCGATTTACTCAGTGTTTTCATCCATGATTTATGGCGCGGCCGTCTGCTGATACTCTGTGTCGGTGCGAGTTGCCATACGCAACCATGCACTGCGCGCGCGCGGGTTTTGGCTCGTTTCAGCTTTGCTGGGGCCAACGCGTTTTGGCTTGCTAAAATAGCGCGGACGATTGGGCGGCATCGGTAGATTTTCATCTTCTGGATATTGCCCTTTGCTATGTCGCTGCAAAAACTGCTTGATGCGGCGATCTTCTAATGAATGGAAGCTAATCACCGCAAGCTGCCCGCCTGACTTTAAGATAGCAATACTTTGCGCTAAAAAGTCGTCAACATCGCCCAGCTCATTATTAATAAAAATACGCATGGCCTGAAAGCTTTGCGTGGCTGGGTGCTTGCCGCGTTGCCAATTGGGATGCGCCTCTTTGATTACCTCTGCCAGCTCAAGCGTAGACTCGTAGCTGTCCATTTGCTTGATAGCGCGAGCAATACGGCGACTATGACGCTCTTCACCAAATTCATAAAGCACATTGGCCAATGTCTCATCGTCAACCTGCTCAAGCCACTCGGCAACTGGCTGGCCGCGACTGGTATCCATACGCATGTCCACTGCCCCATCGCGCATAAAGCTAAAACCGCGGCTACCATCATCAATTTGCGGTGATGAAATACCCAAATCCGCCATCAAGCCATCCACTTCACTAATGCCCATAGCAGCCAGACTATCTGTCAACGTTGCAAAGCTGTCATGAACCACATGCACACGGCTGTCTTTACTTGCCAATTCCTGCGCCACACTAATGGCTGTCGGATCTTTGTCAAAGACAATCAGTGTGGCGTCATCGGCAAGCTGACTTAATAGTAATCTGCTATGACCGCCACGACCAAAGGTCGCATCAACGTATATACCGCTTATATTTAAGCCATTTTGGTCGCCGTCTTTTTGCTTGGGTAGGGATTTTACCCCTAGCACGGCAGCTACGGTCTCCTCTAGCAGTACCGCATCATGGACAAAACTTAATTCATCAGACGTGATATCACGCTCACTATCGGATTGAGTCGGGTTTAAGGGTTCATCTTGCATGGTGACATCCTCATTAGAGAATGGACTGGGCGCTGATTCAGTGCGGTCAGTGGGAGCAAGACTGGCTTTCGATTTTGGCGTAGACTTTGATAGGGACACAAACAACTCAATAGATGACGACCATACTGGCCAGTAATTGGATGAAAATAAACAAGTTATGACTTGCCTAGCATTATTATCGCAAGGATACACGGGTAGTCAAGCACTAGAAGGGCTTTTCATTAAAAATATCACATGTCTCTGTTATACTAACGCTATATTTTAGCACCCTCTTCATATCTTTCATCGCTATTTATACTAATAGCCTATATTGATAGTAAACTTTGAGACTTTTATCATGCAAACCTCTACTGACAGCAAGCGCCCAGTGCGCACGCGTATCGCACCTTCACCCACGGGCTTTCCACACGTAGGTACTGCCTATATTGCCCTATTTAACTTGGCTTTTGCCAAAGCGCACGGCGGCGAATTTATCTTACGTATCGAAGATACCGACCAGACGCGCTCGACTGAGCAATCAGAGCAAATGATTTTAGATGCCTTGCACTGGGTTGGTCTAGATTGGAGCGAGGGCCCAGATATTGGCGGCCCGCACGCCCCTTATCGTCAGAGCGAGCGTAGCGATATCTACAAAAAACACGCCGAGATACTCATAGAAAAAGACCATGCGTTCCGCTGTTTTTGTACCCCTGAAGAGCTCGATGCCATGCGCGCTGAGCAAATGGCCAATGGCAAGACGCCGCGTTATGACGGTCGCTGCGCCCATCTTGCTCCAGAAAAAACCGAGCAATTAGTAAGCGAGGGCAAACCACACGTGATTCGTATGCGCGTGCCGACCGAAGGCACTTGTCAGGTACAAGACATGCTACGCGGTACGGTTGAGTTCCCTTGGACCCAAGTCGATATGCAAGTACTGCTAAAAACAGACGGTATGCCAACCTATCATCTCGCCAACGTCGTCGATGACCACTTGATGGAAATCACTCACGTCATGCGCGGTGAAGAGTGGCTGAACTCTGCGCCCAAGCATCAACTGCTGTATGATTATTTTGGTTGGGAAATGCCGACCCTTTGCCATATGCCACTACTGCGTAACCCTGACAAATCAAAACTGTCTAAGCGTAAAAACCCAACATCGATCACTTACTATCGTGATGCAGGCGTGCTGCCTGAAGCGTTGCTCAACTATCTTGGTCGTATGGGTTACTCCATGCCCAATGATGCTGAGAAATTTACCTTAGATGAGATGATTGCAAGCTTTGATATCCAACGTGTGTCGCTTGGTGGTCCGATTTTTGATATCGAAAAACTCAACTGGGTCAATAGCGAGTGGCTACGCGCGCTCACCCCTGAAGAGCTAAAGAATAAAATCCTTGAATGGGCCAGTAACAGTGACAAGCTGACTGCTATCGCCGCTGCGATTCAGCCACGTATCGAGCTATTGTCTGATGCGGTCAATTGGGGTGGTTTCTACTTCCAAAACCTACCTGATATCACAGCTGAGAGCTTCACCCATAAGTCACTCTCGCCTGAGCAAATCATTGAGATGCTACAGTTGGCGCTTTGGCAGCTTGAGACCTTACCAACGTGGTCAGAAGAAAATATCTACGCCACGCTAAAAGGCCTTGCCGCGCATCTTGATATTAAAATGCGTGACTTTATGGCACCGTTCTTTATCGCGATTGCTGGTAGCACCTCATCGACGCCAGTGATGAATTCTATGGCGATTATCGGTGCGGATATGACCTTGACTCGCTTACGTCATGCGGTTGATGTATTAGGCGGCCTCGGTAAAAAGAAACTGAAAAAATTAGAGAAACAAGCGGCAGAATTGCCAGATTTTTTGGCTGCTGCTGAGTAGTTTAGAAGCTGAATAACTTCTAAACTAAACAGTTAATTAGCGAAACTTGTCGAATGTAAAAGGGTCAGGCCATCTCTGACCCTTTTTTTGTTGTTAGTCAATACGCCTACTTCCATATCATCAAATTTTTAATTGGAAATAAACATGGCCGCCAAAACTGTCACGATAGAAAGCAAAGATTATGTGTTTAACACCCTAAAAGAAGCGCAAAAATACTACGATACCATCGTAAAAGAGCTTTTTGAGGCAAACCTTACCCTAACCACAGGTCAGGATTTTGAAGATTTAAAATGGATATACCGCACTTACTGTAGTTACACCAAAGATAATCTAGATAAATTGGGCGAATTTAATATTACTGGTGTTAGAGGTATCAGAACGATCCGAGAAAAAGGCGGTCAATATGTACCAACCGAATGCTGTGCGATTATTTTTTCTGATGGTAGCGAAGCAGAGTTTTATACCGATAAAGCCATCAAAGAAATCGCGCTTAAGCAAAATCCACGCTAATTTGGGCTTCTTGGGCCTTTACAACAGGCTAAAACGCTTTTTTTTGCATATTTATGCATTATTTTTAAAATAGTGGTTGACAAGACTGCCGCTCTTACATAAAATACGCACACTCTTAGCGAGGGGCTATAGCTCAGTTGGTAGAGCACTTGCATGGCATGCAAGGGGTCAACGGTTCGACTCCGTTTAGCTCCACCATACTTATTTATAGCAACGCTCAGTATTACTGAAACGTAATCGTAAATACTCGCTAGTAGGACAATATCAGCACCTAGGCAAGGCTTGCTCTATTATTAATAGATAAGCTATCTGATATTGTGAAGTACCGTTGGTAACCACTGGTTATAACACTCTATGCGTCCCCATCGTCTAGAGGCCTAGGACACCGCCCTTTCACGGCGGTAACGGGGGTTCGAATCCCCCTGGGGACGCCACTATTCGGCGTCACTTATTAGCCCTTTTGCATAGCATCAGATCAGACTAATAAGCGAACACTAAAAAAGCCCAGTCATCATCCGGTGACTGGGCTTTTTTACGTCTGTCATTTCTCAAATATGTCTTAACGCTGCTCTCACCACCTTATAGCTATCCGCGCTATTGCCAAGCTATTCAATGCTCGCTACTATCTACTCCATAAGTATTCTGTACAATATAAAAATGCCCTACGACGTATGGATTTTTGGTGCTACTAAAGGAAGGGATTAGCTATGTTTGGTATTGAGAATTACTTAGGGTTTGTCCTAGCCGCTATTTTATTAAACCTCACGCCCGGCACCGATAGCATGTATATCATCACCCGCAGTGTCTCGCAAGGACAAGCCGCAGGGGTTTATTCTGTGTTAGGCATTACCTCTGGCGCTTTGGTACATACATTATTCGCGGCGCTAGGACTGTCAGTGCTGCTCGCCAACTCCCCTACGGCATTTATGCTCGTGAAGTATATTGGTGCGGCTTACTTGTGTTATTTAGGCTTTAAAATGCTAACGAGCAAAAACTCGAACTCAATAGCGAACCATTTGTCTAAAGCTCAGAATGTGACTAACCAAAAGGCCGTAGACGGCTGGAAAATCTATCAGCAAGGCATGTTGACCAATGTGTTTAATCCAAAGGTTGCCTTGTTTTTTATTGCGTTCTTTCCGCAGTTTATCGACGCTAGTTATGCTTATGGCACGCTGTCATTTTCAATATTGGGCCTGACTTTCGCGACCACTGGCTTTATATGGTGCTTATGTTTGGCGCTATTGGCGGCGCGATTTAGTACACACTTGCGGGAAAACCCCTCTATTGAAACAATGTTAAATAGAGTCAGCGGTATGGTGTTTATTGGGCTGGGGATTAAGTTATTGACTGAAGAGAGCTGACTACAAATGAATAAGGCAGCTATATTAATGGGCTATTTTCATATATCTTAAAAGAAGCTTTTCGAATCATGACTATTTCACAATAAATAGTTGTGTATGAAAAAACTCAGTAAACATCAAACCTTAGGAGAAATAATGAGCATTATTAAAAATGCAATAGATTCAATCCAAATTGGTGTTGAGGATTTTGAAAGTGATGACAATAGACGTAGTGTTTCTGCTGTGAGAAATATCGCGGCTGGAATTTTATTATTATACAAAGAAAAGCTTTGTCGATTATCTCCACATGACAATAAGGAATTATTGATAAAGCAGAATATTGTGCCTGTGCAGAATTCTAAAGGTGAAATAACTTTTGAAGGAAAAGGTAATAAGACAGTTGATGTTCAGTCCATAAAACAAAGATTCAAAAGTTTAAACATTACAACAGTAGATTGGGACAGATTTGATGAAATCAGTAGACTAAGAAACGATTTAGAACATTACTACACATCTAAGTCTCCCGATGCTATCAGAGAAATCATAGCCAAGTCATTTTTGCTGATTAGAGACTTTCTATCAGAGCATTTGCAAGAAGATCCTCAGGAGATTCTGGGCGATGATTGCTGGAAAGCTTTACTCGAGATAAATGATGTTTACTCGGCAGAAGAAAATGCTTGTACAGCAAGTCTTGATGCAGTCGATTGGAAATATCGTTCAGTTGAAATAGCTCTTAAACACCTTCGTTGTGATCAGTGTCACTCTTCATTAATACAAGCTCTACATGCTGAAGATGTTTATCCAATGATTGACTTGCATTGTAAGTCATGTGGGGAAGACTTTAGCTTTTACGATGTACTTGAAGAATATATTACAGACTCTTTGGCTGGAGAAGCACATTTAAATATAAAGGATGGCGGCGAATCTCCTTATGACGACTGCCATGAATGCGGAAAAAGTACCTTTATTTACGAAGAGGGTTGTTGTGTAGCTTGTAACTATGAAATGGAATATAACGAATGTGAAACGTGCGGAACCTCTCTTAGTTTAGAAGATCAATACAATGAAAGTAAATGCGGTTACTGCCAGTATAGGTGGGAAAAAATTATGGCAGAATAATTTTTCTCAATTCAAAGTATCATTCAAAATTATATACAAAAAAACCCAGTCATTACGACTAGGTTTTTTATTCTAAATCTAATCAATTGTTAGCCTGCTTCTTTGCTCTCGCTTGCCAATTGACGCAGTACATAGTGCAACACGCCACCATGACGCACATATTCGCGCTCTTTTGGTGTTTGTAAGCCGACATTGACCTCAAAGGTTTCTGTCGAGCCATCAGCACGGGTGGCGGTGACGGTGGCGACTTTGCTCTCGCCATTATCAAGGCCTGTGATGCTGAGCACTTCTGAACCATCGAGGTTGTATGTAGACGCGTCTTCATCGCCTTTAAAGGTCAACGGCAAGACGCCCATGCCCACGAGGTTAGAGCGGTGAATACGCTCAAAAGAGTTGGTCAATACCGCCTTAACACCCAGCAAAATCGTACCTTTGGCTGCCCAATCACGGCTTGAGCCTGAACCGTATTGCGCGCCGCCAAGTACCACAAGCGGACGCTTGTCTTCTTTGTACTTCATCGCCGCATCATAGATGGCCATTTCTTCACCATCTTCGAGCGTTGCGCTGTCGTCTTTGAAGTAGTAAGTATAGCCGCCCTCTTTGCCACCCATCATGGTATTTTTGATACGGATATTGGCAAAAGTACCACGGGTCATGACTGCATCATTACCACGGCGTGAGCCATAGCTGTTAAAGTCTGCTTCCATCACACCGCGCTCTTGCAAGTACTTACCTGCTGGCGATTCTGGATCGATATTACCTGCTGGTGATATATGATCGGTAGTAATCGAGTCACCAAATAGACCCAAAATACGTGCGCCTTCGATATCAGGAATACCTTCTGGCTCCATGGTCATGCCATCAAAGAACGGCGGGTTTTTGATATAGGTTGATCCTTCATCCCACGGATACAGTTGGCTATCCGCTGAGCTAATCGCATTCCATGCGGCACTACCGTCGAACACTTCACCGTAGTTTTTGCGGAACATATCAGCGTCGATATTATTGGCAATCAACTCGTTGATTTCTTCTGAGGTCGGCCAGATATCTTTTAAGAATACATCGTTGCCATCTTGATCTTGTGCCAATGGATGGGTCGTCAAGTCGATGTCAACCGTACCAGCTAATGCATAAGCAACTACCAACGGTGGTGACGCCAAGTAACTGGCCTTCACATGCGAGTGAATACGACCTTCAAAGTTACGGTTACCAGATAGCACCGCTGCCGCTAGCAAATCGTTCTCTTCGATGCCTTTTTCAATCTCTTCTGATAATGGGCCTGAGTTACCGATACAAGTGGTACACCCATAACCTACAAGATAGAAGCCTGTTTTTTCTAGCTCATCCATCAGGTTGGTTTTTTCTAGGTAATCAGTTACGACTTTAGAGCCAGGAGCCAATGACGTCTTAACCCAAGGCTTGGCTTTAAGCCCTTTGGCCGCTGCTTTTTTGGCAACCAGACCGGCACCAATCATAACGGCTGGATTCGAGGTATTGGTACAAGAAGTAATGGCAGCGATGACCACAGAACCATCTCTTAATTTATGCTGTTTATCATCGATACTAACATTTGAAAAGACATTATTTGCTGGTGCATGTTTGAGATCATCGTCTCTTGTGTCGACTTCGATCTTTGGTTCAGCTGCCAAGTGTTCCGCTTGCTCTTGCTCGCCGCCTTCTTGGTCAAAGCGTACTTTGCCTTCGACTTCTGACTTGCGATCTTTGGTCATTTTTTCTAGCGTTTCGCCAAACTTCTCATGCATATCAGACAGATTGATACGCTGCTGTGGCAAGTTTGGCCCTGCTAATGCGGGCTGTACTGACGACAGATCGAGCTCTAGCTTGCTCGAATAAGTCGCCGCTGGCGTATCGGCATCGTGCCATAAACCTTGCGCTTTAGCATATTTTTCGACCAGTTCAATCTGCGCTTCTTCGCGACCTGATAGACGCAGATAATCAATCGCCATTTGGTCAATTGGGAAAATACCACAAGTTGCACCGTACTCTGGTGCCATATTGGCAATGGTGGCACGATCTGCAAGTGGCATACTGTGTAAGCCTTCGCCATAAAATTCAACAAATTTGCCAACCACACCGTGCGCACGCAGCATCTCAACCACACGTAGCACTAAATCGGTCGCGGTAACACCTTCAGTTAGCTCGCCAGTCAGCTCAAAGCCGACCACTTGCGGAATCAGCATAGATGACGGTTGACCTAGCATCGCCGCTTCGGCCTCAATACCACCCACACCCCAACCGAGTACGCCAATACCATTAATCATCGTAGTATGACTGTCGGTACCAAATACCGTATCTGGATACGCCATCAGCTCGCCATCAACATCCGCTGCCATCACGACGCGCGCGAGGTACTCAAGGTTGACCTGATGCACAATACCGGTCGCGGGCGGGACAACCACGAAGTTTTCAAAGGCTTGCTTGCCCCAATGCAAAAACTCATAACGCTCGTTGTTGCGTTTAAATTCAATTTTTTCGTTGAGATCCAGCGCATCCTCACGGCCATAAGCATCGACCTGTACAGAGTGATCGACGACCAGCTCACTAGGGATAAATGGGTTAATCTGCTCAGCACGACCGCCAAGCTCGACCACTGCATCACGCATCGCAGCCAAATCAACGACTGAGGGCACACCGGTGAAATCCTGCAACACCACACGCGCTGGCATAAAGGCGATTTCTTTTGACGCCTCGGCGCCTGCATCCCAATTGGCAACCGCTTCGATATGGTTTTTGCCGACCGACTGGCCGCCATCTTCGTTACGCAGTAGATTCTCTAACACGACCTTCATACAAAATGGTAGCGTTTTGATATGCTCGTAAGTTTCGGTAAGTTTGGGCAGGCTGTAGTAGGCATGCTCCTTGCCAGCAACTGAAAGGGTGTCTTTTACATTAAAAATATCACTCATGATAGCTTCCTTATCGTTGTTATAGATCCTAGACATAAATTATTATAAGTTTATGTATAACGGGTGGCTCAATAGATGATCGATATATCTTTAATCAGCAGAGCAGTTTAATAAAACGGTCTGATGTGACTCTGTGTTAACAAAAGAGATAACCATCTCTTTGCTGTTTAACAGAAACGTCCTTTTACCATAACAAACATATGAGGCTTTGTTAACGTCTGGACGTTGTCAAATCGTGGCACAATCGTAAACGTACCAAAGGTTTGGCTAGCCAATCTTGAGTGACTCATTCCTTTTTATTCTTTTGGCGTCGACCACTGCGAAATACATAGCTGTCTTCATAAAAATCAGGCACTGCATTTTCTGCCCAGAAATGCGGCACACCTAAGATTGGCAATGGCGCAAGCTGGCGCGGTGTCACGTCATCTTTTGATAATAATGTGTCCATGTATTCGGCAACTTTGTCATCCAAAAAACGTATACGCTCAGCTAATGGTAGGGTAAAGAAACTTTGCGTCACATGGATGACAATGCTGTGCGCACATAAGGGTTTGCGCGGATAGAGTAATTGCTCTAGCAAGGCATGCCCAAAGATATACACGGCTGCCTGAGCGCTGTCATCAGGCTGTATTGGATCGTCCCATTTATCACGGGGTCTCACCAAACTTGACTGCCAGTCGAAATCAACCAATGCCTCACCAATATTAGGGTCTGCAGTGACCAGCACTGCCCCATTCTCATCAAACACCGTGATAGTGTCGCGCACACGCCCTCGGCGCTCACTGACGCCTTGTTTGGCGATTTCCAGCATGTGGTAATAATTCAGCACTGCTTTGGTCTTGGGAAAGGTCAGCCAAATACTGCCATTAAATAGGTCATGCAAGTTGTCACGCGTCGGAATGTTGCCAGTTGTACCGATGAAATGCTCGTAAGCTTCGCCATCGGGCAATGCATTTTGAGAGACAAATTGTAGCGTTTGAGGCATTTGGTTATGGGTAGGTTTGGTCTGCGGTAATGGCTGTTCTAAATGATTGGCCTGCTGCTGCATCGCCGTTTTTAAGACGTTGGCAATCGTGTCAGGCGTACTGATGTCAGAAGCATCTACATACTGCTCATCTAAACTATCCGATTCACTTAAGCTATTCATCTGCTGACTTGGTCTACTAAGGCGCTCAATAGTGGTGCTCAAGTAATGTCGTTGAGTAATGTGCAACAGCCACGGCGCTTGCCAATCAATCTCAGCAAAGCTGTTATCAAGTGTGCCCTCTATTTTAGACGGCGGCTCAATACAGGCGGTAGAATCAGGTTTGGTAGGTAAATCACTGGCAGGCATAGAAGCTCTCTCTTACAGGCTATCTCTGTTAGATGTCTGGCTACTCTATGGTATCATGGGGCGCTTTTTTACAGCTAGATGCACCGCTCGAAAGGTCTTTTTGAGCGCTATGGATGAATGAGTTTTTATGGCAAATTTTAATACCCACTTAAATGTCGCTTTTATGGTCAGCGGCACCCTGAGTTTGACGGTTTATAAAGCTGGATTGATTGATGATTCAGGGTTTTTAGTATGCGTGGCGCTTGGTACCATTGGTGGATTGCTACCAGATTTGGATTCAGATAATTCAACACCGATTAAGCTGGGTTTTAATATTACCTCGTTTGTCTTTGCCTTTGGCTTGGTCATGCATTGGCGTAGTGATTTGAGCTTGCTCGCATTGATCGCATTATGGCTGGCGGGTTATGGTTTTATGCGTTATGTGGTGTTTTATGTTTTTACCACGATGACGGTGCATCGCGGCGTCATCCATTCTGTGCCTTATATGGCGATACTTGGACTGGGGTTAACCTGTCTAAGCTATTATGGTCTGCATCTACCGCTGACAACCAGTTGGTTTTATGGTCTGTTTTTATTTGGCGGTGCGATGGTGCATTTGGCTCTAGATGAGTTGTATAGCGTCAATTTGTCCAATATGAAAATGAAGCGCTCGTCGGGTACGGCGATGAAGTTTTATCAGCATAAAGACAAATGGTGGTATTTGCTGCTATACGTTATTTTGGCGTTATTGTTATATATAGCGCCGCCGTTTGACACCTTTTGGCAGCAGGTCAGTAATCCTGCAGCTTGGGCAAAGCTTAAGCTCGGTCTATGGCCAGAATTGATAAAAGGCTGGCTAAATTAAGGCCGCCTCTACCAGCAAAAAATGATAAGTAATGAGAGTACACTATGTCGACTTCTGCCGCCCTCCAAACCTGCCCTTGCCAAACCAACCCCGCGTCAGAAACCACCACCGCGCCCCTACTTTATAAAGACTGCTGTCAGCCTTATCATGACAGCCTGTTAAATAAAGAAGCGGATGACATCAAGGCAAAAACGGCGGAGCGTCTGATGCGCACGCGTTATAGCGCTTTTGTGCTTATCAAGCCAGAATACATCGTCAAAACCACACTACCCGCGCAGCAAAGCTTACTTGATGTGACAGCAATTGAGGAATGGGCCACTAAGACCGATTGGGCAGGATTAGAGGTTGTAGAACACAGAGCAAAGCTTGGCAAACGACATGCGCAGGTTGAATTTAAAGCTTATTTTAGAACGCCTAATGGCTTGCAAGCGCATCACGAGTTGTCGGCCTTTGTAAAGGTAGTAAGTAAAGCCCATCATGATGCGCGTTGGTATTTTCTCGACCCGACCGTTCCTATGACTGTCACACAGAAACAGCCGTGTATTTGTGGCTCGGGTGAGAAGTTTAAGCGTTGTTGTGGATTATATAGTTAATTCACTGTAAAACCGATACAGTGCCTGCCAGCGCTATATAGTTAGCTGAATGTAAAACTGTTATGGATTTAAACGCGCTACTGGTATAAATTTTACTTGCGTGCTGCGTTCCCAGAGGCTGCGCAAAATTCATCCCAGTAGCGCTATGACATTTTTAGAGTGTATCGACTATACACTGGCCCCAACCGCCCGTGCCACCGCAATCCCTTCATCAATGGTCAAAAACTTACGCTGGCTTGGACTGTCTTTATAAATAATCTCACCCTCAGAGAATATCAGACATTCATTGACCGCCAACTGTTGCCAGTTTTCATTTTCAGTCAATGGTACGGTCACCAAGATCGTCACCTTGTCGGTATCGGTGGTGACATCGCTAAAGTTAATCGCCAAGTCATCGTCCGCCAGTTTCGCTTCGCCAAATGGCGCTTGGCGGGTGAGATAAAACAATAAGCTACCGGCATACGCCAATTGCCAGCGGCCGTTGGAGATTAGACAATTAAACAAACCGTTGGCCGACAAATAACGGCACTGCGTGGTCAAAAAATTAAACAGCGTCTGGTCGTCAGGACGGGTTTTAAAAGTGCTTTTTAAGCGATTGACCAAATAGCAGAATGCCATTTCAGAATCAGTTGAGCCAACTGGCTGACAATGCGCGGCATTGCCGTTGTCTTGTAGGCGCTGACAGCGTTTGATAAATTCGCCATTCATCTGCCCGTTGTGGGCAAACACCCACTGCTCGCCCCAGACTTCGCGGACGAAAGGATGGGTATTTGCCAGACAGTTTTGTCCCTGCGTGGCTTTACGAATGTGGGCGATGACATTCATGGCCTTAATCGGATAATTATTGACCAAATCGGCCACTGGCGACAGGTGGCTTGGGCGATTGTCATGAAACAAACGTAGCCCTGTTGAGTCGTTTGCCGTCTCGCCATTATTGGTGCAGTCGCTACGCTCAAAAAAAGCAATACCAAAACCGTCCTCATGACTGTCCGTCATACCGCCGCGCTTGCGAAATCCTGCAAAGCTAAAGCCAATATCTGTTGGGGTATTACAGTTCATTCCTAAGAGTTGACACATTTATAAAGTACCGCCGTTATTGTCGTCTATTATTGAGTTACCTTGAGTACCATTGACTTGAGTAGCATTGCTTTGATTGGCAGATAGCGCATCAAAGTCAGCATCACTCATCTCATCAAGCAAAGCGGCGCCATCAGTTGGGATGGTATCCAAAATGCGCTGAGCGCTTTCCAAATCAGTTTTTTCTACCCAGAGAACGATACCCGAGTTCATACCAGGGATCGCGCTGAGCGGCTGCAAGGACACGGTAATGCCATTATTACGTAATAGATTGGCATGCAGCTCGCCTTGCATATTGGTATCAAAGCGCGCCAGTTTGTGCCAGTTGTCAACGTGATCGGTCATAAAATCTTCCTTAAGCATAATGAGGGGCAGTTTTCATCAAAAACGTATGAAACCAGTACGTCTGATAAAAATTAAAATCCTTGCGACCAATGAATCTGACCGATTGGGTATTCATCTATATGAAAACCATTCGGATATGCTTTAAATCCAGATTGGTTTTTTAGCTGGCTAACAGCGGCTTGCGCTTGTTGCTCAGTGGCAAAAACCCCAATCAGCTTGAAGTCTTCGACATCATTGTTTCTATCATCATCTTTATAGCGGGCATGTTCAAGCACAAACACAGTATTTTGCGCTTTTTCTACTTGCGCCCAATGGTAAGCGGCCAGACGTTTCATCAAGTCAGGGTTTTTGACCATGATGTTATCACCCGTACGGCCTTCGGTACGGTTGTAGTGAATCACATTTAGACGTAATAACCAGAAAATCACCGCCGCCTTTGCCAGCATAACAGGTAGTGCACGTTTTTCGTCGTTATTTAGCGGGCGGATCGACTCATAACCTTGTAAGAACGCTGCCATTTTACTGCGGTCAAAGTTAACGGATTCACCTTGTTCTGCAACGCCCCACGTGGTACAAAAATCATTTATGGTAATCGCAATGTCCATCACGTAATGCTCGACACTGACTTCGGTAAAGTCCAATAGACCCGTCAAACGCGCTTCGCCTTTTTGTAGATTCCATAAGGTATTGTCGGCGAACATATCTAAATGACATAGGCCTTTTGGCAAGGTTGTCAGTGGCAATTCTGAATAAGAGCGCCAGATATCGCTCATCAGCTTGGCTTCGTCACCTGGCATGAACTGCATTTCACGGTCACGCACGTCGCTCCATGGATACAAAGGCACGCCATACTGCTCACTTGGCTGCAATGCTTGCAGCGTCTCATGCAGCATGGCTAATGCTGCGCCAATATCATGACACATCGCTTGCGTGGTTTGCTCGGGATGTGAGCCTGCTAGACACGGCACTAAAGTGATGGCTTTGTCTTCATAATGGATGACATAGCGTTTATCATCGCCATCCGTTTGCGAACCATTTGACTCAATAACGGCTAACGGTGCGGCGACTGGTAATTTGCCATTTAACTGATTGAGGATAACGGCCATTTTTTCGATATCAGCAGGCGGACGCTCTTCAAATAATGTAAACACGTAAGAGTAGGTGCCGTCTACATCGTCGGTCGTTTGAATAAACCAGTTTGAGTTTTTAATACCTTGAGTGATCGGAATCGCGCGGGCAAACGATACGCCAAAGCTTTGGCAAAAGGCGGCAAACTGATCATCGGTTAACTGGGTATAGACGGACATGACATCTCACTTATAGCAATTGGGTAAAGAGGTTAGATAGAATAAATTGATGCGGTAATGACCGCAATTGTACCGCGCATCATAAAACGATGGTGAAAAGCGTAATAATCTTGCGAAAACCTGCCTGAAATAGCAGTGATTTTGCTAGACTAGCGCCTATGAATTGATTATAAGGTGAAAGACCCTATGTTAGCAAAGCGTATCATTCCTTGCTTGGACGTTGACAATGGCCGCGTGGTCAAAGGCGTACAGTTTGTCGATATCAAAGACGCAGGCGACCCTGTCGAAGTCGCCCGCCGCTACAATGAACAAGGCGCTGATGAGATTACTTTTTTGGACATTACTGCGACCAATGACGAGCGCGATACCACTTATCATACGGTCGAGCGTATGGCTGAGACGGTATTTGTCCCACTCACCGTAGGCGGCGGCGTGCGCAAAATCGCTGATATCCGCAATTTGCTCAATGCGGGCGCAGATAAAGTCGCAATTAACTCAGCTGCGGTATTTACGCCTGAGTTCGTCGGTGAAGCCGCGCAGAAGTTTGGCAACCAATGTATCGTTGTTGCTATAGATGCCAAACGCGTTGCTGACATCAACGTCGATGGGATTACTGTGCCGCGTTGGGAGATTTTCACCCATGGTGGCCGTAAGCCAACCGGTATTGATGCCGTCGCTTGGGCGAGCAAAATGGCTGAGCTGGGCGCTGGTGAATTACTAGTCACTTCGATGGACGGTGATGGCACTAAAAAAGGCTACGATTTGGCGCTGATGCAGCAAATTACGAGCCGCGTCAATGTACCAGTTATCGCCTCAGGTGGCGTCGGTAACCTGCATCATTTGGCAGAAGGCGTGTTAGAAGGCGGCGTCGATGCGGTACTTGCCGCCAGTATTTTTCACTTTGGTGAATATACCGTATCGGAGGCCAAAGCCTATATGGCAGCGCAAGGGATACAGATGCGTCTGTAGCACGCTCGTAAAATACAAATAACACCCAAAAAAATGCTATCATAGCGCTAACCATTTATTTTCGTTCAATTAACTAGGCCACCGTCAACATGATGAGCAACCAAGTTACGTGAATATATCAGACTATTTAGCCACGCATTTACATCCCTATTTTAATTAAACGCTTTATTAAGCAAAGGATTTTTTATGTCGAATTTACAACAGCAGCGCAACGACGTGACTCATATCGATGGTAATCTGCATCAAAACGCTGACGCGCGCATTGGTATTGTCGTCGGTCGTTTTAACGGTTTTGTCGTTGAGTCATTGGTTGATGGTGCGATTGATGCCCTACTCCGTCATGGCGTATTGGGTAGCAACATTACTGTTATCCGCGTTCCTGGTGCATTCGAACTGCCACTTGTGGCCCAGCGCGCTGCGGAATCAGATCGTTTTGACGCGATTGTGGCATTGGGTGCAATCATCCGTGGCAGCACGCCGCACTTTGATATTGTAGCCAGCGAGTCGGCCAAAGGTTTGAGTGCTGTGGCAATGGATTATAATATCCCTGTCGCCAACGGTATCATCACTACTGATAGCATCGAGCAAGCCATTGAGCGCTCTGGTACGAAAGCGGGTAACAAAGGCTCTGAAGCTGCGATGGTTGTGCTAGAGATGATTGCTGTTTTGTCACAGCTAGACATCGACGACGATATCGATGAAGCTTAAGCCTTAAAGCTCAAATTTATTAGTTTAACTGGTGCTGCTATTGAGCAATAGCAGCACTCCATAGCATAAGCCAGCTATCAAAATAATTGGCTATTTTTTGAATTTTCGCCGTATTTCTATACCCTTTAAAATTTTGAATAAACAAAGCTAAAAAGCTACTTTGTTAATTTATATTTTGACTGGGTATCATCTCAAAAATTTAGGTACAGACCCCCTATGACTGACCAACTCAAGCGCGCTATTAGCGCTGCGAAAACCGCACAAGCCAATCAAGCTGAAGCTACCCGTATAGCGAGCAGTAGTGCAGGTGATCAAACCTTCGATATGAGTGAGTCTTCTTACAAGACCAGTCACACCGCCATCCGTAAGGCACGCCGTTTTGCCATGCAAGGCCTATATGAGTGGCTCGTTACCGATCGCCGCTTTGATGTCGATGGCAAGCTTGGCTGGAAAGACAATGCCCCGCATGACATCGCTGCCCGCACGCGCGCAACCAATGCCATGCATACCGTGCATATCGGCTACTATCACGAAATGATGCGCGTTATCCCCGAGCAGATTGAAGCGCTGGACGCCCTCATCAGCCAGCATCTTGATCGTGAAGTTGATAAATTGGACACCGTTGAGCACGCTATTTTGCTTATTGGTGCGTATGAGCTACAAAACCGTATAGAGATTCCATATAAGGTTGTGCTTGATGAAGCAATGAAGCTAAACAATCACTTTGGGGCGACTGACGCTCATAAATTGATCAATGCTGTTCTAGATAAAATGGCTGGTGAGCTGCGTGCTTTAGAGGTACAAGCAGATACCAATGCCAATCTACGTACGTCACAAAAAGCGGCGGCTAAACAATCTGAAGCGAGTTCGGCTGAAGTAACGGTAGCTGACAATATCGTAGCGACTGCTGAAACAGAAAGCGCGATCGATAATGCGCCGACTGCATCAAATAAGCCACGTATCAGTGCGAACAAAGCTAACGTTAAACGCAGTAGTGCCAGTAAAGCCAGTGCCAATATCAGTGACTTCAAGGCGAGCAAGAAAAACGCTAACGATACCAAAGACTAAGACTAGTTATGAACGAGTTTGAGCTGATTGAGCGTATATTCTCACAGATGCAGGCCACGCATGCGCCATTAACGGATATCGAAAAAGGTATCGGTGATGACGCGGCTGTGATGGCATTGCCAGCAGGATCACGCTTGGTTAGCTGCATTGATACATTGGTTCAAGGGCGTCACTTTCATGCTGACTTTGCACAAGTAGATAAGCTTGCGTTTGAAATTGGTTATAAAGCGGTCGCGGTTAATGTTTCTGACATTGCAGCGATGGGCGCTACCCCACATAGTATTTTGCTAGCGTTGGCATTGCCTGAGCGTCTAGCGAATCATGAATGGCTCACGACATTTGCCAAAGGATTGTTTCATGCCTGCCAGCTGTTTGGCGTAACGCTGATTGGTGGCGACACCACGCGCAGTGAGCGCCTAGTGCTAAGTGTCAGTGCGCAAGGATTGCTTGTCGCAGATACACCAGCTGTTTATCGCTCAGGGGCGCAAATTGGTGATAAGGTTTATGTATCAGGCACACTTGGTGATGCAGCTTTCGCCTTACATCATCCTGACAGCGCACAAGGCATAGAACTGGCGCATCGCTTGCACATGCCGACGCCGCGCATCGCTTTGGGTGCAACATTAGCGAAAACTGGTGCAACTGCGATGATCGATATCTCTGACGGTCTTTATCAAGATCTTGGACATATCTGTCAGCAAAGCTCAGTCAGTATGCGTATTCATTTAGCTCAATTACCGAGTAGCGAGTCACTAGCCACGGTAGAGTTATCTGAGCGTTTGTTATGTCAATTAGCGGGTGGCGATGACTACGAATTGGCGTTTACCTTGCCTGCACATATTGAACCGCCTGTTACCAATACGCCTGTCACTTGTATTGGAGAAGTCGTTGCGCTCGCAGATTCTATTGCGACAGATGCCAAATCGCCTAATCACTCACGTCTTGAACTGTTTTATCAAAATCAGCCAGTCACACCGACTCAATCTGCCCCCTTCTCTATGTGGCCTAATCTCACCGGTTATCAACATTTCACAGGCTAATCCATGACTGATCAACACTTATCTAAGCCTGATATTCGACAAGCAAATGACTGCCCGCCTCTACCAATCGGTGCCAGTATGCTTGACCGCATGGTTTATTGGCTCGGACTAGGTTTGGGCAGCGGCCTACCTCGACGCGCGCCCGGTACGTGGGGCACGGTTGGTGGTCTGATTGTGGGTGTGCCACTGATGAGCTTGGGTTTCGTTCCTTTTTTAATCTTGACGATTTTGTCGTGTTTGGTTGGTGTTTGGATTTGCGGGCGTACGTCTGAGTTGATGCAGGTACACGATGATCCGCATATTGTGTGGGATGAATGGGCTGGCATGTGGATTACCCTATTGCCGTTATCTTATATATTATCATATGTATTTCCTACGTCTGAAAATACCTTGTCGATAATGATGCTGCCGATGTTTTGGGGCTGGCTACCGACTGCTTTTATCCTATTTCGCGTATTTGATATTTTAAAGCCACCACCGATTGGTTGGGCAGACAAAAAGGTTGCGGGCGGCCTTGGGGTAATGTTGGATGACATTATTGCAGGGATTATGGCAGCAGTGATTTGGTTGATTATTTACATCATTGTGATGATGTTTATGTCTTTTTAATATTATTCCGCGGAAATCATTAGGGCGTGTTGAACATTCGACCATGGCACTGACAGCGACTATTTTTTAGGCGATTCGATGTTAAAAATAATAAGTTTAGTCATTCTAAGCGCTTATTTTTAACATCGAAGCGGCAAAAAAGAGTCCTGTCCCTGCGGGCTGATGCTAAAATTGCCCCATACTGCGTTACAAATCTCGCTAAGGCATCTGCATTATCGTCGCTTTGTGCCTTGTCTGGAACAATTTTAGCGATCAGCAGTGCCTATTTGCGAATGTTCAACACGCCCTACTTCGGTTTAGCCATCTTACGTATTTGATTTTGCTTGCTTAAGTTTTGGGTATTCAAGTTACAAAGCTTGCACGTCATAATTTTTTTTGTGCAAGTTTTTACGCTATAATTCAACATTATATTTTGTTACATTTGTAGGCTTATTATGACATCTCCTCTTTCTGTGATTATTTTAGCTGCTGGTAAAGGCACTCGCATGCAGTCGGCAAAGCCAAAGGTTTTGCAGACCCTAGCTGGTAAGTCATTATTAGCCCACGTATTAGATACTTGCAATCAGCTCACTGTTGATGAAACCATCATTGTCCATGGTTTTGGCGGTGATCAGGTAAAGTCAGAGATTACCAATCAATATACACAGTCGTCGTTTACTTGGGTTGCTCAAACTGAGCAGTTAGGAACAGGTCATGCGGTCAAAGTGACACTGTCTGATTTACCGAAATCAGGGAAAAGTCTCATTCTGTATGGTGATGTGCCATTGGT
This sequence comes from Psychrobacter piscatorii, assembly GCF_001444505.1. Lineage (GTDB taxonomy): Bacteria > Pseudomonadota > Gammaproteobacteria > Pseudomonadales > Moraxellaceae > Psychrobacter > Psychrobacter piscatorii_B. Next base: position 5,805 of record NZ_LNDJ01000001.1, on the reverse strand, counting down.
CAGCTGCCAGACATTAGCTGCTTTAAAAGCTGCCAATACTGATGGTATGTCTATGCTGACGTTGACTGTCGATAATCCGTTCGGGTTGGGTCGTATCAAACGTGACCAAAACGGCAACATTGAAGCCATCGTTGAGCAAAAAGATGCCAGTGCTGACGAGCAAAATATTAGAGAGATCAACAGTGGTATCTACTGCGTAGACAACGCCCTACTGCATAAGTATTTGCCAGAGCTCTCTAACAATAACGCGCAACAAGAATATTACCTCACTGACATCGTCAAAATGGCCGTCGCTGATGGTATTACGATTGTGGCGATTGAGCCTGAGCATACGTTTGAGATTGAAGGGGTTAATAACCGCCAACAACTCGCAAGCCTAGAGCGCACGTGGCAACGCAAGGTAGTCGCCGACCTACAAGAAGCAGGCGTTCAATTTGCCGATCCCACGCGCGTGGATATTCGCGGGTCGTTGAGTGCCGGACAAGATGTGTTTATTGACGTCAATGTGGTATTTGAAGGCGACTGCACTTTAGGCGACAATGTCTATATTGAAGCAGGCTGCGTCATCAAAAACGCTCAGATAGGCAATGCTTGTTATATTAAACCTTACTGTGTGATTGATCGCGCTGACATCGGAGCTGGTGTCGACATAGGACCTTTTGCACACCTGCGTCCTGATACGGTATTGTCTGACAACAGCAAAGTCGGTAACTTTGTTGAAATTAAAAAATCAACAATCGGTCAAGGCAGTAAAGTAAATCACCTAAGCTACATCGGTGATGCAACTGTCGGCACAGGCGTCAATGTCGGTGCAGGTGTCATTACTTGTAATTACGACGGTGTCAACAAGTCCCAGACCATCATTGGAGATAATGCCTTTATTGGTTCCAATGCAAGCCTAGTCGCGCCAGTAACCATCGGAGACACGGCTACCATCGCTGCAGGCTCTGTCATTACCAAAGACGTTGATAGTAGTGCTTTAGCATTTGGCCGAGCTCGTCAGGTACAAAAAAATGACTTTCAACGACCGACTAAAAAATAACTGGTTTATCGAAAGTTTGATCAATTGCCGTCATTCTTGAGTAAACCTAAGCAGTACGGCAATCGTGGTAGTACTGCTTCATCATACTTTTGAGCTAATAACTGAGCATTGGTAGCTAACGACACTTACTAGTCTTGTACCATCATATATTGAATTATTAAAAAACAAATTTAAGGAAAAACCATGTGTGGAATCGTTGGCGCAGTTGCTGAACGCAATATTGCGAATATCTTGCTTGAAGGTCTTAAGCGTCTAGAATACCGAGGTTATGACTCAGCGGGCTTAACGGTCATTCGTGATGGTGAGCTACATCGTGAGCGTCAAGTGGGCAAGGTTCAAGCCTTGGTCGATGCGGTTGAAGCCAGTACCGATTTTTTTGATGGGCATATTGGTATCGCTCATACTCGCTGGGCCACGCATGGCGAACCTGCACAGCGCAATGCACATCCGCACGTATCTGGTAAGATTGCCGTCGTTCACAATGGTATCGTCGAAAACTACGCTGAACTCAAAAAAGAGCTCATCGCTAAAGGCTACGAGTTTACCTCACAGACCGACACCGAAGTGGTGGCGCATCTGATTCATGACATTTATGAGCAAACCAATGATTTGCTAGAAGCGGTACGCGCAGTGATTCCTAAGCTGCATGGTGCATTTGCTTTAGGCATCATTCATGTGGACACACCAGATGAGCTGGTCGCGGTACGTTTAGGCTCGCCTTTGGTGATTGGTGTTGGTATTGGTGAAAATTTTATCGCCTCAGATCAGCTGGCACTACTGCCAGTCACCAACCGCTTTATGTACCTAGAAGAAGGCGATATTGCCAAATTGACCCGTGACAGTATTAAAGTCTATGTCGATGGCGAGAAAGTCAGCCGCGAAGTGCATGAAATCGATGCCAAGCAGCATAATGCTGACAAAGGCGAGTTTAAGCACTATATGCTCAAAGAAATCTATGAGCAGCCAGATGCAGTCGCGCGTACGCTTGAGATGGCGATTGATAACCGCCAAGCATCAGCCCTGCGTGATGACTTTTTAGCACGCAATGAAGCGCAGTTATCAGGCGTACAGCATGTACAAATCATCGCTTGCGGCACCAGTTATCATGCGGGGATGGTTGCTAAATATTGGTTTGAGAGCTTGATGCGCCTATCCTGCTCTGTTGAGGTTGCTAGTGAATTCCGCTATCGCAATCCTGTAGTACTCGACAACTCGCTGGTGATTTGTATCTCTCAGTCTGGTGAAACAGCCGATACCTTATCAGCCCTGCGTGAGATCAAAAAACAAAACCCAGCAGGACTGGTTAGTCTAGCACTATGTAACGTGCCTACCTCAACCTTGGTTCGCGAGACAGACATATTCTTGCCGACCCTTGCAGGTCCTGAGATTGGTGTAGCATCGACCAAAGCTTTTACCACCCAGCTGGTCGCACTCATGCTATTGGTTTTAAAAACAGGCGCAGTACAGCAGCGTATCGACAGCGCAAACCTAAGCACCTTACTTGGCGAGCTACAAAAGCTGCCCGGTCAACTCTATGCCAGCTTGCACCTTGATGCTCCGATCAAAGCGATGGCGGAGCACTTTGAAGATAAGAAAAGCTGCTTATTTTTAGGGCGCGGTCTACAGTTCCCTATCGCTCTGGAAGGCGCATTGAAGCTCAAAGAAATCTCTTATATCCACGCTGAAGGTTACGCCGCAGGTGAGCTCAAACACGGTCCGCTAGCGCTTGTTGACAAAGACATGCCAATCGTCGTGCTGGCACCCAAAGACAGTATGCTCGATAAGCTCAAAGCCAACATGCAAGAAGTACATGCCCGTCACGGCGAGCTGTTCGTCTTTGCTAGTGAAGATAGTCACATCAATGCTGAAGAGCGCCTACATGTAGTATATGTTAAAGCAGTTTGCGAGACGCTTGCCCCTATCGTCTACAGCGTACCCATACAGCTACTGTCTTACCATGTGGCCGTGATGCGCGGTACTGATGTCGATCAGCCACGCAATCTTGCCAAATCAGTGACGGTTGAGTAATATAAGTTATTGATTTTATTATAATATTTATTAAAAATTATCCGTCATGCTATTGTGTGACGATTCATCCTTTGCTATCTTGTATCAACGAGGTGGCAAAGGATTTTTTTGTGAATAACAAAAATAGAAAAGGACCCACAACAACTGAGTCTTCGAAAGATTATCAGCCATTTGTCAAAATAGCTGATATATTCTCACTTGGAAGATCTCACCGTGTCTTTGATCACAAGACTAAACGAACACACCACTACAGCCCTATGTCAGCAACCAAGGAAGATATAGCTGAGTTCATGAAGTCTGAGTTCCCTCAAGCAAAATACAAGATTGAGGCAGTAAATAGTAGTGGGTCAATTTTATCCCATGATATTGGTTTAGATGATTTGAGACCTGGAGGTACTATATCGGGACCTTTCATAACTTAGATTAAAGAGCTAGCTTATCCTTATAAGAACACATGCCTTTTAATGCATCATCTATTAACGCTTTCATTTTAGATAACTCTAGAATCTTAACTTCAATTTGCTTGTTTTTTTCTATAAGCTTTTCACCCATTTGTGATTGGGTCAGGTTGTTTGTATACAGTAGCTCTGTTAACTCTTTAATCTCTTTTAAGGTAAAACCTAACTCTTTCGCCATGGAGATCATATTAAGCTGGTCGACTGTCTTATTAGTATAGTCTCTATAGCCATTAGCTCTTCTAGATGGTGGCAATATCAACCCTTCTCTCTCATAAAAACGGATCGTATCTCTGCTTAGTCCGACTGTTTCAGTTAATTCTTTTATATTCATTATCGAGCACCCTCAATTAACGCTTGACTGTGGAGTAATGTCCATAGTTTATAGTAGGCGTTAATTAACAACAAGTAGGGTTTTTTATGGATATTAATATATTGACGGATGATAACGTCGAGCTGCGTGCAACTCTTTATAAAGCTGCTAATCCTAAAGCCGTTGTTCTAATAAACCCAGGAACCGCTACCAATACTTCTTATTATTTACCTTTTGCTAAATATTTAAGAGAGCATGGTTTCCATGTCATTCTATGGAATTACAGAGGGTTTTGCGATTCTAAAGTGAGTCATCTAAAGGATTGTCATTATCAGTATTCTGATATCGGACGGTACGACATTCCAGCTGTTATCGATACAGCCAAGCGCCTGTTCAATGACTTACCCTTGTATTGCGTAGGGCATAGCGCTGGAGGTCAACAAGTTGGCCTTGCTCATAATGCTGATCAATTGGATGCTTTAATCGCAGTGGCTGTCTCAGCAGGATACTTTAGCTATATGCCGCTTCGCTATCGTCTTAAGGCTAACTTCTTTTTCCGTTTTTTAGCACCGCTTAGTAATAAAGTCTTTAATTATGTGCCGGCTAAAAGCTTCAAACTCATGGAAGATTTGCCAGCTGGTTTTACAGAGGAATGGGGGGCTTGGTGCCGAGAAAAAGAGCTGTTTTTCTCAGATAAATTCTATGGGAAAACCATTCCCCTTGGGACTTACAAAAATTTTAATGTGCCAACTTTCGTATTCACTGCCGATGATGATGAAATCTGTACTGAACGCAACCTGCATAATTTTTGGAAAAATGTGACCAGCGATCAACCCATCACTTTTAAACGCTATACCATTAGCAAGGGATCAGACCAATCAGTTGGACATTTCGGCTACTTTAGAAGTAAAAACACTCATATTTGGCAAGATATTTTAGAGACGATCAACAAGGTACATCATGATAAACCGTTACAAACATTATAAAACCCTAATTTTCATTGTATTACTTAATGTGTTCTCGAGCATTTTGCACTATGTTCATAATGTGGTTTATTTTGACCACTATCCTGAGCCTGATTGGTTATCCCCTCAGCTGGTAGATGCTTTTTGGTTCGTCATGACACCAATCGGTACCTACGGCTTGATCGTGGCTGTCAAAAGCCAGATGACCAAAGGACGTTGGTGGCTTTATTTGTATGCGTTGATGGGTTTATTGTCATTACTACACTACAACGTTGAGACTGATAATATTATGACGATCACCATGCACAGTCTTATCTGGTTTCAAGCAATATCTGCTTTTTGGTTAATCGGCTATGTAACGATGTATTTTAAAAATAAAAGCAAACATTAAGAACACTAATTGATAAAACTTTGGTCTTTATAAGAATGAGATAACCTCTTATTTATCGTTTTAAGGAATTGAAAATGAATGTTGAAGAAACTATAGCAACATGGGAGACAGAAGAAGCACTCATTAGAGAAAAGCTAGGTGACGCTGACGTCATTCCATTATCAGACTTAACCACTCGCAGCGGTATGGACATTTTTAATGCTATGTTTGCAGGAGAGCTGCCTCATCCTCCTATTGGTCTAACGCTCGACTACACTCCTATTCATATGGAAAAAGGTATTGCCGTTTTTCAAGGGCGTCCAAAGCGTCATCATTACAACCCATTGGGTACAGTCCATGGTGGCTGGTTTTGTACGCTTTTAGATTCTGCTGTTGGCTGCGCTGTACATACGCTTTTACCAGCAGGAAAAACCTATACAACTTTAGAGATAAAAGTAAATATGGTGCGAGCTTTGACAGTGGCAACACCTTTAGTACGGGCTGAAGGTAAAGTCATTCATGCTGGTCGAAGAACAGCAACTGCTGAAGGGAAAATTGTAGGGCCTGATGGCAAGTTGTATGCTCATGCCACCACAACCTGCATCATTCTTGATGTTTAGATAGCATTTTCG